>CAYGLT010000049.1:0-17456 GCA_964350875.1 uncultured Phycisphaeraceae bacterium | reverse complement strand
CACGCCGCCGGCCCCATCAAAGTCGAACCACAGGACAAGCCCATCTTCGTCTGCGGCTGCGGTCTCTCGCGAAAGTTCCCCTTCTGCGACGGCGCGCACAAACGCTGCGCCGACGAGGACGCATCCAAAACCTACATCTACAACGACGAAGGCGCCGTCATCGAAGTCCGCGACGAACCCGCCGCGGAATGACGCACGCTCAGCGATGCCGCGCGACGCTGTACCGCGTCGAGGTCAGGCCCGTCGAAGGCACGCGCCCGCCCGACATCCGATACGCCTGACGGTTCGGCTTGGGCGTGGTCATGCCGTACGCCGTCGCCGCCGATCGCCCGCCGCCGGGGATCGCGCCGCGCTCGACATACGCTCCGGTCTGCAGCACGCTGTATTGCGAGTTGCGCAGCGGATCAACACGACCGCTGCCGCGTCCCTGATTGCCGCTGGTGAACGCGCCGGAACTGCCCTGGAGCGTGTACCCGCCAGACTGGTACCGGGAATCCACCCCGTACGAGCGTGAACCGTGCGAGCGGTACCCGCCCGGCCGGTACGACTGCGCAGAAAGCCCCGAGCCGCGACCGCCGTACTCCCGCCGCGCCGCGTACGCGTTGCTCTGCAAGCCGCCCACGCGGTTGCTCGCCCGCGCCGTATTGAAGCCCGAGCCGTCGACCTGCAGGTTCGCGTCGAGCGCGTGCCCGCCCACGACCTGCTGTTGGAGCGCGTGCGCCACGCCGGGGATCGCCGCCGCGCCGACCACGACGACCGCCGCAAGCAGCGCCCGGGTACGCGTGAGATGTCCTGTTCGAGAAATCATCGATTGCTCCCGGGGTTCAGCGCTCGACTTCCACGATCTCGACATCGAGCACGATCGTCTCGTTCGGACCGACCTCGCCCACCTTGCCCGCGAGCGCGTGCGCACGCTCGGGCGGGATCGCGACATACGCGCGCTCACCGACCCGCATGTTCCGCACGAAGTCCTGCGCGCCGGGGAGCAGCGTCGAGACCTTGAACTCCTTGCCGCGACCACGCGCGAACTCGGTCCCGTCCGTCAGCATCGCGACGAAGTTCGCGACGACCATGTCAGCGTCGCCGACGCGCTCGCCCGTGCCCTCGCGGATCACGCTCGTGATCACGCCGCTCGGGAGCGTCATCGCGCCGTCACGACGCGCGAACGCCTGACGGAACGCGTCGCCCTCCGCCTTGTTCTTGTCCGCCAGCGCGCGGAACACAGGATCGTTCTGGTACCGCTCACGCGCCGCGACCTCGGCCACCTGACGCTGGATGCCCGTCAGCACCATCTCCATCTTCGCGTCGTCCATCGAACTGTTCCGACCGTTGATCGCGTCGGAGAAGCCCTTCACCAGCGCAGCGTGATCCGCCGACACGCCGTCCTCTTTCAACTGCGCGGCGATGTCGCGACCAAGGTCGTACCCGATCGCGTACCCCTGATCCGCCGGGCTCCCGAGATCCTTGGAGTCCTGCGCGATCGTGCGACCCGGAGCGACGAGCGCCACGCACGCGGTTCCGGCGAGCAGCAACGCGGCGACGCCGAAACGGGCGGCGCCGATGGACATGAACGGGGACTGGCTCGAGCGCATCGTGAACTCTCCACGGGGCTGGTGTTGGCAGCGACAAAGGACCGTCATCAGAAACATAGTCTATCAGGACCCGCTCGATTGGGGTAGAGTGGCCGAAATGACGCCGCCCACCCCAACATCACGGGCCGAGGCGCCGGAGGAACGCCCGGCCGCGGAGATCGACGACCTCTCCGATGTCTCCTTCGAAGAAGCGTCGAATGTTCTTCTCGACACCCTCCACGATGTCTGGCTCGGCTTCCTCGGGCACCTCCCCTTCATCATCGTCGGAATCTTCATCGTCCTCGCGACCGGCGTCGTCGCGTGGCTCGTCAAGCGATCCGCTCGGAAGGCCATGGGCCGCGTCTCCGTCCGCCGATCGCTCAAAGACCTCGCGTCGCGTTTCGCCTCGATCGCGGTCTGGACCGCCGGGCTCATGCTCGCCGCGATGGTCGTCTTCCCCGACCTCTCCCCCAAGGACGCGCTCGCCGCCCTCGGCATCGGCTCGCTCGCCATCGGCCTCGCCTTCAAGGACATCTTCGAGAACTTCTTCGCCGGCATCCTCATCCTCTGGCGCTTCCCCTTCGAGGTCGATGACTTCATCGAATGCGAAGGCCTCATGGGCAGGGTCGAGGACATCACCGTGCGCAACACGCTCTTGCGCACCACTGAGGGCGTCCTCGTCATCGTCCCCAACGCCACCATCTACAAGAACCCCGTCGACATCCTCACCTCGCAGAACCTCCGCCGCATGTCCATCGTGTGCGGCATCGCCTACGGCGAGCGCGTCGCGCCCGCACGCGAAGTCATCCGCAAGGCCGTCGCCGCCTGCGACACTGTCTCCGACGATCGCCCCGTCGAGATCTTCGCCAACGAATTCGCCGACAGTTCCATCAACTTCGAGGTCGCCTGGTGGACCGGCTCGCGCCCCATCGATCAGCGCCGTTCGCGCGACCAGGTCGTCGAGGCCATCAAGACCGCGCTCGACGAAGCCGGGATCGAGATCCCCTTCCCCTACCGCACGCTCACCTTCAAGCAGCCCCTCAAACTCGAACGCGCCGACGAGCAGCACACCGAGTGACCGGCCCTCACCCGCCGTACGCGACCTCGATCGTTCGCTCCTCGAACGACTCGATCGCGAACGACGCGCGCTCCTTCGGCCACCGCATTTCCACCGATCGCGCCGACGGCTCGTACACCGAGGTGTAGATCGTCCCCGACCCCCGCTCGTAATCCGTACGAAAGATCGGCGCACGCATGAATTTCTCCACCACGCTCTCGAGTTCCACCCCGGGCTGGGAGAGCGCCGCCCGGATGCGTGTCTCCCGTTCGGTCGAGTGCACGAACTTGGCATACGCGGGCCATTCGATCCGCTGCTGATGATTCGCGCTCGCGCGCGACGGCTCGAACACCGTCGGTCGGTCCGGCGCCGTGTACGCCGTCACGAACTCCCCGTGCGCGTCGAGCAGCACGAAGGTGTACGCCATGAACACCGGCACGCGCGCCAGGATCCGCGCCGCCTCGCGCACCGTCGCGCAGGTCTGCAGGATGTACCGCGCCACCAGCGACGCCGCGAACCCGTCCCCCACCACGGGCCGCCCGCCGAACGCCAGCGCCACGCACAAGCCCGACTCGTTCACCCCGTCCAGAGCGCCCCACAGACAGTCGGTCACCGACACCGTCGGCACGCCCCCCCACTCGCTCCTCAGCACGATCCCGTCGCACAAATGCGGCGCGTGGTCGTAATTCCGAACCAGCGCCGAATCCACCCCGTCCGTCCACACCGCCTGCGAACACCCGCGCACCACCGGGGGCGGCTTCCACAGACTGAAGAATTTCGTCGCGTGCGGATCCGGCCCGATCATCCCGCGCAAGCGCACGAAGATCGGGACCATCTCCGGCATGTGCGCGTGCAGCATCGCCTCCGCGCGGGCCGCGTCCGCCAGCGGGTCCTCGATCGAGCGCCCGATCCACCGCCTGTACGCAGGCCAGTACGCCGACACGACATCCACGAGCCGATCACCCGGGTCCCGCTCCGACATCGCGCGGAAGGTCAGCCGCAGATCGATCGCCGGAACACTCAAAGCAGTTTGAACCCGCCGAAGTCAGGATCGTTCGCGGGGATCGGCGCATCGGGCACGACCTCGCCCGCGTACTGCGCGCGGATCCCCTCGATCCACTTCTTCGCGCGCGGCGTCAACTGGAAATCGTCGTCCATGAACCGCCCGGGGCTCACGAGGATCCCCAGATCCGCGCCCTCGTACCGGTAGTCGCCCTCACCCGCGATGCGCAGCCAGAACGCGCGGTTCTCATGATTCACCGTGCGCCGGTGCATCTGCGAGCGCAGGAACTTGATCCCGCCGCCGTCCTCGTCCAACTCCCAGATGCCCGACTTCGGCGCCTTCGTGATCCGGTCCACCGTGTCGGGCGTGTGCTTGACGACCAGTTGGCTCCATGTGTCGATGTTCCGCTTGTCCGCCCACCGGGAATTCAACTCGTCGATGTCGTACTCGTGGTTCACGCGCATCCACTCGAGCAGGTGGAACACGAACAGCGGCGCGTCGGAGTGCGCGAACGCCGCGAGGTTCGTCATCGAACTCGCGCCCGTGATGCGCGGGTTGCACTCGCCCAGGTACACCTTCCCGCTGTCGAGGTCGGTCAGGAAGTCCAACTCGAAGTACCCGCGGTACCCCATCTCGCGAAGTTCCTCGCCGAACGCGATGGTCGCCTTCCGCGCGTTGCGCCGGACCTTCGCGTCGAACGCGCCCGCGAACACCTCGTTCCCGCACCATCCGCCGCGGTACGGCGTCAACTCCTTGAATCCGACCAGTTCCGTCATCAGCGGGCCGCAGATCGTCCCGTGCCTCGTCACGCACGCCTCGATCGCCGAGCCGCGGCAACGGATGCGCTTCATGATCTTCACTTCCGGCGCCTCGACGATCTCCTCCTCGTGCTTCTTGAAGTCCGCCTCATCCGACACGAAGAAGGTCGTGTGCCCCGAGTCGCCGTACGCCGTCTGGATCACCAGATCGTCGCCCAGTTTCTTCGAGACGCGCCGAAGCGTCTCGTACGAGTCCACCTTCGCCAGCACATTGGGGACACACTTCACCTTGGCCCGCTCGGCGATGCGCGTGGTCTCGACCTTGTCGTCCACCGCGTTGCGCAGGGCCGCCGCCGGGAAGCAGACCTTGAGCCCCAACTCGGCGCACAGTTCCTCGGTCCGCTCGTCGAACATCAGGAACGCCGCCTTGCCGCCCGGACCCCGCTCGCGGATGAACTCCCGCACCGCCGGGTGGCTCAGCAGGTAGTTCACGATGTCCTCGATCGAGGTGAACGGCTCGTGCTCGATCTCCGGGGGCACGAACACATTCGGGTGCTCGCCGTCGAAGCAGTCGATCGCGTTGATGAAGGTGAAGTTGCGCACCCACTCGTCCATGCCCAGCAGGTTGAACGGGGTGGCGCTGATGAAGTAGATCGGCTCGTCGTTTCGATAGAAGAACCGGCGCACATCCGAGATGCCGCGCAGCTTCTTCGCGCGCTTCGTCGGAGCAAGGTCCGACACCAGCGGCTTGCCCAGTTTCTTCGAGCCCGACGCGGCCTGCTCGTTCATCTGCGTCGCGGCGTCCGTGATCTTGCCCACTCCCATGACACTCTCCCTCTCAAAGCGTGGCCGCGCGAACGCGCCGTGATTCCGCCTGCGCCAGCGCGCGTTCCGTGAACACGCGCATGCCGTAGTTCGGGTGATACCCGTGGATCTCTTTCACATCCAGGGCCAGCAGGTAACTGATGATCTCCGGGCTCACCACCTGGCCGGGCACCAGCACCGGGAACCCGGGCGGGTACGGGATGATGAACCCCGCCGACACGAACTGGCGCCCGCCCTCGATCGCGCGCAGCGTGTCGCGCGTGATCCGCACCCAGTCGATGTTCACATCGTCGTACGCAAGGAAGAACGCCTTGCGCAGGTCGCCCTCGGGCGTCACGCCCCCGTCGGGCTGGAACGCCGGGTGGAACCGGCTGAAGTTCGGCAAGGGAGGCCCGTCGAGCAGCGAATCCACACGCGCCGTGTGCATCGACAGCCCCGACGCGCTCTCTGTCGACAGCCGGTCCTCCACCTCGCGCGAGATGTTCGCCAGCACCTCGATCAGGTACGCGATGTCGCCGCGCGTCGTCCCGATGTTCGGGAGGAAGAGCGCGGTGTTCCGCGAGGTCTTGTTGATCTGGATGTCGAAGCGGTCCATCAGATGATGGCGGAACTGATCGCCGTCGAGACCCGTCGCCGCGACATGGAGCGTGACGCGCGTCGGGTCGAGCGTGAACTCGTCCATCCGCCACGCGCGGTCCATCTTCCCCCAGCCCAACTCGGAGTCGTAGTAGAACTCCAGCCCCGACGCGCGGTGCTCCGCCGGGATCATGTCCGCGGGGCGCAGCACCGAGAAGAACCGCTGGATCGCCGGGTGCTCGCGCACGCGTTCGCGCAGGATCATCGAGAGGCCGATCGTCGCCTCGACCAGTTCGTACCCCTCCATCTCTACCTGACGACGACCGACATCGAGCGACGCGAGGATCTGGTAGTTGGGCGAGGTCGAGGTGTGCGTCATGAACGCCTCGTGGAACGAGTCGCTCACCTTCTGCTCGAAGTCCTCGTCGTACACATGGATCATCGACCCCTGGCGGAGCGAGGTCAGCGTCTTGTGCGTCGATTGCGTGGCGTACACACGAACCCGCGCGTGCTCCGGGTCGGGCATCGACGCGAACTCGGGCGAGTTCTCCGCCCGAGCCCTCGCGTATTTCTCGCGATACTCCGAACTCTTGAACATCGAGCGCAGGCGGTGCGCCGAGTCCATCGCCGTGCGCCGGCGCAGTGTCGGGTTGAACCGCGCAAAGCCGAACCACGCCTCGTCCCACAGGAAGATCATGTCCGGCTTGATCGCCAGCACCCGGCGCATGACCATCTCCGGGTCGTAGGTCACCCCGTCGAAGGTGCAGTTGGTCAGGAGAAGCATTCTGACCTTGTCGAGCTTGCCCGCCGCTTTCAACTCGTGCAGGCGCTCCTCGATCTCCGTGATCGGAACCGCGCCGTACATCGAGTACTGCTGCAGCGGGTACGAATCCAGGTACACCGGGTGGGCGCCGGCCAGCACGATCCCGTAATGGTGCGACTTGTGACAGTCGCGGTCGATCAGCACGATGTCGCCGGGCTGCACCAGCGCCTGCAGAACGATCTTGTTCGCCGTCGAGGTGCCGTTGGTGACGAAGAAAGTCTCGCGCGCGCCGAACGCCCGCGCCGCCATATCCTGCGCGCGCTTGATCGGCCCGCGCGGCTGCAGGAGCGAATCCAGCCCGCCGCTCGTCGCCGAGGTCTCCGCCAGAAAGATGTTCGGCCCGTAGAAGTCCAGCAGATCGCGCGCCCAGTGCGAACTGGTCATCGATTTCCCGCGCGCGATCGGCAACGCGTGGAACACGCCCGTCGGTTTCGCGCTGTACCGGCGCAACGCCTCGAAGAACGGCGCCTCGAACCGCGACCTCACGCCCTTCAGGATCGTGAGGTGCTGCTCCATGTACTGCTCGAGCCGGTAGAACGCGCGGCGGAACTCGCTCCCCAGATTCCCCGCCACCCGGTCCAGCGGCGTGTCCGTCACGAGGTACAGGTCCAGCTCCGGCCGCAGTCGCCTCAGCAGTTTCGACAACTCGACGCTGCGGTCCACCCCGAAGCACACCGGGAACTTCTCGTGCTCCAGCACCTCGAGGTACCGCCGGAGCGCCGGGTGCGTGATCTCGCTCTTGAACGAGTAGTTGTACCGCAGGAACACCGCCTGAATCGTCGGGTTGAACAGCACCGCGATCAGCGCGTCCTCCAGACTCGGCGCGGTCACGACATCGTAGATGAACTCGTCCGAATCGCGACGACAATCCGCGAAACCCTCGCGCAGATCCTCCGCGTCATACGCGTCCATCCCGTCGACGAACAGCACCTCGAAGTACGGCTTGCCGCGCCCGCGTTTCTCCTCGCGCTCGCGCCCGCCGTGCGAGCGTGCGTCCCGGCGTGAGATGGCGCCGGGGGTGTCCTGCGTTGCGCCGCCGCGCTCGCGGTACGCGTCGCCGACCAGCAGCCGCGCAACCTCGCCGACTTCCTCGGCGAGTTCGCCGAAGTCGTTGCGTTCGAACAGACGCTGGAGTTCATCCATCCGAAGGTGGCCCGGGAACGCCCAGTACCGCTCGAGTTGCTTGAGCACCGCGAGGGATTCCGCCACCAGCGCACGCGGCTCTGCCGGGTCTTTCCCGCTCCGCGCGTACTCCTTCAGCCACGAGACACGCACCTGCAGTTCGTTCCAGGTGTCCATGCGCAACTGCGGCGCGTTGTACTGGCGCACTCCCCCGCCGTCGTCTCGCTTGGGAGGTGGGCTCATCCCAGCCCCCCCAGCGGCGGCGCGGGCGCCTGATACGGCTGCGCGGGCGCAGGATCCAGCGGCGCCGCGGGAGGCGCGGCCGGCGCGTCAGCCTGCGCGGGAGGCGTCTTCGCCGCGCTCCCGTAGGGCAGACTCACGCCGATGCCCGCGCGCGAACCGCGCGCCATCTTCTCCAGCGGCCCGAGCGTGTCGAGGTACGCCGTCGCGGGCGTCCCGCGCTTGTACACATCGAAGTCCACCTTGCGGTCACGGAAACTCTTGAGCGGCTGGCCGAGGCCCTTCAGCCCGACCTCGCGCGAGCGGCGCACGCGCTCCAGGTCGATCTCGATGGGCAGCAGTTCCTCGCCGCTGCCCGCCTCGTACAGCACATCGCCCGACGGCGCGACCAGGATCGATCGACCGTTGCCGCCGTCGCCCACGCCGTTGATGTCGATCACGAAGCACTGATTCGTCGCCGCCGTCGCCTTCGCGATCGCGAGTTCGACATCACGATCGATGCTCGGCGTCAGCGTCGGGTGGAGGATCACCTCCGCGCCCATCGCCGCCAGCGAGCGCGAGGTCTCCGGGAACCACATGTCGTAGCAGATGCTCACGCCGAAGCGGCCGACATCGGGAACATCGAACACGCAGAACTCCGTGCCCTGCTCCACGCCCGCCTCATAGGGCATGAACGGGAACATCTTGCGGTACCGCGCCACGACATTCCCGTCCGGATCGATCACCGGCGTCGTGTTGTAAATGCCCTCGGGCGTCTTCTCGTACAGCGACCCGGGGAGCAGCCAGATCTTGTGCTTCTCCGCGAGGCGCCTGTAGGTGTCCTCGATCTCGTTCGGGAACGGCAACGCGTTGCCCGTCCACCCGCCGAAGGTGGCCAACTCGCTCATCACCACCATCTGCACCCACGGGTACAGAAGCATGAGCATCTCGAGACGGTCGGTCAGGTGCGCCAGGTTCGACTGGCGGCCCGACACATGGAGTTGCATTCCTGCGATGGCGTATGGACGCATAACGGACGGATTCCCTTCCTTCAGGCAGACGCCGTCGCGACTCGGCGCGGGGCGGAACCGGCATGACGCTCGATCTCTTCACACAAAATGTCGAGCCCGCGGCTCAGTTGTTCATCCGTGATCACCAGCGGGGAGAGCACGCGGATCACATTGCTGTGCACGCCCGCCGCGATCACGATCACGCCGCGCTCGCGGCACGCGTCGGCGATGCTCTTCACGATCGAGGTCGCCGGGCGGAGTTCGTCCCCGTCCTCGCACATCTCCAGCGCGACCATCGCGCCGAGACCGCGCACCTCGGTCACGGCCTTCACCGTCTTGCGCAGTTCCTCGAAGCGCGAGCGGATCGTCTTGCCGATCGCCGCGCCCCGCGCGTTCAGATCGAGTTTCTTCATCGACTCGATCGCCGCCAGCGCCGCCGCGCACGACACCGGGTTGCCGCCGTAGGTCCCGCCCAGCGTGCCGGGCGTCACCTTGTCCATGATCTTGGCCGTGCCGATCACCGACGAGATCACCATCCCGCCGCCCATCGACTTCGCCCAGGTCGAAAGGTCCGGGATCACGCCCGAATGCTCGTACGCGGACCACTTGCCCGTGCGGCAGAAGCCCGACTGCACTTCATCAAAGATCAGCACGATGCCGTGCTCATCGCACAGTTTCCGCAGGCCCTGAAGGTACCCGCGCGGCGCGACGCAGAACCCGCCCTCGCCCTGCACCGGCTCGATGATGATCGCCGCGACATCGCTCGCGGCCACGGTGTCCTTGAACGCCGCGCGCAGACGACCGAGTTCACGCTCCACCAGTTCCGCCTCGCTCAGCGAGCGCTCGCCCGCCAGCGCGCGCGGGAACGGCACGCGGTACACCTCCGGCGCGAACGGCCCGCACCCCTGCTTGTAGGCGACCTTCGAGGTCAGCGTCGAGCAGAGCAGCGTGCGCCCGTGGAACGCGCCGGTGAAGCAGATCACCGCGTCGCGCCCGGTCGCCTGCCGCGCGATCTTGATCGAGTTCTCGACCGCCTCGGCGCCCGTGTTCACGAGCACGACCTTCGTCGCCTCGCCGTTGCGCCCGTGCGGGAACAGCGACGCCAACTCCTCGCACAGCGCGACATACGGCTCGTAGGTCGCGACATGGATGCAGGTGTGCTGGAGTTTCGCCGACTGCTCGGCGATCGCTTTCACCACGCCCGGGTCCGAGTGCCCGATGTTCATCACGCCGATGCCGCCCGCGAAGTCGATGTACTCCCGGCCGTCCATGTCGGTGATGATCGCGCCCTTCGCGCTCGCGGCGGTCAGGGTCGACACGCGGCTCACTCCGGGGCACACGACGGCGTCGCGGCGACGCACCAGTTCTTCCGAACGACTCATCCGAGCAGTCCTCCTGACTTCACGCTCACCGGCGGCTCAAAGCCCCCACGAGATGTACTTGATGGAAGTGTACTCGTCCATGACATACTTGCCGCCCTCGCGGCCGAAACCCGAGTGCTTCACCCCGCCGAACGGCGCCTGCGCCGTCGAGGGGGCGCCGTCGTTCGCGCCCACGATCCCGAACTCCAGACGCTCGGCGACGCGCATCAGCCGGGCCGCGTCCCTCGTGAAGAAGTACGACGCCAGCCCGAAGTCCGAGTCGTTCGCCCACTCGACGGCCTCCTCGTCGCGCGAGAACTTCCGCACGGGCGCGACCGGCCCGAAGGTCTCCTCCCGGGCGCAGAGCATCGAGTCGGTCAGCCCCTGGATCAGCGTCGGGCGGTAGAACCGGTCGGCCAGCCCGCCGATCTTCTCGCGGGCGCCGCCCACCGGGATCGTCGCGCCCTTCGAACGAGCGTCTTCCACATGCGACTCGATCTTGGCCATCGCGTCGTCGTTGATCATCGGGCCGACATCCACGCCCTGCTTCGTGCCCTCGCCGACCTTCAGGCCCTCGATCTTCTTGGCGAGTTTCGCGCAGAATTCGTCGTAGACCTTCTCGTGCACGGAGAACCGGTTCGGGCAGATGCAGGTCTGCCCGCCGTTGCGGAACTTCGAACCCATCGCGGCCGCGACGGCCTTGTCGATGTCCGCGTCCTCGAACACCAGGAACGGCGCGTGCCCGCCCAGTTCCATCGACAGCCGCAGAAGGTTCTGCGACGCCTGCTTCATCAGCAACTGACCGATCTCGGTCGAGCCGGTGAACGAGAGTTTGCGCACCTTCTTGTTCGTCATCAGCTCGCCGCCGATGTCTTTGGCTTCGCCCGTGACGATGTTGACCACGCCCGCCGGGATGCCCGCTTCGATCGCCAGTTCGCCGATCGCGAGCGCCGAGAGCGGCGTCTCTTCCGCCGGCTTGATGACCACGGTGCACCCGGCCGCCAGCGCCGGGCCGATCTTCCGGGTGATCATCGCCGAGGGGAAGTTCCAGGGCGTGATGATCGCGCACACGCCGACCGGCTGACGGATCGCGAGGATCCGCTTGTCCTTCGAGTTCGCGGCGATCGTCTCTCCGTAAATCCGCTTCGCTTCCTCCGCCGCCCATTCGATGAACGACGCCGCGTACCCGATCTCGCCCTTGGACTCGGCGAGGGGCTTGCCCTGCTCGGCGGTCATCAGATCCGCGAGCCGGTCCGCGTCCCGGCGCATCAGATCGAACAGCGCGCGGAGTTTCCCCGCGCGCTCGTGGGCCGGGACATCCCGCCAAGACAGGAACGCCTCGTGCGCGGCGTCGATCGCCCGACGAGTCTCGGCGGCGCCGCACTCGGGAACCTTGGCCACGACCTGGTCGGTCGCCGGGTTGAGGACATCAAAGGTTGCGCCGGAGTCGGCCTTCACCCACTTGCCGGCGATCAGATTCAAGGTCTGCACAAAGCGGCTCCGTGACCGTACGACCCCCTCGGGCCGCGGTGGATCTCTCGCGAAACGACGAACTGCGCCGAGTATACCGAAACCGCCTGCGCCGCCCCGGACCTCACCACGAGGCCGCGCCGCAATCCGGACGCTACCCATCGGTCGCTCCGACTGACCGCTTCAAAAACGACACATCCGATGACCCCCTGCCGGAGATCATCGGATGGCCGATGGATCAGGAATCAGTGTCTATCCGGACCGTCGCGCGATTCAGCGGCGGCGGCGGAGAGCCAGGAGCCCGGCGGGCGCCAGGACCATCGCGCCAGCGGGAGCCGGGACGACGCTGATCGTGAACTGGTCGAAGATCATGCCCGCGGGCTGGATGCCCGCGTCGTCGATGCCCCAGTTGAACGAGGTCAGGCCGGCGAAGGTGTAGGTGCCGACCGCGTCGAGGATGTCGAGCGAGGGGATCGGATCGGTGTTGTAGGTGGCCGAGAAGAGCACGCCGAGGAAGGGATCGATGAGGCCGGCGTTGTCGATGGTCACGCCGTCCTGGAAGCCGTCGACATTCGAGCCGAGGAAGAACCCGTCAACGGCGGGGTCGTTGTTGCGCAGGATGAAGAGAGGGATCTCGCCGTTGGGCCAGTACGGGTCGGGCATGCCGACGCTGATGCCGTCAAGGGTGAGATCGAAAGAGTCCTCGATGATGTGGTAGCCGCGGGTCGGGAAGTTGGTGCTGTCGGTGAAGACATTGGAGTCAACATTGAAACTCATCGACGCGGGACCGGAGTTGACGCCGTTGAGGACGCCCGAACGGATCATCCCGAAGTCCCACTCGCCGGTGACCTCGACACGGACGATCTCCGCCGAGGCGGCTCCGGCAAGGCACGCGACAGCGCAAGCGGCAGCAATCAGATTCTGAGACATGGTCTTCCTCTCAGTAAGAAACTCGGCGTACCCCTATCAACCATGGACAGCGGGTCGCCGCCCCCAGAATAGATGGATCCCGTCTCGATGGGCAAGATTTTTGCGCGTCGGGCCCGGGAAAATCGTCGCGGAATCATCCGGAAACCGGCACAACCGGGGATTGCCCCGGCCGAAACGAAAACAGCCCCCGGTCGCGCCGAGGGCCGTTCTTCGTTGCAAGCGGAGAGGGGGGGATTCGAACCCCCGATACGGTTACCCGTATACAGCATTTCCAGTGCTGCTCCTTCAGCCTCTCGGACACCTCTCCGGGGTGTGCCGCGCGGCCGCCGAGTCCCGGCGCCGAGCGAGGCAGAGGGTACGCAGGGGGCCATCATTTGTCAGCCGCGCGTCAAGATCTTGCGCATCTGGGGGTTCGCCCGGCGTCCAGCCCTCCCAACCGTCCCGGTTCAGCGTGTACCATGCCCGCGGCCCGGTCCTGACGGTCCGCGCGGCGGCATCCCCCGCACCCGGCGCCGCTGCAACACAGACGACGCGTACTCGGCGGGATCCACGGGGTATCGCATGAGCGACACAGACGCCCAACCTGACCCCATCGACGACGGCTCCGAGGCCGTCACCCAGGGCGCCTCCCCCCGAGGACTCGGCAGCGTGCGCGAGGCCCCCGGCGACCGCGTCGGCCCCTACATCCTCCTCAAAATCGTGGGCGAGGGGAGCTTCGGCGTCGTATGGCTCGCCGAGCGCCGCGAGCCCATCGTCCAGCGCGTCGCCATCAAGATCATCAAGCCCGGGATGGAATCCGAGTCGGTGGTCGCGCGGTTCGAGCAGGAGCGTCAGGCGCTCGCGCTCATGGATCACCCCCACATCGCGCAGGTCAAGGACGCCGGAACCTCGCCCAGCGGCCGACCCTACTTCGTCACCGACTATGTCAGCGGCGACCCCATCACCGCGTATTGCGATCGCAACCGGCTCACCATCCGTCAGCGCCTCGACCTCTTCACCCTCGTGTGCGAGGCCATCCAGCACGCCCACCAGAAGGGCGTGATCCACCGTGACCTCAAGCCCGCCAACATCCTCGTCACTGACTCAGACAACGGGCCCGTTCCCAAGATCATCGACTTCGGCGTCGCCAAGGCGCTCAGCCCGCTGCTGGGCAGCAAGCACGCGCTCACCGAGGTCGGACAGATCATCGGCACGCTCAACTACATGAGCCCCGAACAGGCCGAGATGTCCGCCGATATCGACACCCGCTCGGATGTCTACGCCCTTGGCGTTGTGCTCTACGAGGTCCTCGCCGGGATGCTCCCGTTCGAGAAGCAGGGTCACTTCGCCGCCGGACGCTCACAGCGCAAACATTCCCGCGACGAGGAAGCGCCCAAACCCAGCACACGCCTCTCCACCGCCGACGCCGACACCTGCTCCATCATCGCGAGGCAGCGGCGCGAAGAGCGCGAGGGCCTGCTCCGCCAACTCTCGAGGGAACTCGAGTGGATACCGCTCAAGGCGCTCCGCCCGGACCGCTCCGATCGCTACACCACCGCGTCAGAACTCGGCCGCGACATCCGCCGATACCTCAACGGTGAACCGCTCGACGCCGCCCCCGAATCGCGGCTGTACCGGCTGAAGAAGTTCACTCGGCGCAACCGCGGCGCCGTCATCGCGACGAGCGCCGTCGCGGTCGTCCTGATGCTCGGCCTGATCGGCACCTTCGGGATGCTGTACTTCGCGCTGGAACAATCGAAACTCGCCGAGGCCGAAGCCGCACGCGCCGCGAAGACCGCCACCGCGCGCAACCAGGCGCTCGAGTATTTCAACGAGGTGCTCCTGCTCAGGACTCCCGCACAACTGGGCCGCAACGCGACCCAGCAGGAAGTCCTCGAGCACGCCCTCAAGCGGATACCCACAGACACCGGCGACCGCTACTTCGTCAATCAGGTGCGGCACACGATCGCCACCGCCATGGAGGACAACGGACAATTCGAGCGCGCGCTCGAGATCTCCGATCGCACCCGCGCGGACCTCAGCGTCGATCCCACTCCGGAAGAGCAACTCCTGCTTCTCGATGTCGACGACCTGCGCATGACGCTCTTCGTCGATCTGCGCCGCTTCGACGAGGCCAAGGTCCTCGCCATCAATGTCCGCGAGCGGACCGCGGAGGCGTACCCGGACGACGCCGAGCGTCTTCTCCAACTCGACCGGGGAATCGCGATACTCGAACGCCGCATCGGCAACACACAACAGGCCGAGACGCTCTACACCATCCTCCTCAGCCGCGCCACCACGCTCCTCGGTTCGAACGACCCGCTCGCCATCCAGATCCAGAGCGATCTGATCTCGCTCCTGATCGACAACGGGAAACCCGCCGAAGCCGTGTCCATCGCGAAGGACGCGTTGCGCCGGTCCCGTTCGGCCGCGGTCGATATGGCGCCCGAACAGCGGATCCGGCTTCTTCACAACGCGGCGCAGGCTGCCGAAGCCGTCGGCGACATGCGCCTCGCGTCCGACTGGCACACGCAGGCCCTCGACCTCGCGAAAGAATACATGGGGCTCGATCATCCCCGCGCGACCGTCGTCGCAGCGAACAGCGCCACCGCCCTGCTCGCGCTGGGCGAGGTGGAGCGAGCCCTCTCCACCCTCGACGACTGCATCCGCGCCGTCGAGGCCGCCTACGGCGGTGACGAGCCGACCCTCGTCCGTCTCCTCGCCGTCCGCGCGCGGTGCTCCGACGACGAGAAGAGCGACAACGATCTGCAGCGCGCCGATGCGCTCCTCGCCTTGCACGGGGACGACCGCGTCGGCGCCGCCAGCGTGCGGACCCTGCGTGAAACTCACGCCCTGGTCAACGAGAAACGCGGCAGCGCCGCCGCGCAATGACGGATCACTCGTCGTGCCAGTCGTCGATATCGAAGGATGTCAACTGCGATCCGAAGGTCTGGACCGCGTCGTAGGTGCGGTTGTTGAATGTCCCCGTCAGGAGGGCCTGGCCCGTCAGGTTCGCGGTCTCGGGCTGCATGCTGTCGGACACCCCCGTCAGAACCTGCTCGGGGTCGAGGCAGTCCGGGAGCCCAGCCCCGGACATGGCCTTGTTCTTCCACGCCGTGAGGAGCGTCGGGACCTCGGGATCGTCGCCGCTTCCGGCGTACTTCGCGATCATCGAGACCCGGTACTGCTCCATCGCGCGGATCACCGCCTTGCACATCGCCTCGGCGAGTTCGCGGCACTCGGTGTCGAATGTCGTCAGCCCGGCGCTCGGGACAGGGAGTGAACCGTTCGTGGGCAGACTCGTGTCGACGCTGATCGGCCTGTTGTTGCAGTTCGGCAAGGGATGCTCCTTTGATCCAGGTCACCGTTGTGAGCGAACCGGCCGCACGAGCGACCCGTCGCGTACGCCCGAGAGTTCATTCGTCGTGCCAGTCATCGATGTTGAAACTCATCACATCGCTGCCGAACGACTCGATCGCCGTCGAGATGCGGTTCGTGTACCGCGCAGCCGCCAGGTTGTCCGGGGTCGCGGGCGAGACCGTCGAGAGATCAACCCACATGCTGTTCCCCAGCGTGCGTGTGACGACCGACAGATCGAGACAGCCCGGCAACCCCGGCTTGCCCGAGAGCCCCTTCGCCCACTGCTTCCAATCGTTGAGTTCGGCAGGGAGCGTGGCCCCCCCCGCCGCGTTCTTCGTGCGGTTGTACTCCTCCATGTACCGCACGACCGCGAGGCACAGCACCTCGGTCAGGTCGCGACACCCCAGGTCGAACGGGCTGCCGATCGTGTTGGGCAGACTCGTGCAGATCACCACCGGATCGTTGTTGCAGTTCGGGACCGTGGAGCAGTCGCTCATCACCCCCGCGCTGCGCCGCGTGCGAAGCGCCGCATACTCGCGAACCCGCGCGATCGCGCGACGCGTCTGCAGGAAATAAAAGATCACCACCGTGAGCACGAACGCGCCGAGCCCGCCGGACGCCCGGATCGTGAGGCCGGTCAGATCCGTGTCGACACCCAGCGCGCCCGGGATGAACGCCGCGAGGAACCCGACTCCCAGCGCAAACGCGAGCGTGTAGATGTAATGGATATTCGCGTCGCGCTCGTCCTCCCGGAACCTGATCGCGAGCCAGAGACCCGTGACCAACAGCGCGAACCCGAGCGCGAGGGAGAGCCAGTCGATGTTCTGCATGCGACCTCCGAAGAAAGTGCCTGACCGTGTGCTTATACGAGCGCACGAACGCAAGCAGTCCGGAAATTTCCCCTCGCTTTCCCCAGATTCGATACGCCGATTCTGCGCCTAGTCGTCCCATGACGACAAGAATCCGCCGTGAGTCGCGGACGCAAGAACCTGAGACCAGACCTGAACGGCGTGCTCGTCGTCGACAAACCCCTGCGCATGACTTCCGCGCAGGCCGTCGCCCGCGTCCGTCATCGCACGGGAGGCGCGAAGGTCGGCCACGCCGGGACCCTCGACCCCCTGGCAACGGGGGTGCTGGTGCTCTGCCTGGGCAAGGCCACGAAGCAGATCGAAGCCCTCATGGCCACCGAGAAGGAGTACCTCGCCGAGGTGGACCTCTCCGTCCTCTCGCCCAGCGACGACCTCGAGACCGAGCCCGTCCCCGTGGCCGTCACGAACATTCCGACCCTCGACGACCTCCGCGCGGCGTGCGACCGCTTCGTCGGCGAGATCGAGCAGCGCCCCCCCACCTACTCCGCCGTGCACATCGACGGCGAGCGTGCCTACGACCTCG
>CAYGLT010000048.1:6944-17659 GCA_964350875.1 uncultured Phycisphaeraceae bacterium | reverse complement strand
GGCACCCCCATTTCCGGCGTCTGAGGGCCGGTCAGACCCAATAAGATCACCAGTAATGACCCCACCGGACGCCGAACCGCCCGATTTTCGGGGGTTTAGGTCTTGCATTCCCCGCGCGGCTCGGTACGCTGTACTCGTTAAGAAACACACGCTCTCGCCGCTGTGGGGAAAACAGGCTCGGCGAGGGACAACTTGGAGGGATAGAGATGTTGCGTTCTGCTATCGCATGCGTTGCACTCTGTGGATTGTCCGGAGCCGCGTTCTCCGGCATCACTGAGACTCTGAAATTCGGCGGCGCCATCTTCCCGGTCCACGCGTCCGGGACCGATGCTGACGATCCGCTCTTCATGTCCAAGGTGCTCACCAGCACTGAAGGCACCCCGATCATCGGGTTCACCGTCACCTTCGACTACGACGAGTCCGTTGACGACGCTTCGTGGGCCTCCGACGCCGCCATGCGCGTCGACTTCGTCGGCACCACCTTCGTCAACCTCGGCGGCACCTTCGGCGGCATGGGCCGCCTGGGCGGCGCCCCCGACATGATCTGGTCGTTCGACGGTTCCGGCTCCTCCGCGCCGGGCACCTACTCCACGACCTATTTCTTCGGCGGCTCCATCCTGACCACCGAGTCGGTCGAGATTTCCCTCACCGACACCTTCAACGGCGGGAACTCGTTCACCGGCATCACGATCGATCTGATCATGGTTCCGGCCCCCGGCGCCGCCGCGGTCCTCGGACTCGCGGGCATCGCCGGCATCCGCCGCCGCCGCTGATCCGCCACAGTCGGGACCCCCACCGACATCATCTCCATCTCTCGCTTATGGCTCGCCGCGGAAACGCGGCTTGAGCCGTTTTTCCTTCGCAGATCCAATCGCCGCTCGCAGCAGTTCCGCGGCCCGGAGCGCCGAACTCGAACGACTCCGACCCTTCCGCCACGCCAGCGCGATCTCGCGCTCGGGGCAATCCCTCGCGATGGGCAGATACACGCGTGCGGTCGTCGCGTCCGCCGTCGCGCACATCTCGGGCACGATCGACACGCCCATCCCCAGCGACACCAATCCCAGCACCGTCTGGAGTTGTGCGCCCCGGCACACGATCCGCGGCGAAAGCCCGTGCGCCGCGCAGAATCCCTCGACCTGCCCGCTCAAGCAATGCATCTCGTGGAGCACCACCGCGGGCGCATCGCGGAGCGATTCCAGCGAAACGCTCCTGGTCTTCGGCGCATCGCCCTTCGCCATCGCGACGAGCAGGCGCTCTTTGCCGATGACTTCCAACTCCACCAGCGGGTGCTCCGCGGGGACACTGACCACGGCCATTTCGATCTCGTGATCCGCGAGCGCCTCGAGCAGCCGCGCCGTCACATCCTCGCGCACGGTCACCTCGCACCCCGCCCGCTCGCGGCGCAGTTTCTTCAGGACGCCCGGGAGCAGGTAGGGGGCCATCGTCGGGATCGCCCCGATCGCCAGCGTGCCGCGCTCGTTCTCGAACCCGGCGCGGAGCCGCTCCTCAGCGTCGCGCGCCTCGGCGAGGATGCGTCTTGCCCGAGGGAGGAGCGCACGGCCCGCCTCCGTCAGTTCGGCCCCACGCCCCATGCGGTCGAACAGCCGCACGCCGAGCGTGTCCTCCAGTTTCTTCACCTGCTGAGAAAGCGACGGCTGCGCCACCGAACACGCCCGTGCCGCCTTGCTGAACGAGCGCATCTCCGCCGCCGCCACGAAGTACCGCAGTTGGTGCATCTCCATAGGAAAACACTATATCTCCAAGGCCCAAAAAGTCTTCGACACCTTTGGGGTGCGCCTGTACGCTCTTCTCGGACCAACACCCCAGGAACGCACGATCAGGGAGCGCGCACCATGTCGAAGAACAACGGCAACCCCAACCTCACCACCGCCGACGGATGCCCCATCGCCGCCCAGCAGGCGTTGACCGCCGGGCCGCGCGGCCCGCTGCTCATGCAGGATGTCCAACTCCTCGAGCAGATGCAGCACTTCAACCGTGAGCGCATCCCCGAGCGCTCCGTTCATGCCAAGGGCTCGGGCGCCTACGGCACATTCACCGTCACCCACGACATCACGAAGCACACGCGAGCGAACTTCCTCTCGAAGATCGGCAAGAAGACCGACCTCGTCGCGCGATTCTCCACCGTTGCGGGCGAGCGCGGCGCCGCCGACGCCGAGCGCGATGTCCGCGGCTTCGCCGTCAAGTTCTACACCGACGAAGGCAACTGGGACATGGTGGGCAACAACACCCCCGTGTTCTTCGTGCGCGATCCCTACAAGTTCCAGAACTTCATCCACACCCAGAAGCGCGACCCCAAGACCAACCTGCGCGACATGGACATGCAGTGGGACTTCTGGTCGCTCTGCCCCGAGTCGCTCCACCAGGTCACCATCCTGTTCTCCGATCGCGGCCGCCCCGTCGGCTACCGACATATGCACGGGTTCGGCAGCCATACCTATTCGTTCATCAATGACGCAGGCGAGCGCGTCTGGTGCAAGTTCCACTTCAAGAGCAACCAGGGCATCAAGAACCTCATGGACGACGAGGGCGACCGCCTCATCGGGCAGAACCGCGAGTCGTCCCAGCAGGATCTCTTCGAAGCGATCGAGCGCGGCGACTTCCCCAGTTGGACCATGAAAGTTCAGATCATGACCCAGCAGCAGGCCGACGCGTGGGAGAAGAAGACCGGCTGGAACCCGTTCGATCTCACCAAGGTCTGGCCGCACGGCGATTGCCCGCTCATCGAAGTCGGTCAACTCGAACTCAACCGCAACCCCGAGAACTACCACGCCGAGATCGAGCAGTCGAGTTTCAGCCCGTCCGCGCTCGTGCCGGGCATCGGGCCCAGCCCCGACAAGATGCTCCAGGCGCGCCTCATGTCCTACGCCGACGCGCACCGCTACCGCGTGGGCAACAACTATCACCAACTCCCCGTGAACAAGCCGCGTTGCCCCGTCTTCAACTCGCAGCGCGACGGCCAGATGGCCACCGCCGCCGACTACGGAGCGCGCTCCAACTACTGGCCCAGTTCACGCCCGGGCATGCCCGATGTCGCTCCCCAGTACGCGGATCCCGCGTGGGAACTCGGGCAGACCACCGTCGATCGCTTCGACTCAACGGTCGATCACGACGACTACACGCAGGCGGGCAACCTCTACCGCATGTTCGACGAAGCGCACCGCGACCGCCTCGCGCAGCGCATCGCCGGCGTGCTCGGGCAGGCGCGCGAGGAAGTCCAGATGCGCCAACTCTGCCACTTCTTCCGCGCGGACGAGGACTACGGCATGCGCGTCGCCAGCGCGCTCAAGATCGACATGAAGAAGGTCATGGCCGGCATGGACAGCGCCGGACGCAACGCCCCCGCGCACGCCTGATCTGGATAAACCATCTCCCTGAGCGCGTCCCTCGCGGACGCCTCCATTCACAAGCGCCCGCGTTCCTCCACGCGGGCGTTTGTTGCTGCGCGAATCAGTCGTCCTCGCTCGGACCGCTCAGCATGTTGGGGACGCGCGTCGCGCCGTCGAGCGGCTTCACCTCGTCGATCGCCTTGCTCGACGCCGCCCCCTTCTCCTCGAACCTGCGCAGGGTCGGCATCACACGAGTCTCAACCGAACCGACGAGCCGGTTGTACCGATCGCGCGCGGCGTCGATCGCCTTGCCCAGACTCCCGATGTACTCGACGACCTTGCCCACGCGCTCGTGCAGTTCCTTGCCCAGCGAGAACAGTTCGTTCGCGTTGTCGGAGAGGCTCTTCTCGCGCCACCCGACATGTACGGCGCGAAGCAGGCCGATCAGGGTGCTCGGGCTCGCGATGATCACGCCCTGCTGGGCCGCGGCGTCGAGCAGTTCCGGCCGGCGCGACAGCGCCGCGTCCACGAACTGGTCGCCCGGAACGAACATCACCACGAACTCCGCCGAGCCGTCGTCGGTCTTCCAGTACGCCTTGTCGCTCAGTTTCTTGACCTGGTCGACGACATGCCGCGCGAAGCGGTCGAGGTGCCCGTCCACCATCGCGGGCTCATCGGCTTCCACCGCGTCCAGGTACGCCTCGATGTTGCACTTGGCGTCCACGATCACCACGCGGCCGTTGGGGAGTTTCACCACCATGTCGGGACGCTGGAGTTTCCCGTCGTCATCGCGCGAACTGCTCTGCGTCGTGAAGTCGCAATACGGGCGCATCCCGGCGATCTCGACCACGCGCTCCAGTTGGATCTCGCCGTACCGCCCGCGCACCTGCGGCTTGCGCAGCGCCTTCACCAGATCACCGGTCTTCTCGGTGAGTTGGCGCCCGGATTCCTGCATCTGCTTCACCTGCGCGAGCAGCCCCTCGTACGCGCCGACGCGTTCCTTCTCCATCGCGCCGAGTTTCTCGTCGGTCTTCTTGAGCGAGTCCTGGATCGGCTTGAGCAGCGCATCAACGGCCTTCTGCTTCTCCTCGACGCTCGCGTTCGTGCGCTCGTGATGCTTCTCGAACGACTGCTTCGCGAGTTCGAGGAACTGCGTGTTGCTGCTCTTGAGCGCCTCGCCCGCCAGCGCGTTGAAGGATTCCTTGAGCGTCCTGATCTGCTCCTGGAACCGCTCGGCCTCGCGCTTCTCGCGCTCCTGCGCTTCGCCCAGCCGCGCCTCGATCGCCGCCGCCCGCCGTTCGGCGTCGCGCGCCGCGTCGAGTTCGGCACGGTTCATCGCCAACTCGCGCGACAACCGCTTCCGCTCCATCCACAGGAACGCCGCCATCGCGCCGAAGAGCGCGGCCAGCACGCACGCCACCACAAGCAGGATCGTCATGCGCCCAGTCTATCGCGGCGAGCCGCCCGGCACGCCCTGTTCCGCGGGCCGCGGGATCACCACCGTCCGCACGCTCCCCCGCTCCATCCCCGACGCGAGGAATGATCGCACATCCTCCGCCGTCGCCCGATCCGTCGCGTTCCGCCGCTCCAGCAGCGACGCAACGCCCGACCCTCGCATCTGCGCGCCGGCCAACGCGTGCGACCAGGATTCCGGCTCCTCGAGTTCGGCGGCGATCGCACGCCGCGCGCCCTCGCGCGCCTCCTCGAACTCGACGGGCGTGAGCCCCTCGCGCGCGAGATCGCGATAGGCGGACCACGCCGCGCTCGCCGCGTCCTCAACATTCGCCGCCGAAGCCAGCATCGGCGTGTAGAGCAGGGAGAACCCGCGCCACCCGTCGATCGGCATCCACAGCGCACGGGCCTCGTTCGAGATCGACAGATCGCCCGTGAGCCGCTCTCGCACGCGCGCCGAGAGCGCTCTGGCCGCGATCTCGCCCGCCGCCCACCCGGCCGCGTCGTTCGGATCAATGTCGATCATCACGCCCACGAGCGCCGCGCCGTGCGTGGACTTCGATTCGATATCGGTCACCGTCTCGACGCGCGCGGACGAGCGTGTCGGAGCGTCGTCGCGCAGGCCCGGCGCCTGCTCCGTGTCGCGCGCGGGCAATGCGGCGAGCAGCGAACCGCTCAGTTCCGCCGCGTCCTTTCGCGACACGCCGCCGACGAGCGCGACCTCGATCTCGCCCTCCGACACGATCCGATCGAGCCACGCCTGCGCCGCCGCCTCGTCGATCGCGTGGATGCTTTCGGCCGTCGGGAACCCCAGCCGCGCGTCGTCCTTCTCCGACGCGATCGACCACAGATCGGTGCGCAGCCGCTCGAACGGCTGCGTGTCCGCCATCGCCGCCCGTTCCGCGGCGGACTGCTTCCACCGCTCCAGCGGGGCCGCTTCGACACGCGGATCATCGAGCAGCGCCGCCAGGAGGCGCACCGCCGTCGCGGCATCCTCGCGCGACGCGCTCACGCGCAGCCGTACGGCGTCGGGCTCGGCCCACGCGCGAACACGAACGCTGCTCCCCGCCAGCGCGTCGGAGATCTCCCGTGATCCCAGCGCCCTTGTGGAGGGATCGCGCCACGCGCTGAGCGACGCCTCCGTGATCCCGCGCGCCACGCCCGCGACCTCGTCGATCTCGCCGCCGCGCACGCACGCTTCGATGAGCACCGTCCCCGCGTCGCCGCCCATCTCGCGGTGATGCACCACCACGCCGTTGCCCAGCGTCATGGAGAGCACATCGCTCTCGGGGTCGATGCGCACCTCGCGCACGCCGTCGGTCGCGGCGGTGGGGGAGAACAGCGACTCGATCGACGCCGGTTCGGTCACTTCAAAGGGGAGCGCATCGATCTTCGCCGTCAACGCCGACCTTGCCGCGCGGAGCACGGCGTCCTCGCTCACGGGCGAGTCCTTCGTGCTCGACGCCGCGAGCAGATTGAGCCCACGGCCGTCGAACTCGCCCTCACGGACGAACGATCGCACGGCCGCGTCGCGCAGGTCGCCCGCCGTTGTGTCAGCCAGGATCGCCTCGGCGGCCAGCAGTTCATCCTGCGCCGACATCGTCGGCTCGCCCATCGCGACCTTGCTCGCCAGCCGTTCGACGATCAATCGCGGGTCGCTCGCCTGTTCCTCGTCGGCCCGGTCGCGCAGGGATCGCAACGCTCGCGTGTAGGCCAGGTGCGCCTCGCCCTCGGTGAACCCGTGCGATTCGATCCGGCGCAGTTCCGTGCCGAGCACGCGCATGCCGTGCTCCCACTGTCCGGGCGCGTTCATGGCGTGCACGATGTTGATCCACACGCCGGGCGAACCGATCGACCCGGGCGCAAACGGTTTGCTGATGACGATGAGTTCGCTCATCGCGTCCTCGCCGGTCATCCCCGCGGTCGCGATCTCGATGCGCCGCTTCACCGCCTCGGCGGCCGCGGCCCGGAGCAGCGTCTCGCGCAGGCGGTCGGGCGCAGCCCACGACGCGGGCGTGCGGTCGACGGTCATGATCTCCACCACGCCGCCGGTCGCTTCCGAGTCGGTCACGACGATCCCGCGCGTCGGCAGCGCGGGGGGCGCCACGACCATCGGGCACATCGGCGCAGGGTCGGCCAGCGAGAGGTCGCCCATCGCACGCGTGAGCACCGCGGGATCGATCTCGCCGGCGGCGATCAGCGTCACCCCGCCCTTCGCGAACATCCGCTCCGCCTGCTGACGGAGCCAATCGATGTCCAGCGCGGCGATCTCTTCCTCGCGGCCGACATACGGGCCGGGCGGAACGCCGAGCGGCTCGAAAATCGCCTTTGTCGCCGCCCGGTTGATCCGGAGGTACGGCGACGACCACCCGCGCAGTTCTTCGAGCGTCGCGGCCTGCGCCTTGGCCAGTGATTCATCGTCGAGGTCTTGAAGCGACGCGATCCCGCTCAAGAAACGCAGCGCCTCGTCGATCGTCCGATCGTCGGCGCCGGTGAGATCAAGGTCGAAGGTGAGCGCGAACATGTCCACGCTCGCCGACCGGTGCGCGTGCCGCTGATCGCCCATCGAGCGAAGCAATGCCGACGCGCCGGCGTCTCCCGACGCGGCCCGGGCTTCGAGCCGCTCCAGCGCCGTGTCCCAGAGGGCGTGGCTGATGACATGCGCAGCGCCGCTTGCGCCCATCCCGTCGTGGCTCGCGCCTCCCTCGACGACCAAGCGGAGCGAGACCTGATCGCCGCCAGCGTCCCTGACGGGCCGGACGAGGATCGTGAGCCCGTTGGCGAGTTCCGCGCGAGTGACGAAGGGCGCGACGACATCTCCGGCGTGTGCGACTCCGGAACACATCGCCACTCCCACGCACGGGCCGGCCAAGCCGGCGCACGCGAGGAGCGTTCGGGCAACGATGGCCCTCGACCAGGATGCGCGGGGTGCGCGTCGCATACGGGGTTCATCGGTCTGGCGCACAGGAAGGGCCAGATCCGCGCTGATGCTACCGCCATGCGCCGCCAAGGGTTGCCCGCCGAGGCGCCGAGTGAGCCACAGAATTGTGTCGCGCGGCGTGTCGAATTCCTGCTCGCAACTTGGCGCAAACGCCACCCGGCTTGACACGGACCGTATCATCCATGCTCACCCATTCCTCGTGCGTACAGGTTCTCGATGGCCGACAAACCACAACATCTTGTGGATTCTGACGATTCCGGCACGGGCGCCATCCCGCGCGAGCGCCAGTTCGTCCATCTCCACCTCCATTCCGAATACTCCCTGCTCGACGGCGGCAACCGGCTCGACAAACTCGTCAAGCGCGTGAAAGCCCTCGGGATGGACTCCGTCGCCGTCACCGACCACGGCAACCTCTTCGGCGCCATGGCCTTCTACTGGGCAGCCAAGGCCGAGGGCATCAAGCCCATCCTGGGTTGTGAGGCCTATGTCGCGCCCAAGCACCGCACGGACAAGACCTACACGGGCGTGCAGGACGGCGGCTTCCACCTCGTTCTCCTCGCCGAGAACAACACCGGCTGGAAGAACCTCCTCTACCTCGCGTCAGAGGCGTACCTCACCGGCTTCTACTACAAGCCGCGCATCGACAAGGAACTCCTCGCGAGCCACTTCGACGGGCTGATCGCGATCAACGGCCACCTCGGCTCGGAACTCGCGCACCACCTCGTCGAGTATGAGAAGACCAAGGACCCCGCGCACTGGAACAACGCGATCGAGTGCGCGAAGTGGCACGCCGAGACCTTCAAGCCCTCGCCCGACGGTCAGCCGCGGTTCTTCGTCGAACTCCAGCGCCATGTGCCCGAGCAGGAGGCGATCAATCCTCATCTGAAGCGCCTGGCGCGCGAACTCGATCTGCCGCTGGTCTGCGACAACGACTCCCACTTCCTGCTGGAAGAGGACTGGGACGCGCACGACTCGCTGTGCTGCATCTCGATGGGCAAGATCAAGTCCGACGAGACCCGCCTGCGCTACCCGAAACAACTGTTCGTCAAATCGCCCGAGCAGATGCGCGAACTGTTCAGCGATTGCCCGGAGGCCGTGGACAACTCGGTCGCCATCGCCGAGCGGTGCAATGTCGATATCGAACTGGGCAACCACGCGCCGGTCGTGCGCGTCGTGCGGCCGAAGAAGCCCCGCGCGTACAAGAACGAATCCGATCTCACCGCGTGGTTCAAGTCGTTCTGCGCCGACTTCACGCTCGAACCATTTGACTCCAACGCGGCGACCGACGACAAGGAAGAGGCGAAACTCAAGAAAGAGTGTGATGACGCCCTTCGCGACCTCGCCAACGCCGGTCTGATCTGGCGCTACGGGCCGTCCGTCTTTGACGACGCCGACGACGAGACGCGCACCGCCGACGAGAAGCGCGCGATCCGGGAGCGCCTCGAGCGCGAACTCAAGATCCTCGCCGACAAGTCGATCTCGGCGTACTTCCTGATCGTGTGGGACTTCGTGAACTGGGGCCGCCAGCGCGGCGTGCCGGCGATGGCCCGTGGCTCGGGCGTCGGGACGATGGTCGGCTACACGCTCGGCCTCTCGAACGCGTGCCCCGTCAAGTATGGTCTGCTCTTCGAGCGATTCACCGATCCCAACCGCTCCGAATACCCCGACATCGATATCGATCTGTGTCAGGACCGCCGCGGCGATGTCATCAACTATGTCCGTGAGAAGTACGGGCATGTCGCGCAGATCATCACCTTCGGAACGCTGAAGGCGCGCGCCGCGATCCGCGACATCGGGCGGGTGATGGACATCCCGCTCCCCGAGGTCGACAAGATCGCGAAACTCGTCCCCGAGGGGATCAATGTCACCATCGATGTCGCGCTCGAGCAGGAGCCCGACCTCAAGGCGATGTACGACACGGACGAGCGCACGAAGAAACTGCTCGACACCGGTCGCACGCTCGAGGGACAGGTCCGCCACGCGTCGATCCACGCCGCGGGCGTCATCGTCGCCACGCGACCGTTGCACGAGATCGTCCCGCTCTACAAGGCGCCCGGCTCCGACGATGTCGTCACCCAGTGGGACGGCCCGACCTGCGAGAAGGTCGGCCTGCTCAAGATGGACTTCCTGGGTCTGCGCACGCTCAGCGTCATCGAGCGCGCCAAGCACCTGATCCGCACGACGCTCCCCGACGATGCGATCCGCGAGGCCGTCGGCTGGAAGAAAGGTCGCGCGGGCGATCCGCTCGATCTCGATCGTCTTCCGTACAACGACCCGCGCGTGTTCGAGTGCTTCCGTCGCGCCGACACGACGGGCGTGTTCCAGTTCGAATCGGGCGGCATGCGGCGGCTCCTCGCCGAGATGAAGCCCGACCGTCTCGAGGACCTGATCGCCGCCAACGCGCTCTTCCGCCCGGGACCGATGGACCTCATCCCCACCTACAACCGGCGCAAGCACGGGCAGGAGGAGGTCCCGAAGGTTCACCCGATCGTCGATCGCTTCACCGAAGAGACCTACGGCGTGATGGTGTACCAGGAGCAGGTCATGCAGATCTGCCACGAACTGGGCGGCATCCCCCTGCGCGACGCGTACTCGCTCATCAAGGCGATCAGCAAGAAGAAGCAGAAGACTATCGACGCCGCGAAACCCGACTTCCTCAAGGGCGCCGTCGCCAAGGGCATGAGGGAGCGCGACGCCGAGGAACTCTTCGACCTCATTCTGAAGTTCGCGGGCTACGGCTTCAACAAATCGCACTCGACCGCGTACGCGATCACCGCGTACCACACGGCGTTCCTCAAGACCTTCTTCCCCAACCAGTACATGGCCGCGTTCCTGACCTACGAGTCGCAGGCGCTGAAGGTCGACGAGTGGATCAAGTACCTCGACGATTGCCGCAAGACCTCGTTCCCCGACTCGGTGAACGGCTCGCATGTGGGCGTCGAAGTGCGCCCGCCCGACATCAACCTGTCGCAATC
>CAYGLT010000048.1:0-6844 GCA_964350875.1 uncultured Phycisphaeraceae bacterium | reverse complement strand
GGGCAGAACGCGCTCTTCGGGTTCGGGGGAGGCGATGACGACCCCGCGCCCGCGCCGCCGCTGGCGAACTGTGCGCCGTGGTCGGAGAAGGAACTGCTCCAGCGCGAGAAGGACACGCTCGGGTTCTACCTGTCGTCACATCCCCTCGCGCAGCACGGCGAGAAACTCGAGCACTTCGCCACGGCGACGACGACCACGATGCGCGACATGACGCAGGACGAGCGTCATGTCGTGGGCGGGCTCGTGAAGTCCGCGCGCGTCATCGTGACGCGCAACGGCAAGACCGCCGGCTCGAAGATGGCCATCGTCACCTTCGAGGACCGCGCAGGGACCGTCGAAGCAGTCCTCTTCACCGATTGCTACACGAAGTACAACCACCTCATCGCCGAGGACGCCGTCCTGCTGATGATGGGCAAGGTCGATCACTCGCGCGGCGACGCGCAACTGATCGTCGACAAGGTGTGCAACCTCGAGACGGCGGCCACCGAACTCGGCCGGCGCATCGAGGTCACCATCGACGAGCGCCGGCTCAACGGCACGAGCGAAACCACGCTGCACACCCTGCGGGATGCGCTCACGCCGCACATCAACAAGGTCCCCGCGCCCGTCGGCGATGAGAAGCCGCCCAGACCCGCGCCGATCCAGATCGTTCTGCGCACGGAGATCGGCAAGAAGGTGACGCTCGAAGCGGGCGCGTGCCGCGTCTGCCCGAGCGATGAACTCCTGTCGTCGCTCGCGCGAACGGTCGGGAACCACAATGTGCGTCTGGTGACGGACACCTCGCCGGGCATCGAGGAGCGGCCTCGCTACCAGCCGCGGCAGAAGCGCGAGCCGTCGTACGCCTAACGCTTGTACTTCGGCCTGTACACCAGCAGGTCCTCGCGGAGTTCCTCTTCGGCTTCGCGGTTGCCCAGGGCGCTCTCCTGCACGCGCATGGTGATCCAGTCGTCGCTCGGGATCGCTCCCTCGACCAGTCGCGTCGCGGTGAACTCGACCACCGCGGGCTGCCCCGACATGCCCACCAGCCGATAGGTGCGCGCCAGGGGTGAGACTTTCTCGACCTGTGCGACCGCGAATCCGCTCTCCGAGGCGGCCCAGTTCACGCCCGCGCTGACATCTCTCCACGCGGCCTCCACGACGGGCCACGGCGCGTTCGCCGGATCACCCTCCCACGCAAGCCGCGCGTCGGGGCCGGTTTGCGTCAGTCCGCCCTGCGCAGGCGGCGGATTCTTCGCGCATCCCGGAAACAAACCGAACGAAAGCGCGATCAGCGCGAGCGTCCCCCGCGTAGAATGATGGAGCAAATGCGACCCTTTCGCGGCGCGGCCGACCCTTGGTGGGGAATGCAGACCGGCGCGCGGGTCGAGGAGTTGTCTGGCTTTGGATGTAACCATCCGTGTTCCTCCCGGCGCCGATTCTGTGACCTTCTTTGGTTCCGGCGACCGTAATCTCAAGATGATCCGCGAATCGCTCGGCGTCAATGTGGCCTCGCGCGACGGCGAGGTCCGCCTTTCGGGCGATCCCGTCTCCGTCGCCGCGGCCCGTCTCGCCCTTGAGCGTATCAGCGATCGCTCGCGCGATCCTTCCCAGCCCGACGGCCAGCGCATGCTCTCGCGCCGCGAGGTGTTGGCGATCATCGCCGACGCCGCCGCAGACACGGGCGACGCGGTGGGGCCGGGCGGCGAGTTCGAGTCGGTCGCCGCCGTCGAGTACCACCTTGCGCCCGAGGCCTCCCGCCGCTGGGACGGCCCGCTCGATGTCTACGCCGCCGGCCGCCGCGTCATCGGCAAGTCGGAGAACCAGGAGGCGTACCTCGACGCGATCCGCGCGCACGACCTCGTGTTCTGCATCGGCCCCGCTGGCACGGGCAAGACTTATCTTGCCGTCGCCGCGGCGGTGCACGCGCTGAAGTCGGGCCGCGTGAAGCGCCTCGTGCTCGTGCGTCCAGCCGTCGAAGCGGGCGAGAAACTCGGCTTCCTCCCGGGCGATCTTCAGGCGAAGGTCAATCCGTACCTGCGCCCGCTCTTCGATGCGCTCCACGACATGATGGACTATCCGACCATCAAGCGGTTCATGCTGAGCGATGTGATCGAGGTCGTCCCGCTCGCGTATATGCGCGGCCGCACGCTCAACGACGCGTGCATCATCCTCGACGAGGCGCAGAACACGACAGCGTCGCAGATGAAGATGTTCCTGACCCGTATGGGCCAGCGGAGCAAGATGATCGTGACGGGCGACACGACGCAGATCGACCTCGACGACCCGACGCAGAGCGGCCTGATCGACGCCGCCCGCCGCCTCCGCCGCGTCAACGGCATCGCGTTCGTCACCCTCGATAAGGCCGACATCGTCCGCCACTCGCTCGTGCAGAAAATCGTCGAGGCCTACGGCGAGGAGCGCCAGGGCGGTTCAACGCCCGAGAACCACACGCACAACAACGGGTCCTGATATCACGCGGCCCCACGAATCGGCCGATCTTCTGTAGTCTCCACACGCCCGCACACGGCGAACCATGCCCGAGAAGCCCACCTCCAGACTGGCACGCTCGGCGCCCTCACGAGGCGCCGCCGCTCGCAGACGCGAACTGCGCAAGGCGATCGAGCGCCGCGAGGGGAACCTGCTTCGCGATCTGGCGCACAACCCGCAGGCGGGGATCGCGCTGACGATCGCCGCGTGTTTCATCCTGGTGGTCGGACTGATCGCCGCGTACTCGCACGAGTCGCCGCGCATCATGGAGGGGCGCACCGCGCCGACCTCGCGCCTCGTCCGGGCGGAGTTCACGCAGGAGAATGTCAACGCGACGCGCACCCAGCGCGAGTTGGCGCGACAGCGCGCCCCGCGCATCTACGAGGGCGATCAGGCGATCTTCGAGGAACTCGAGGCGTCGCTGATGCGCCTCCCGCGCTCGCTCGCCGCGGCCGAGACGCTCGACAATGTCGCGCTCGAGATCCGCACGCTGTTCAACCTCGACGAGCCGTCGTTCCTCGCGATCCGCGCTCAGGCGGACGGCGAGGGCGTCACGGCCGGCTGGTCCAATTCGGTCCGCGCATTCATGCGCGAGTTTCAGCGGACGCCGATCCTCGCCGCCGATCAGTACCAGGTCGAGGAACTCGAGCGGAACGACCGCATCGAACTCAAGATGCCGGGCTGGGAGACGACGGTCCGCAAAGAGCAGGCGATCAACATCAACAACACGGAGCGGCTCCGCGCCGAACTCCGCCGCATCGCCGGGGCTGGCCGCGGCGACTTTGATCCGGCGGCCATTCGCCCGATCGTCGACCGCATCGTGCGCATCCAGCGCCCGACCTACGACTACGACGACGGCGCGACGGAGATGAAGCAGGAGGACGCGGCGGCGCGAGTCGACCCCGTCCGCCTGCTCTTCAAGCGCGGCGATGTGCTCGTGCGCCGGGGCGAGATGATCGATCCGTCCGTCGCGCCGCGACTGCACGCCGAGCGCGACGCCTTCCTGACGCTCGAGCGAGCCGAGAGCCCGATCCTCCCGCCGCTCCGCGCGGCGTCCGCGTTCGTGATCGTGGCCGTCGCCACGCTCGGTTCGGCGCTCTACCTCGCGCTGTTCTACCCGCCCAGCGAGCGGCGTCCGAGCCGCCTGGCGCTGATCGCCGCGATCGCCGCCGGCGCGTTCGCCATCGCCATCTGGGGCGCCGACATCGCGCCGGGCGCGCTGTTCCTGGCCGCGACGCTTCCCACGCTGTTCTTCGGCGTTGTGCTGGTGATCGTCTACGACCAGCGCTGCGCGCTGCTCCTGATGGGGCTTCACTGTGCTCTGGTCACCGCGACGCTCCAACTCCCGCTCTCGTTCGCGCTGGCGATTCTCGCGGTCGGCGCGACGCTCATCGCGCAACTGGGCGAGATCCGTCAGCGCACGACGCTGATCCGCGCCGGCGCTGTCACCGCGGTCGCCGCGTTCTTCATCACGCTCTTCGTCGGGCTCTACGACCGCGCGCTGTTCGACCCCTCGGCCGAGCGGTTCCTGACGCCCGTGCGTCGTGAATTGCTCGTCGACGCCGCGCTGCTCGCGGCCTCGGCGCTGCTCGTCTCGTTCTTCACCCTCGGGCTGCTCCCGCTCGTCGAGCGTTCGTTCGATGTGCTCACCGGCATGCGGCTCATCGAACTGCGCGACCCGAAGCAGCCGCTGCTCCGCCGCCTCGCGCAGCGCGCCCCGGGCACCTACACGCACTCGATCACCGTGGCCGCACTCGCGGAATCCGCGGCCGACGCCGTCGGCGCCGACGCGCTGCATGTCTATGTGGGCGCCCTCTACCACGACATCGGGAAGATGAACAAGCCCGACTACTTCGTGGAGAACCAGGGCGGCGGCTTCAACCGGCACAACAAACTCTCGCCCGCCATGTCGCTGCTCGTCATCGTCGGGCATGTGAAGGACGGCGTGGAGATGGCGATCGAGGAATCGCTCCCTCGCTCGCTCCGTCACTACATCGAATCTCACCACGGGACAACGCTCGTCGAGTACTTCTACCACCGCGCGAAGGAGCAGGCGGAGGAGAACCGCGAGGACGCGCCCGCCGAGGTCGGCTACCGCTACCCCGGGCCCAAGCCCCAGACGAAGGAAGCGGCGATCCTCATGCTGTGCGACGCCGTCGAGAGCGCGACGCGCGCGCTCGCCGAGCCCACACCCTCGCGCATCGAGTCGGTCGTGCGCACCATCTCGCTCAAGCGGCTCATGGACGGCCAGTTCGACCAGTCCGACCTGACGCTCCGCGAACTCCAGGTCATGGAAGACGCGATCATCAAGTCGCTCAACAGCATCTACCACGGGCGCATCGCGTACCCCGGCGCGCCGGCCCACGGCGACAAGACGAAATCAGCGCCCAAGACCGCGCCCGCCGCACAGACGGCGTCGAACGCGACGCAAGGAATGCCGGCTCCGACAGATCCCAACGCCCAGCGCGCGCAACGCGCCGCGGGGGCGTGAGCGGAATCACTTCTGCGTGAATGTGAAACTCTTCCCCTCGTAATCCACGAGGATCGTCTGTCCGTCCTCGATCTCACCGGCGAGGATGCGCGAGGCGATGGGGTTCTCGAGCCGCTGCTGGATCACGCGCTTGAGCGGGCGGGCGCCGTAGACAGGGTCGTACCCCTCGTTCGCGATCGCGTCGATCGCGTTCTCGGTGAGTTCGATGCTGATCTCTCGCTCGGCGAGCCGCTGGCGGAGCCGCTCCAACTGGATCTCCACGATGCTCGCGATCTGCTCGCGGCGCAACTGGTGGAAGATGATCGTCTCGTCGATGCGGTTGAGCAGTTCCGGGCGCAGGAACGCCTTCAACTGCTCGCGCACGGCGGCCTCGATCTCCCAGTCCTCGGCGCCCTTGTTCGTGAGTTCCTGGATCTGCTGGGAGCCGATGTTGCTCGTCATCACCACGACGGTGTTCTTGAAGTCGATGGTGCGCCCCTGGCCGTCGGTCAGGCGCCCGTCGTCGAGCATCTGGAGCAGCACATTGAACACATCGGGGTGGGCCTTCTCGATCTCGTCGAACAGCACCACGGCGTAGGGCCTGCGGCGGATCGATTCGGTGAGGCGCCCGCCCTCCTCGTAGCCGACATACCCGGGGGGCGCGCCGATGAGCCGCGCGACGGCGTGCTTCTCCATGTACTCGCTCATGTCGATGCGCACGAGCGCCTCTTCGGTGTCGAACATGAACGACGCGAGCGCCTTGCACAGTTCGGTCTTGCCCACGCCCGTGGGCCCGAGGAACAGGAACGACCCGATCGGTCGCGCGGGATCGCCAAGGCCCGCGCGGCTTCGACGGACCGCGTCGCTCACGGCGCGCACGGCGTCTTGCTGACCCACCACGCGCTTGCCGAGTTCGTCCTCCATGTGGAGGAGTTTCTCGCGCTCGCCTTCGACGAGCCGGCTCACGGGGATGCCGGTCCAGCGGCCCACGATCTGCGCGATCGACTCGGCGTCGACCTCTTCCTTCATCAGCGTCTCGCCCTTGGCCTCGCGGTCGTCGATGCGCTTCTCGGCGGCTTCGAGGCGCGTCTGCAATTCGCGCAGATCGCCGTACTGGATGCGCGCGGCGGTTTCGAGATCGCCCCGGCGCTGGGCCTGTTCGAGTTCGACGCGCCTTGAGTCCATCTGCTCCTTGATCGATTTCACCTCGTCGTGGAGTCTCTTCTCGTCCTCCCAGCGCGCGGTCAGCGAGCGGTTGCGCTCGTTGAGGTCGGAGAGTTCCTGTTCGACGCGCTCGAGTTGTTTCGCGGATTGCGAGTCGCCGCCGGACTTTGCCTCCATCTGGAGCGCCTGCTTCTCGATCTCGAGTTGCATGATGCGCCGGCGCAGTTCGTCGAGTTCGGTGGGCAGGCTGTCCGCCTCGATGCGCAGGCGGCTCGCGGCCTCGTCGATCAGGTCGATCGCCTTGTCGGGGAGGAACCGCTCGGTGATGTAGCGGTTGCTCAATCGCGCGGCGGCGACGATGGCGCCGTCGGTGATGCGCACGCCGTGGTGCGCCTCGTAGCGCGGCTTGAGCCCGCGCAGGATCGCGATGGTGTCCTCAACGCTGGGCTGCTCGACATACACGGGCTGGAAGCGCCGCTCGAACGCGGGGTCTTTCTCGATGTGCTTGCGATACTCGTCGAGGGTGGTGGCGCCGATGCACCGCAGTTCGCCGCGTGAGAGCGCGGGCTTGAGCAGGTTGCCGGCGCTGACCGCGCCGTCGGCCTGGCCCGCGCCGACGATGGTGTGCAGTTCGTCGATGAACAGGATCACGCGGCCCTCGCTGGCGGCCACCTCGCGGAGCACGGCCTTCAGGCGCTCCTCGAACTCGCCGCGGAACTTGGCGCCCGCGAGCAACTGGCCGAC
>CAYGLT010000047.1:0-17842 GCA_964350875.1 uncultured Phycisphaeraceae bacterium | reverse complement strand
TTCCTCACAGGCCTCAACGACGCCCAGCGCGACGCCGTCCTCCACGATTCCGGCCCGCTCGCCGTGCTCGCCGGCCCGGGCACGGGCAAGACGCGCGTCATCGTCCACCGCGTCGCGCGGGCCGTCGCGCCCGTCAACAAAGGCGGCCTCGGCGCCAAACCCGAATCCGTCCTCGCCCTCGCCTTCACCATCAAGTCCGCCGAGGAACTGCGCAGCCGCCTCGCGGAGATGTTCGCCGAGATGAAACTCCCCGCCGGCTACGCCGAGCGCGTCCGCGCGGGGACCGTGCACTCCTTCGGCAGCACGATCGTCCGCCGCTTCGCCGACCGGCTGAACCTCCCGTCGAACCTCACCGTGATGGACTCCGCGCAGCAACGCCGAATGCTGCGCGACCTGATCTGGTCGAACGATCTGTTCAAGCACCTCGCCGCGCAGGGCCGCGAGACCGCCGTCGAGGGCGCCATGCGCTTCATCGCCGCGTGCCGCAACGACGCCGTCACGCCCGAGCGCGCCGCCGAATGGATCAAGCGCCGGCGCGACCATATCTCCCGCGGCATCGACCCTGAGACCAGCGAACCATTCGTCGACGCCGAACGCGGCAAGCGCCTCCTCGCCGAGCAACCCACCCACGAAGACCACGCCGCGCTCCTCGCGCTCTACAACGATCGCTGCGCGAGCGAGGGCGCCATCACCCTCGACGACTTCATCTCGCTCCCCGCGAAACTGCTCCGCGAAGACGCGGGCGTCGCCGCCATCCTGCGCGACGAGCACCGGCACATCGTCGTCGACGAGTTCCAGGACTGGAATGTCGCGCAGATCGACCTGCTCACCCGCCTCGCGCCCACCGCACGCGAAGACGCCCGCCCCAGCGATGTCTGCGTCGTGGGCGACGACGACCAATCCATCTACGCGTTCCGCGGCGCCGACGACCGCGCCTTCGAACGCTTCGCCAAGCACTACCCCAACTACACGCTCGTCGCCCTCACGCAGAACTACCGATCCGCTCGCCCCATCATCGAGACCGCCAACGAGATCATCGCCAAGGCCGGCGCACGCTTCGCCCCCGATAAGACCATCGAACCGGGTGATCCCGACAACGCCAAGTTCGCCACCGCGCGGATCGAGGGCGTGACCACCGCCAAGGGTGAGTCCGACGGCGCCGCCATCGCCGCGATGATCCTCCTCGACCGCGCCGAGAACGATTCGCGCAAGTGGTCGGACTACGCCGTCATCGCGCGAAGCCAGTCGCACCTCGACCAGATCGGCGCCGAACTCGACCTGCAGGGCGTCCCCGTCGCCGTGCGCGACGGCGTCGGCGCCCTCGAAGACGAGTTCGTCGAGGACCTCCGCGCGTGGGAGGAGGCCATCGCCGATCCGCTCTGCGCCGCGGGCGGTTCGCCCCGGCGCATCCTCTGGCGTGCGCCCATCGGCATGCGCATCGAGGACATCCAGCGCTACGAGCGCGAGCACGCGACGATGCAGCGCGAGAACGAGGAGCCGCGGCCGTACCTCGAGTGGCTCGTCGCCGCGCACGCGGGCGACCCGAAAGTCGCGCGCTTCCGCGAGGTGTACGACAAGTGCCGCGCGCTCGCCGCCGAGCACAACGCGGATGTCGCGCTCGAGCACATCGCCCGCGAGACCGTGCTCCCCGTGTTCGATGCGCTCGATCAGGACGACCGCCTCCGCTCGGGTCTCTGGCTCGTGAAGTACCTCGCCTTTGTGCGCGACAAGCAGGACAATCTCCCCGCGCCGGGCGACCTGCAGGCGTGGCGCGCGTATTGGGACGACCTCGACGAGAAGGAACGCTCGCGCCTCGCGCTGGGCGGCGCCGAGCGCGTCGTGCGCACCGGCAACGACGACGAAGACGCCGACAACGCCGTGCAACTCATCACCGCGCACTCCGCGAAGGGGCTCGAGTTCGACACCGTGTTCCTCCCCCGCGTGCGCCCCGGGATCGGCATGTACCCCTCGTCGCTCTCGGGCGATGACGACGCGCTGGCGCCAGACCTCGCCGCGCGCAAGGGCACGAGCGGCGGCGACGAGGAACGCCGACTGTTCTATGTCGCCTGCACGCGCGCCGAGCGCCGGCTCGTGCTGCTCGCGAAAGAGAAGAAGGGCAAGAGCGAGGGCAAGTTCGGCGACTACTTCCTCGAACTCACCGAGTTCGCCGACCCCGCGACGCGCGTCCCTGTCGTCGACGCCGCGCAGTGGATCCGGCGCGCCGGCGCCCACCTGCACGCGCCTGCCGATGCCCTCGACGGCGAAGCGGGCGGCGCCATCGACCGCCTGCTCCGCGACGCCCGCCGCGACGCGGCCTCGCTCCTCTTCGCTGCGCAGTCCGAAGAAACCGGCAAGGACGCGCTCCTGAAGATCGAGCACGACCTCGCGCACTTGGCGCGCCGCATCGCTGTGCTCGGGCGCCTCCGCGTGGGCGGCGTGACCGATATCCCTTCGTTCCTGCGCGACGCCGCCGACAACGACGCTCGATTGAAGAAGTACATCGAGCAGGCGTCGTCCGATTCCGGAGTGGTCACGCTCGCGCCGCGGAAGCCGCCGCTCAAACTCTCCTACAGCACGATCACCGACTTCGAGATGTGCGGCCTGTGCTTCTATGTCAAGTACATCCTCGGGCTCGACGAGCCCAAGACCGCCGCGCTCGCCGTGGGTGGCGTCGCGCACCTCGCGCTCGAACGCTTCTACAAGGAGCGCCGCGCCGCCGAGGCCGAGGGCATGTGCCCGCCCGGCCGCGAGCGCCTGCTCGAACTCGGCGCTGTGGAGTTTGAGCGTCAGGCGCCGCGCGACGCGCAGGGCCGCCGCGAGATGCGCGAGCGCATCGCCGGGATGCTCGAGCACGCGTACGACGATCTCCACAACGACGCCGACGAGATCCTTGAGACCGAACTGGCCATCAAAATGCGCTTTCGCCTGCCCGACGAGCCGGACGATGCGCCAGCGCACCAGTTCATCGCGAAGATCGACCGCGTGGACCGCACGCCGTCGGGCGGGTTCCGCGTCGTGGACTACAAGACCGGCGCGGCGACGAAGTCCAAACTCGAGATCCCCAAGACCGACCTGCAGATGTCGCTCTACGCGCTGGCGCTGAGCGTGTGGCTGAACGCCGACATGCCCGAGAACGGCGAAGCGTTCGACGCCGTGCGCCTCGATCAGATCGAACCGATCGAGGGCGAAGCGCAGTATTGGGTGCTCTCAACCGGACAGCGGGGGAGCATCCCGTTCTCGTCGCTGAACCTGGAGAGGGCCGCGGAGAAGGTGCACGCCGCCGCCCGCGCGATGCTCGACGGGAAGTACGAGAAGGGCAAGCAGTGCAAGGGGCTGTGCGCGTACATCGGGCGCTGAGCGCGGTTCAGATCATCGCGCCCTTGCGCGCCGCGTTGGCAGCGCTGAACAGATAAATCCCGATCAGCACCCACCAGATCCCGCCGCCGACGGGGATGACGCTCGCGAGCGAGGCGGCGCCGAGCGCGACGAGGATCGCCGCGAACACCACGCCCACCGTCGCCGCGGCCCGCATCGACCACAACTGCTTGCCGCTCGCCGCCCACAGGATCGCGTGCAGCACGCGGCCCCCGTCGAGCGGGAACGCCGGGATCAGGTTGAACACCAGCAGGATCGCGTTGATGAACCACAGGTAGTTGAAGACCGCGATCAGCGCCTCGCTCTGGCCCGTCGTCGTGCACACCCACGCGCAGCCGAAGAACAGCGCGGCGAGGAGCACCGTCACCGCCGGGCCGGCCAGCGCGATGGTCGCTTGCGATCCCGGCGTGCGCGGCGAGGCGTACATGCTCGCCAGCCCGCCGAAGATGTGCAGCGTGATGCTTCCCGTCGGGATGCGCCGCCTGCGCGCTTCGACCATGTGCCCGACCTCGTGGAGCAGGATCGAGCCGAACAGCCCGACGGCGCCGAGGATTCCCATGACCAGGTACGCGGTCTCGGAGAACCCGGGCGCCTGCCACGGGAAAGTGAACTGAGACAGACGCCACACGAGCAGCCCACAGATGATCAGCCAACTGAAGTCGGCGTAGACCGGGAAGCCCAGGATGGTGAAGAGATAGAAGCGTCCGCCGAGCATGTGATGCCCCGTTGGGTGAAGTGTCGGATCACATGTCGAACAGCAGTCGCGCCGGGTCCTCGATGCACTCCTTGATGTGCTTGAGGAATCCGACCGCGCCGGCGCCGTCCACGATGCGGTGGTCGTACGACAGCGCGAGGTACATCATGGGGCGCACCACGACCTCGCCCGAGCCGGGCTTGTCGGGGTTCTCGACGGGGCGGCGGATGATGTTGTGCATGCCCAGGATGCCGCTCTGGGGCGGGTTGAGGATGGGCGTGCTCATCATCGAGCCGTAGACGCCGCCGTTGGAGATCGTGAAGGTGCCGCCCTGCATGTCTTCGAGGGAGAGTTTCCCGTCGCGCGCTTTGACGGCGAGTTCCTTGATCCCCGACTCGATGCCCGCGAACGAGCGCGAGCCGCAATCGCGGAGCACGGGAACGACGAGACCCTTGGGCGTGCCGACCGCGACGGCGATGTCGCAATAGTCGTGCTTCTCGATCTCCGGGCCCTTCTCGCCGTCCACGATGTACGCGTTGACGAGTTCGTAGTTCTGGAGCGCGGAGACCGCGGCCTTCACGAAGAACGACATGAACCCGAGCCCGACGCCGTGACGCTTCTCGAACGCTTCCTTGTGCTTCGAGCGCAGGGCCATGACCCCGCTCATGTCGCACTCGTTGAAGGTCGTGAGCATCGCGGCGGTGTGCTGCGCCTCGACCAGGCGAGAGGCGATGCGCTGACGGAGCGGCGACATCTTCTCACGCGTCGCGGTCCGCGAAGCGGCGACCGGCGCCGTTCCCGACTTCGCGGGGCGCGCGGCGGCGTCGCCGTTCTGATGGCTCTGAATGAACGCGAGCACATCCTGCTCGCGAACGCGGCCTCCCGGGCCGGTGGCGGCGACGGCGTGCATGTCCACGCCGCGCTCGTGCGCGATCTTGCGCGCAAGCGGGGTCGCGGCGACATCGTCGTCGCTGATCGGACCCGCGGGGGCGGGGCCACCCGGCATGTTGAGCACCGGCGCCGGCGTGCCGACGGGCCCGCGGTTCGCACGGCTGGGGAGTTGCTGCTTGGCCGGGTCGGCCGGGGGCGCCTTGCCGCTGGCGGCGGCGGTCGCCGGGCCCGATGCGCCCTCGGTGGGCTTGTGCTCGGCCTTCGCGGCGGCGGCGGGTTCGCTCTTCTTCGGCTCGTCCTTCTTGGCTTCGGCCTTCTTCTCACCCGCGGGTTTGGCGGCGGACTCGTCGATCCCGCCGACCACCGCGCCGACCTCCACCGTGTCGCCTTCGGCGGCCTTGTGGGAGACGACGCCCGCGGCGGGCGACGGCAACTCCATCGTGATCTTGTCGGTCTCGAGTTCGAGCACGGGCTGATCGCGATCGACATACTCGCCCTCGGCGATGAGCCAGGTGGCGATGACGCCTTCGGTGATCGACTCGCCCAGCGCGGGGATCACGATGTCGGTGGGCATGGCGGTTCCGCGGAGTTGGACGCGCGAGCGAGGTGGGGAACGCCCCGGTGCGCACGCGCGGGGTTGAAGGGGCAGGCCGTCAGTCTAGGTCGGAGCGACCCGGGTGTGTGCGATCAGCGGCGCTTTCCGGCGGCGGCGGGGGCGGAAGGCGCAGGCTTCTCGGCGCGCTTCTCCGCGTCGCGGCGGTCTTCCGCCTCGTCCATCACGCCGTCGGTCTGGGCCGGGGTCTGAGGGTTCTCCGTGTCGGGCTTGGCGCCGATCGCGCCCACCAGGATCGCTTCCTGCTGATCCTTATGGATGTGTTTCGATCCCACGGCGGGGGTCGCCGAATCGACGCGGCCGATGTAGTCCACACGCTCGACGCCGATCTTCTCGCGCAGCATCGCCTCCATGAAGCGGTACGCGCCGGCGTTGCGCGGCTCTTCCTGCGACCACACGATCTCGACATTCGCCGGATACCGCTCCAGCGTCTCGCGCAGCATCCGCTCGTGCAAGGGGTACAACTGCTCCACGCGGATGATCGCGACATCCTCGCGGCCCACGGCGTCGCGGCGGTCGCGCAACTCGTGGAAGAACTTGCCAGAACACAGCACGACACGCGAGACCGCCTTGCGCGCCTTCGCGCGGCGCTGCTTCTCCGCCTCGTTCTCCGCCAGCGCGGGATCGAACGCGGGGTCGTCGATGATCTCCTGGAAGCGGCCTTCCACGAGATCGCGCACCGTGCTGGTGTTCACGCGCAGCATCGACTTGGGCGTCATCACGATCAGCGGCTTGCGGAACGAGCGGCGGACCTGACGGCGCAGCAGATGGAAGATCTGCGCGGCCGTCGAGGGGTACACGACCTGCATGTTCTCGTCGCCGCACAGTTGCAGGAACCGCTCGAGGCGCGCCGACGAGTGCTCGGGCCCCTGGCCCTCGTAGCCGTGGGGGAGGAGCATCACGAGGCCCGACCAGCGCTGCCATTTGATCTCCGACGACGCGATGAACTGGTCGATCTGGACCTGCGCGCCGTTGACGAAGTCGCCGAACTGCGCCTCCCAGAGGACGAGTTGGTTCGGGTCGGTCAGCGCGTAGCCGTACTCGAACGCGACGCACGCCTCTTCCGAGAGGGGCGAGTCGTACACGCAGAACCGCGCCTGGCACGCGCCGCTGTCGCTGCTGATCTCGCACCCGTTGAGTTCGGTGGTGGGATCGCAGACCTCGCGGATGTGGTTGAGCGGGATGTACTCGATGCCGGTCTGGAAGTCGCGCACCAGCGCGTGGCGGTGGCTGAATGTGCCGCGTCGGCAGTCCTGCCCGGTCAGGCGGATCGGCGTGCACTCCACGAGGAGCGTGCCGTACGCGAGCATCTCGCCCGTCGCGTAATCGATCGGGTTGTCGAGCGAATCGGCGACGGCGGCGCGCTGCTCGAAGAGTTTCTTGAGTTTGCGGTGGAGCGTGAACTCGGGGGGCGTCGTGCCCAGCGCTCTGGCGACTTCCTGCAGTTCCTCGATGGGCACGGTCGTGTCGACCGGCGCGAACGAGAACGAGCGGCCGAAGCCCTGCCATTTGCGGCTGCCCGGATCGATCGTCGGATCGAAGGGCGAGTCCTTGGTCGCCGCCTGCGCCTTGTCGAACGCGGCGTCGATCTCGGCGCGCACGCTCGTCATGTGCTCCTCGGAGATCACGCCCTGCGCGAGCAACCGCTCGGCGTAGGTCTTCATCACCGACGGCTTCTTGTTGATCAGGTCGTAGAGCAGGGGCTGGGTGAACGACGGCTCGTCGCTCTCGTTATGGCCCCAGCGCCGGTACCCGAGCACATCGATGAAGATGTCCTTGCGGAACCGCTGGCGGTACTCGACCGCGAGCCGCGCGACATGCACGCAGGCCTCGGGGTCCTCGCCGTTCACATGGAACACGGGCGCCTGGATGATCTTGCCCATGTCCGTGCAGTAGCGCGACGAGCGGCCGTACTCGGGAGAGGTCGTGAACCCGATCAGGTTGTTGATCACGAGGCGCACGGCGCCGCCCACGAAGTAGCCGGGGAGTTGCGAGAAGTTCAGCGTTTCCGCGACGACGCCCTGACCGATGGCGGCCGCGTCGCCGTGGAGCACCACGGGGATCACGCGCGTGCGGTCCGTGTCGCCGCGCAGGCGCTGCTTCCCGCGCGTGCGCCCCATGACCACCGGGCCGACGGCCTCGAGGTGGCTGGGGTTGCTCGCCATCGCGAGCCAGACGCGCTTGCCCTTGTGGGACTGGTATTCGCCCGAGTAGCCGCGGTGGTACTTCACATCGCCGCCGCCCTCGACGAAGTCCTCTTCCCAGGTGTCCTCGAACTCGGTGAAGATCTGCTCGGGCGTCTTGCCGAGGATGTTGCGCAGGACATTGAGGCGGCCGCGATGGGCCATGCCCATCACGATCTCCTCGGCGCCCTCCTCGCCCGCCTCTTCGATGAGGGCATGGAGCGTGGGGATGATCGATTCGCTGCCCTCGAGCGAGAAGCGTTTCTCGCCCGGGTACCGCGTGTGGAGGAACTTCTCGAAGGACTCGGCATCGACGAGTTCCTTGAGCAGCGCGAGTTTCTCGCTTTCCGAGAGTTCCGCGCGGTTGCGCGAGCGCTCGATGCGATCGGCGAGCCACTGGCGCTCGGCCTCGTCCTCGATGTGCATGTATTCGACGCCGACGGAGCCGCAATAGGTCTCGTCCATCAGCGCGATGATGTCGCGCAGGGGGGTGGGCCCGTCGAAGGGGAGGCCCGGGATCTCGAACGAGGTGTCGAGGTCGGCGTCGTTCAGGCCGTGCGCCTGAGGCGACAGCGTCGCGGGCATCGGTCGCTCGCGGCCGAAGGGATCGATCGCCGCGGCGATGTGGCCGTACGAGCGGTACTCGCTGATCAGGTCGGCGACGGCGGCGTACTTCTGCCCGCCCGCGGAGTGGGGGGTGTGGACGGGCGTCGTCCCCCCGGATGCAGGCCCCGTCGGTCCGCTCGGAGGCGCGGCGCCGGCACCCTGCGCGCGGGCAAGGTCGAAGCCCTCGAAGAACCAGCGAAGGTCTTCGGTGACCGAGGAGGGGTCCTGGAGGTATCGCGCGTACTGGTCATCCAAGTACTGCGCATTCCAGCTGTTGAGGGAGCGTCCGACGGCCTTCGGCGTGGAACCCATGGGTGGGATTCGTCGATATGGACGGGCAACGGGCGGACGACGAGTCCTCAGCCCGGCCCGGCGGTGGTCTGGGCGAGCAGCAAGTCTAGTGCTGCATCGGCGCGCCGGCAGGGGGGATCCTGCCCATTTTCCCCGTAACTCGACGCTGCGCCTTCGGCCCGTCGCGGGGGCGGGCTTCAGCCCTCCCGTCATTCTTCACAGAACCTGAATCACCCCCGAGGGCAATTGTGAAGATCGCCTCTCTACGCTCTGCTCGTCAATCCAGCGGGTCCGTCGTTCTTCGGCCCCGCCTCGCCTACGCGTGGAGATTCACCAGATGCGCAAGTTCCTGAGCACCGTCGCTGCGATCGGTTTCGCGGCTCTGCCCGCCATCGCCCAGGTCAAGGTTGACCCGGCTCTCCCGACCTACACCCCCGTTCAGGGCGTGTCCGGGTCGCTCAAGAGCGTGGGCTCCGACACCATGAACAACGAGATGACCCTTTGGGCCGAGGGCTTCCTGTCCTTCTACCCCAATGTGTCCATCGAGATCGAGGGCAAGGGCTCGACCACCGCCCCGACCGCCCTCATCGCCGGCACCTCGCAGTTCGGCCCGATGAGCCGCGAGATGAAGGCCAAGGAAGTCGACGAGTTCGAGGCCAAGTACGGCTACAAGCCCACCCCCCTGGCCACCAGCATCGACATGCTCGCCGTCTATGTCCACAAGGACAACCCCATCGCCCAGAAGGGTCTCACCCTCCAGCAGGTCGACGCGATCTTCTCGAAGTCGCGCAAGGGCGGCAGCAACAGCGACATCCGCACCTGGGGCGACCTCGGCCTCACCGGTGAGTGGGCCAACAAGCCCATCTCGCTCTACGGCCGCAACTCCGCCTCGGGCACCTACGGCTACTTCAAGGATGTCGCCCTCTTCGGCGGCGACTACAAGGACTCCGTCAAGGAGCAGCCCGGTTCCTCGTCCGTCGTCCAGAGCGTCGCGTCCGACAAGTACGGCATCGGCTACTCCGGCATCGGCTACATGACCGCCGATGTCCGCGCCGTGCCCCTCGCCGGCGCCAGCGGCCCCGCCGTCGCCGCCACCCCCGACAACGCCTACTCGGGCGAGTACCCCCTCTCCCGCTTCCTCTACATGTATGTCAACTACCGCCCCGGCTCCCAGCTCGATCCCCTCCGCCGCGAGTTCGTCAAGTATGTCTTCTCGCAGCAGGGCCAGAGCGACGTCGTCAAGGACGGCTACTTCCCCGTGACCAAGTTCGTCGCCGACGAGCAGCTCAAGCAGCTCAACATCCGCTAAAACCGATTGCCGCCTCGGCGGCTTGATCAGACCACTCAGTCCGCCCTCGATGAAAGTCGGGAGGCGGGCTTTGCGTCAGAACACCGGCGATCCTCTCCCGCCAATCGCCCCGATGCAGCGACCTCCCGAATGGCCGACACAGAACCCACCCACCCCTCGATCCGCCGACGCAAGACCTCGCTCCGCGTGAAGGTCTCCGATCGGGTGGCGCGCTGGGTCATCGCCGTCGGCGGCATCGGCACCATCGCCGCCGTGCTCACCGTCGGCCTCTACCTGGTCTGGGTCGCCGCGCCGCTCTTCTTCCCCTCGAAGGTCGAGACCGCGCAGCAACTCGGCGCCGTCGAGCGCCGCGAAGCATCCGACAACTACCGCATCGGCGTCAACGACTACGAGACCCTCGCCTGGGTTCTGCTCCCCGACGGCCGCTTCAATGTCATCCGCCTCGACACCGGCGAGTCGCTTGAAACCGTCGACATCGACGGCGATCAGACCCTCACCGCGTTCGGATACAACGCCCAGCACTCGCAGATCGCCGTCGGATACGACGACGGCTCCATCCGCCTGGGCACGATCGATTTCGAGATGGGCTTCGTCAATGTGGACGAGGCGCCCGAGGCCGCCCGCGTCCTCGGCATGGGCGAGACCGCCGTCGTCGGCCCGCTCCTCTACGAGCGCGTGAACGACGAGCAGTTGCGCACGCAGCGCTTCGCGGTTGAACTCAACGACCCCGCGCCGCTCAGCCCGGGCAACGCGGTCCGTCTCGTCGATATCTCGGTGCGCCCCACCGGCCCGATCATCGCCGCCGTCACCGCCGACGGCGCGCTGCATGTGAAGGTCATCAGCGAGCGGCGCAACATGCTCACCGGGAAGACCACCGTGTCGTTCTCGGGCGGGCAGGCGCCCATCGACGGCTTCGAGACGCTGGGCATGCCCCGCGCCCTGCTCCTCGCGGGCGTCGCTGACAACGCCGCGCTCGTGTGGGACGACGGCCGCCTCGACCGCTACGACACGCGCGACCCCTCGGCGCCCGTCGTCGTTGAGACCGTCGATGTCGTTCCCGATCAGGGCACCACGCTCACCGCCCTCACCATGCTGCTGGGCAAGACTTCGATCGTCGTGGGCGATTCTCACGGCAATGTCGGCGTCTGGTTCCGCATCAAGCCCGAAGAAGAAACCGTCGGAGACGGCTCCACGCTCGTCCGCGCGCACTTCTTCGAAGGTCAGGGCTCGCCCGTCACCGCGCTGGGCGAGTCGCTCCGCTCTCGATTGCTCTCCGCGGGTTTCGAGGACGGCTCCGCCGCGCTCTACCAAGTCACCGTGGGCCGCGAGGTCGGCCGCGCACCGATCGGCGAGAATGTCGCCCCCGTGCGCGCGATCACGGTCGCGCCCAAAGAGGGCGCGATGTTCGGCCTGACCGATCAATCCCTCCAACGCTGGGACATCGACGCCGAGCACCCGTCCGTCACCGTCGCCGCGCTCTTCGGGAAGATCTGGTACGAGGGCTACGAGGACCCGGCGCATGTGTGGCAGTCCTCGTCGGGCACCGACGACTTCGAGGCCAAGTTCGGCCTCATGCCCCTGATCTTCGGCACCGTGAAGGCGACCGTGTACTCGCTCATCTTCGGCGCGCCCCTCGCGCTGCTCGCGGCGATCTACACCAGCGAGTTCCTGAACCCCAAAGCCCGCATGCGCATCAAGCCGCTCATCGAGATGATGGCGAGCCTGCCGAGCGTGGTGCTGGGCTTCCTCGCCGCGCTCATCTTCGCGCCGTATGTCGAGAACATCCTGCCCCAGACGCTCGCGCTCTTCGCGACGCTCCCGCTCACGCTGCTCGCCGGCGCGCACCTCGTGCAACTGCTCCCCGAGCGCGCGATGCGCATCGCCGAGCGGTACCGCCTCGTCCTGATGATGCTCTGCCTGCCCATCGGCATCGGGCTCGCGGCCGTCGTCGGCCCGATCTTCGAGTCGATCTTCTTCTCGGGCGACATCAAGGCCTGGCTCGACGGGCAGGTCGGCAACGGCGCGGGCGGCTGGCTGCTCCTGCTCATCCCCATCAGCGCCGTCGTCATCGCCTTCTGCACGGCGCGGTTCGTCCGACCCGCGCTCCGCGCGAAGGGCGGCGGCTGGTCGCGGCAGAAACTCGCGTTCGCGTCCCTCGCCGTCTTCGTCGGCGCCGTCGTCGCGACCTTCGGGCTCGCCACGCTCGTTTCCGAGGGACTCGCGCTCGTCGACATCGACCCGCGCGGCGGGTTCGTCGGCACCTATGTCCAGCGCAACGCGATGGTCGTCGGGTTCGTCATGGGCTTCGCGATCATCCCCATCATCTACACCCTCGCCGAGGACGCGCTCTCCAGCGTGCCCGAGCACCTGCGCTCGGCCTCGCTCGGCGCCGGCGCAACCCAGTGGCAGACCGCCACACGCGTCGTCATCCCCGTCGCCATGTCCGGCCTGTTCTCCGCCCTGATGATCGGCTTCGGCCGCGCCGTCGGCGAGACCATGATCGTGCTCATGGCCGCGGGCAACACGCCCGTGATGGAATGGAACATCTTCAACGGCTTCCGCACGCTCTCCGCGAACATCGCGGTTGAACTCCCCGAGGCCGTGCAGGGCAGTTCGCACTACCGCGTGCTCTTCCTCGCGGCGTTGTGCCTCTTCATCATGACCTTCCTTGTGAACACCGTCGCCGAGGTCGTGCGTCAGCGCTTCCGCAAGAGGGCTTTCCAGTTATGAGCGTCCCCGTGCGAGGCAGGCCCAGCGGCGGTACGGACGATGCGCACGCTCGCGCGCTCGAGATCCGCCGCTCTTCGGCGTCCGTCAACTCGATGATCGCACAGGGCCGACCGATGGTCTGGCTGACCGGCGGCGCGCTGGCGATCTGCGTTGTGATGATCGTCGGGCTGCTCGGGCTCGTGATCTATCAGGGCGGCTCGACCTTCTGGCCCGGCCGCCTCGCGAAGGTCGACCTGCGCAACGGCGTGTCGTACATGGGCGAGTTCACGCGCAGCGGCTGGTACTCGCCGCGCCCCGACGAAGTCTCGGCCTATGGCGAGCAGGCCGTCGCCGCCGCGGAAGAATCCTTCGCGAAGCACGACGGCGAGACTTTCCGCCGCCTGATGCGCACCGGCAACTTCGATGTCAGCGGCACACACTTCCACTGGGTCAGCGACTACCAGATCGCCGAAGAGTCCGATCCCGAGTGGGCCGTGCTCCTCGAACGCCGCGCCTGGGGCCGCTTCTACGGTTTGCCCGTCGCGTTCCTGATCGACGGCGAGCGCGCCGCCGAGGCGCCCCCGGAGATCTGGGCGCTCGTCCGCGAGAACCTGGGCGAGGTGCAGGAGCGCTACGACGAGCGCACCCACATCGAGAAGCACAACATCGGCCGCGTGAACCACAAGCAGGAACGCGCCCGACTGCGCGTCCGCGAGGTCGAACTCAAGCACGGCCGCGATTCTGCTCAGGCCGTCGCGCAGCGCGAGAAGGCCGCGGCCATCGAGGCCGAAGCCGGCGAGAAATTCGCCGAGTACCGCGCGCGCATCAACGAACTCAACGCCGAGAACGACCGCTACGCGCTGCTCCTGGCGACCGCCGACGGGCAGGAAGTCGAGATCGAACTCGACGAGATCGTCCGCGCATTCACGCCCAACCGCCTCTCCTTTACAGACAAACTCGGCGTCTACTTCTCGCGCTGGATCGAGTTCCTCATCGACGACCCCCGCGAGGCCAACAGCGAGGGCGGCGTCTGGCCCGCGATCTTCGGCACGGTCATCATGACCATCCTCATGTCGATCGCCGTCGTCCCCTTCGGCGTGCTCGCCGCGCTCTACCTCCGCGAATACGCGAAGGGCGGGCTCGTCGTCTCCGCCGTGCGCATCGCCGTGAACAACCTCGCGGGCGTGCCCTCGATCGTCTTCGGCGTCTTCGGCCTCGGCTTCTTCTGCTACCTGATGGGCGGGACCATCGACAGCATCTTCTTCCAGGCCAAACTCCCGAGCCCCACCTTCGGCACCGGCGGCATCATGTGGGCCTCGCTCACCCTCGCGCTGCTCACGCTCCCCGTCGTCATCGTCGCGACCGAGGAATCCCTCGCCGCCGTCCCCAGTTCGATGCGCGATGGCTCCTACGGCTGCGGCGCCAGCAAGTGGCAGACGATCCAGCGCATCGTCCTCCCCCGCGCGATGCCCGGCATCATGACGGGCATGATCCTCGCCATGGCGCGCGGCGCCGGTGAGGTCGCCCCACTCATGCTCGTCGGCGCCGTCAAACTCGCCCCCGAACTCCCGCTCGACGGCGAATATCCCTTCGTCCACCCCGAGCGCAGTTTCATGCACCTGGGCTTCCACATCTACGACCTCGGCTTCCAGAGCCAGAACTCGGAAGCCGCCAAGCCCATGGTGTTCACCACCACGCTTCTCCTCATCTTCCTCATCGCGGCGCTGAACCTCGCGGCCATCGGGTTGCGCGGCCGCCTCCGTCGCAAGTTCAAGACCGCCGCGTTCTGATCCCGGAGCACCGGAAGGAATGACTACCGTGCCGACTCCAGAGCTCGACAACAAGCCCCAGCCCGCCAACGCCGTCGCGGGCGAGGATCACGCCAAGTCGCTCCACGCCGAGGAGGACTTCCTCGCCAGCGAGGAGTCGGTCCTCCACGCGATCCTGCGCGGCGAGCGCCCCGAGCCGGTCATCCACGCCCCGGCGCTCGAATGCGATCCCGTCGTCGAGATCCGTGACTTCAACCTCTGGTACGGCGCGTCGCAGGCGCTCCACGGCATCTCCATGATGATCCCCCGTGGTCAGGTCACCGCCCTCATCGGCCCCTCGGGCTGCGGCAAGTCGACCCTGCTCCGCTCGGTCAACCGCCTCAACGACCTCATCGACTCGGTGCGCACCCAGGGACAGATGACGCTCAACGGCGACTCGATCTACGGCAAGAACATCGATGTCATCGAACTCCGCAAGCGCATGGGCATGGTCTTCCAGCGCCCCAACCCGTTCCCGATGTCCATCTTCGAGAATGTGGTCTACGCCCTGCGCATCGACGGCGTGCGCGACCGCCGCGTCCTCGAGCAGGTCTGCGAGGAATCCCTCCGCGGCGCCGCGCTCTGGGACGAGGTGAAGGACCGCCTCAAGGACAGCGCCCTCGCCCTGTCGGGCGGCCAGCAGCAGCGCCTGTGCATCGCGCGAGCCATCGCCGCGCGTCCCGAGGTGCTCCTCCTCGACGAGCCCTGCTCCGCGCTCGACCCGATCGCCACCCTGCGCATCGAGGAACTGATCAACGAACTCAAGGGCAAGTACTCCGTCATCATCGTGACCCACAACATGCAGCAGGCGGCCCGCGTGAGCGACTTCACCTCGTTCATGTACCTCGGCCGCATCGTCGAGTACGGACCCACCGACGAACTGTTCATGCGCCCCAAACTCCGCGACACCAACGACTATGTGACCGGTCGCTTCGGTTAACCAACGCCAGTTCATCTCGCAACATTCACCACGAGAGACCCTGTCATGACACTCAAAGCCGTGCCCGCATTCGCCGCTCTGGTCTGCTTCGCGTCCGCCACCGTCGGCTGCCACGCCGAGTCCGACAACTCCCAGAGCGCGACGCTGACATCGTCCGGCTCTTCCTCGACGACGGCCCGCTCCGCCTCGACCTCGTCGAGCAAGCACACCGTCGCGACCCAGTACGCCAAGCCCGGCTTCGTCACCTTCGTTGAGGACGGCCGCCTCTGGATCTTCAAGGACGGCTCCAAGGAACTCGCCGCGTTCGAGAAGTCCGGCGAACTCGCCAAGCATGTCGTCATCCCCGGGCAGGGCCCCAACGGCATGACCGTTAAGGCGCCCGACCGCGACATCGTCCTCGACTACATGTGCGCCAAGCCCGGCTTCATCGCGATGGCGATGGACGGCCGCGTCTGGATCTTCGAGGAGGGCTCCAAGGAGTACGAGCAGTTCCGCAGCCACGGCGAACTGGCCAAGCACATCGTCCGCCCCGGCGCCGGCCCGATGCGCTCCACGCTCCGCGCTCCCGACGCCGCCACCATCGAGTCGTGGATGTACTCCAAGCCCGGCTTCGTCACCATCGTCGAAGACGGCCGCCTCTGGATCTTCCGCGACGGCTCGAAGGAACTCGCCGACTTCCAGAAGAGCGGCGAACTGGCCAAGCACATCGTCCGCCCCGGCGCCGGCCCCAACCGCATGACCGTCAAGGGTCCCGACGCCGCGACCGTCGACGCCTACCTCGCGATGGCCAACTGATCGAATAACCGACAATCGGACGCGCACATGCGTCCGATGCTCGACCACTGACGCCCCGGCATGCCCGGGGCGTTCTTTTTGCGCGTCGATCTCGCTCCCTGAGAAAACATCGCGCTCGCCGCATGCCCGCCGCGCGCCGATGTATCCTCCGCGTTCACCTGTCCGTTCCGCTCACGAGCACCACGCCATGCGTCACTTCGATCTCGCCGTCATGGGGGCGGGGCCCGCCGGCTCCAAGGCCGCCATCCAGGCCGCCAAACTCGGCAAGTCCGTCTGTGTTATCGAGAAGCAGCGCGTGGTGGGCGGCGCCGCGCTCAACACCGGCACCATCCCCAGCAAGTCCCTGCGCGAGGCCATCCTCTCCATCACGGGCGTCGAGCGGATGCCCATCTACCGCGACCCGTTCCGCGCCAGCGCCGACCCCGAACGCACGGGCCGCCTCGCGCGCTTCGAGCACCTGACGGCGTTCTGCCGCAAGGTCATCGCTGTCGAGGTCGATGTGCTCTCCAAGCATCTCATCGCCAACGAGATCACCGTCCTGAACGGCCGCGCGTCGTTCGTCGACACCAGAACCCTCGCCGTCACCAACGACGACGAGCGCACCGAGACGATCACCGCCGAGAAGATCATCATCGCCGTGGGCACGCGCCCCGCGCGGCCGGATCACATCCCGTTCGACGATCGCAACATCGTCGACTCCGACACGCTCCTCACCATGCCCGATGTGCCCCGCTCGCTCATCGTGGTCGGGGGCGGCGTGATCGGCACGGAATATGGCTCGATGATGCAGCGCCTCGGAGTGCGCACCACGCTCATCGAGGGCCGCGCACGCATCGTCGAGTTCCTCGACGACGAGATCGGTGAGGCGCTCCAGTACACCCTCCGCCAGACGGGGCTGACCCTGCGCATGGGCGAGAAGGTCGTGAAGATCCGCGTGATCGATCCGCCCCCCGGATCGAAGGTCAATGTCGACCGCATGACGGAGGTCACGCTCGAATCGGGCAAGACCCTGCACGCCGATTGCGTGCTGTACTCCGTCGGGCGGCAGGGCAACACCGACAAACTGAACCTCGCCGCCGCGGGCATCACCGCCGACGAGCGAGGGCGCGTCAAGGTGGACGAGTGCTACAAGACCGCCGCCGACAACATCTACGCGATCGGCGATGTGATCGGCTTCCCGGCGCTCGCGAGCACCTCGATGGAGCAGGGGCGCATCTGCGCGCTGCGCATGTTCGGCAAGCGCGTCGAGAGCGCGAGCAAACTCTTCCCCTACGGCATCTACTCGATCCCCGAGGTCTCGATGGTCGGGTGGACCGAGCAGCAACTCACCGACGAGGGCATCCCCTACGAAGTGGGCGTGGCGCACTATCGCGAGATCGCGCGGGCGCAGATGATGGGCGACGAGACGGGCATGCTCAAGATGCTCGTCCACCAGGAGAGCCGCACGGTGCTGGGCGTGCACGCCATCGGCGCCGGCGCGACGGAGATCATCCACATCGGGCAGGCGGCCATGGCGTTCAACGCGACGGTCGATTACTTCGTGGACGCGGTCTTCAACTACCCGACACTGGCGGAGTGTTACAAGGTCGCCGCGTTCAACGCGGTGAACAAACTCGCCAGCGTGGTGT
>CAYGLT010000046.1:8612-18632 GCA_964350875.1 uncultured Phycisphaeraceae bacterium | reverse complement strand
TGCCTGTCCGTCAAAGCAATCGGCTCCGTGTGAGACCGCATCATAGGAGTCCGGGCGTCGTCTCGACACCGGTATAGACTGGCGCGATGGAACGAATGCGAAACTTGCGGCTCCGAGATGCGCTCGGTCTGGTCACGATCGCCACAACCCTCCTCGCCGGATGCGCAGGCGGCGCTGGGGGCTCGGGGGCCAAAGACCCCGGCATGGTCGCCGCCGATCAGGAAGCCAACCCCATCGCCCGCGAGAAGGCCCTCCGCGCAGGTTTCGCGGGCGTCCAGGCCGGCGAGGTCGATCACAAGGACTGGCGCGAGCGCACAAAGTCCGTCGCATGGCTCGCCAGCAACCCCGCGAGGACGCGCCTTGTCGCGCTCGAACTCCTCCTCGAGGACGACCCCGCCGACACCGAGAACATGATCGCCCTCATGCTCCCCCGCGAGCCCGCGTGGCCCGTCATCGACTGGATCTGCGAGACCTCATCGTCTCGGGGCTGGGTCAGCGTCACGCCCTCGCTCGTCCGCTCGTGGGCGCGCCCCGTGATCGAACCCACCGACGACGACCGGCCCGAACGCGCCGCCATCGTCGCGCTCTATCCCAACCGCCAGGTCGTCGATGTCGTCTTCGATGTCTTCGCGACGCCCGCCGACGAATCGCTCCTCGAACAACGCCGCAGAACCGACGCGTGGGCGCTCCTCGCGCGCATCGACCCAAGCCTCACGCGCACGCGCGAACTCCTCGCAACGCTCGCGCCGCGCGACGACGACCAACTGGTCGCCGCCCTCACCGCAGGCGCCGAAGACCTCCGCGCCGTTCCCCAGACCACCGAGCAACTCGACTGGCTCACCGCCATGCGCGAGCAGGAGTCGTTGTGGGAACACAGCGCCGCCGCCGTCAGGCATCTCGATCCCGAACAACTCGATCGCTTCGAACTCCGCCACGCCAGCGCCGCCCGCTGGGCTGCGCAGCACCGCCCCCAGTGGATGGTCGCGACCCGCGCCGAACTCCTCAGCGAACTCAACGACCGCCTCGCAGGACGACGCACCTTCCAGCGTTACTCCGGCTATGCCGACGGACAGGCGCCCGACGAACGCTTCGAACGCAACGAGTCCAAACTCTCCTGGGGCGACGCGCTCCTCGTGCTCATCGCCGACGAAGTCATCGCCGACCCCGCCGTCATCGCGGCGCTCTTCGAACAGGCCGCCGCAGACCAGCGTGACACCTCTACCGAATACGGCGGCGTGATCGACGCCGACGGCGACGGCTTCAGAGCGATCTCATACCCGCCAAGACCCAGCCAGCGTCTGGGAGACAACCGCTTCGTCGCGTCGCAGGATCTTTTGGACGCCTCCGTCGGCTCGCTCTTCCACTACCACTTCCACGCGAGCCGCACCTCGATGCGCGAATACGCCGGGCCGGGTCAGGGCGACGACGCCTACGCGCGCGTGCTCGGCCGCTCGTGCATCGTCTTCACGACGCTCGGCAAGGACTCCATGAACGCCGACTACTACCAGCCCGACGGCGTCGTCATCGACCTCGGCGAGATCCGACGCCCCTGATCGCCCGCGCCGCATGATCCACCTGCTCATCATCGCGATGGCCGTCGCGCTCTTCGCCGACGACATCGTCGGCCCGGAACTCCGCATCCCCGGCATCGACGCACGCGCCGCGATCCTTCTCACCCTCGGCGCGCAGGCCGCGCTCTCCCTCGCCGTCCTCGCGTGGGGCGCACGCTGCGCAAAAGGCCTCCGCGCCACCGGCCGCCCGATCTGGATCGACCGCGCGCAGCGCGGCGCCTCGATCGCGCGCACCTCCGCCGTCGTTGCGCAGATCGCCGCAATCCTCTCGCTGGGCTGGCTCGACGCCGTCCGCGCCGTCCTCGGCGACTGGATCCTCCTCGACGAAGCCCTCGCCGTCGCGCCCGCGCTGGTCACTTTCTTCGCTTCCTGGATGTCGTTCGCCGCGATCGACCGGATCCTCTGGGAATCAGCGCTCGTCCGCTCGCTCGACGACGGCCTGCCCCTGCGCCCCGCCCGCGGCCGCTTCGCGTACGCCGCCGATCAGTTCCGACACGGTGTGATGATCATCCTCGTCCCCCTCGCGATCATCTGGACCTGGAACGAAGGCGTCGTCGTCCTCGCCGAACGCGCCGGGTTCACCCTCGACACCGACCTTCACCGCGCCGCGCTCGCCGCCGCCCAGTTCGTCGGCGTGCTCATCGCGTTTGTCATCACCCCGCCGCTCATGGTGCGCGTCTGGCGCACCGTCTCGCTCGGGCCCGGCTCGCTCCGCGACGGTCTCGAATCCATGTGCGCGCGACACAGAGTCCGGTGCCGCGATATCCGCGTCTGGCAGACCGACGGCGCCATGCTCAACGGCGCGGTGATGGGCCTCTTCGCGCCCGTCCGCTACATCCTCCTCACCGACGCGCTGCTCGAATCACTCCCCGAGACGGAAGTCGAAGCCGTCGCGGCCCACGAGATCGCGCACATCAAACGCCGTCACCTGTTCTGGCTCCTCGCCGCGCTCCTCGCCGCGATCTGGCTGGGCGGTGCGATCATCATGGCGCCCTTCGACGCGATCAATCACGCGCTCGACCTCGATCTCCTGAACACGCCCATCGACTGGGGCGCGCAGGGCGCTGCGGCGATCCTCTCCATCGTCGCCGCCGTGCTCGCCTTCGGCCTCGTGAGCCGCGCCTTCGAACGCCAGGCCGACGCCTTCGCCGCGCAATCGCTCAGCGGTTTCGAGGGCGACGCCGCAAGCCCGACCATCACCCCCGAGGCAACCCACGCCATGGCCGGCGCGCTCGGCGCCGTCGCCCGACTCAACGCCATCCCCGCCCAGCGGTTCTTCTGGCGCCACGGCAGCATCGACGGCCGCCGACGCCGCATCCTCGCCCTCGAAGGCAAGCCCACCGCCCGCACGCCCGCCGACCGCGCCGCGCGAGTCATCAAACTTGTCACCCTCGCCGCGCTCGCGATCATGGCGTGCGTTGAAGGCTACACGCTGGTACAGTCGATACTCAGCAAGGGCTGATCACGCGACAACGCGAAGGGGGCCGGGATGGCAACGATCCGATTCACGAAAGCGCACGGGCTGGGCAACGACTTCGTCATCATCGACGGCTTCCATGACCGCGCGCTCATGCAGTCGCCGCTCGGCGCGCTCGCCAAAGCCATGTGCGACCGCAGACGCGGCGTCGGCGCCGACCAACTCCTTACCCTCGAACCGCCGACCGAACAGGGCAGTGCGCAAGGCGCCGCCGTGCGCATGCGCGTCTACAACGCCGACGGCGGAGAAGCCGAGATGTGCGGCAACGGCATCCGGTGTGTCGCTCGGCTCGCCGCCGAGCACACACACGGACAGCCTACACACATCGAGACCCGCGCCGGCCTGCGCCGCTGCGAACTGCTCGCGACAGACAGTGTCCGCGTCGCCATGGGGGCGCCCGCCTTCGACGCCGACACGATCGGCTTCGACACGCGCGGCGTCGGTCGGATCGAACAGCGCGGCCCGCTCATGATGTTCGAACTCGAAGGCGTCCGCGGCGGCGTCGTCAGCGTCGGAACCCCGCACTTCGTCGCCTTCGCCGACGCGCCCGTCTCCATCGCCTTCGCCACGCTCCGCGGCCCGCTCATCGAGTGCCACGCGGCTTTCCCCAACCGCGTCAACGCGCAGTTCGCCGCCCGCGTCTCCGGCGACCGCGCAACCGTCCGCTCGTGGGAGCGCGGCGCCGGGCTCACCGAGGCGTGCGGCACCGGCGCTTGCGCCGTCTTCGCCGTCGGACGCGCCGCGGGACTGCTCGACGCATCCGCCACCATCGCCCTCCCGGGAGGCGAACTCCTCATCGAGGAAGGCCAAGGGGGCGAACTCCTGATGACCGGCCCAGCAACCATCGTCTATCAAGGCGAATGGCCCGTCTGAACGCGGGCGCGGCATCCGGAACCACCGGCTAGGATTGGTGGATGCCCCCTTCGCAAGCCGTGTCATCATCCGTCGGCGCCCTCTCGAAGTCCGAGCGGGCCCTCTGCGACCGCATCGCGAAGCGCAAGGCCGAACTCGTCGAACAACTCCGACGACTCGTCGATATCCCCACCGGGCACAACCACACCGAGGGGCTGAACGAGGTCCGCGGCATCCTCGTCGATCGTCTGCACGCCATCGGCGCCGAAATCACACTCGTCCCAGGGCAAAAGAAGCCCACCTGGCTCCTCGGAGGCAGTTCGGGCGACACCCCGCCGACCGCCGTCTGCGCCAAACTTGTCCCGGGCCTCCCGCGCATCCTTTTCGCCGGGCACATCGACACCGTTTTCGATCCCAAGGGCGACTTCCGCTCGTTCGTCGTCGCCAAGGACGGCCAGTCAGCGAAAGGCCCCGGCGTCGTCGACATGAAGGGCGGGCTGATCACCACGATCACCGCCCTCGAAGCGCTCCACGCCGAAGGCATCGCCGCGTCGTGGACCTTCGCACTCACCAGCGACGAGGAAACGGGCAGTTACAACAGCGAGCACACCCTGCGCGAGCAGGCGCGCAAGCACGATGTCGGCCTCGTCATGGAGCCCGCGCTCCCGGGCGGCGAACTCGTCGTCGAACGCCTCGGTTCCGGCCAATTCATGATCGAGACCCACGGCCGCTCCGCCCATGTCGGCCGCGCCTTCGAGACCGGCGTCAGCGCCGTCCTCAAACTCGCCCAGGCATTGGTCGAGGTCGGCAAGATGCCCGATATCGAGAAGGGCCGCATCATCAATATCGGGCCTGTCCACGGCGGTGAGGCCACCAACGCCGTGCCCCATCACGCACGCGCGTGGGGGAATGTCCGCTTCCCGAGCAAGGAAGTGGCCGATGAACTCGAGTCCATGCTTCAGGCCCTCACCACACCCGACGACGCCATGCCCGCGCTCCGACTCGAAACGAGTTTCAACCGCCCCGCCAAGCCCATGACCCCCGAGGTCGAACAACTCGCCCTTGCCGCACGATCCGCCGCCGAATCGCTCGGCCAGAAACTGCCTTTCGCGAAAACCGGCGGCGTCTGCGACGGCAACATCCTCCAGAGCGTCGGGCTCCCGTGCATCGACACCCTCGGCGTGCGCGGCGGAGGCCTCCACACCACCGACGAATGGATCGAACTCGACAGCCTCGTCGAACGATCACAACTCATGGCCGTGCTCGTCAGCCGACTGAGCGCGCAAAACAACGACTGACCCACACACCACCCGCGCGGATCAACACCATGCCCACCGCTGAGACCACATCCCGTCCCGCTTCCGACTCCGCGTCCGGCACGCAGACCGTCGCCCAGCGCATGCGCTCCAGCGAGGGAATGAGCAAGGCCCTCGACCTCATCGAGCAGGAAGTCCGCGAGGCCAACAAGCACATCACCGCCGTGCGCGGCCCCGTGAGCGAATCCCTCAAGGTCGACTTCGACGCCTTCCTCAAAATGGCCGGCGAAGACCGCGGCCGCGAGTTCATGGCCGCCTACATGGGCAGCGGCGCCGGCAACGGCCCCTATGTCGAGATGATGGACGGCTCCGTCAAACTCGACATGCTGGGAGGCATCGGCGTCCACTTCTTCGGCCACGGCGACCCCGACCTCACCCGACACGCCGCCCGCGCCGCCGCCACCAACGACATCTGGATGCAGGGCCACTTCCAGGCCAACGCCGAGCCCTACGAGTTCTCGCACATCCTCCTCGATCAGGCGAAGAAGAGCAGCAACCTCGCGCATGTCTTCCTGAGCAACTCCGGCGCGATGGCCAACGAGAACGCCATCAAGATCTGCCACCAGAAGCGCAACGGCGCCCCGCGCGTCATCGCCTTTCAGGACTGCTTCCTCGGCCGCACCGTCACCATGGCCCAGATCGGCGACTCCGCCGCAGGCCGCGACGGCATCCCGCTCAGCACGCAGATCGACTACATGCCGTTCTACGACGCCGTCGCCGCACGCCGCATGGGCGCCGGCGATGTCTCGGGCCAGACGCGCTACATCGACATGTGCGTGTGGCACCTCGAGCAGTACATCAAGCGCTACCCGAACCAGCACGCCGTGTTCGAGATGGAACTCATCCAGGGCGAGGGCGGCTTCAACACCGCGCCGCGCGAGTTCTTCAAGGCGCTGATGGAAGTCTGCAAGTCCAACAACATCCCCGTGTGGGACGACGAGATCCAGACCTTCGGCCGCACCACGACCATGTTCGCGTACGAAGCGCTCGAACTCGGCGAGTACATCGATGTCGTCACCGTCGGCAAGATGAGCCAGATCTGCGCCACGCTCTACACCAAGGACATGAACCCCAAGCCCGGCCTCATCGCCGGCACCTTCCTCGGTTCAACCGTCAGCGCCGCCGTCGGCAAGCGCGTGCTCGAACGCCTCCTCGACAGCGACGCCTACGGCCCCAACGGCAAGCACGCGCGCCACCACGCGCTCTTCGTCGAGCAGGTCCGCAACCTCGCCGCAAAGCACCCCAACTGGTTCCCGCCCGTCCCCGGCGCGGCCGACATCGTGGGCGGCGCGGGCGGCATGATGCGCTTCACCCCCTTCGCGGGCGACAAGAACAAGATCATGAAGACCACCAAGGCCTGTTTCGACGAGGGGCTCATCACGCTCTATTGCGGCCACGGACCGTTCCATGTCCGCATGCTCCCACCCCTGGGCGTCCTCGACGAGAAGGTCTGGCCCGAAGCGTTCCGCATCGTCGAGCGCGCGCTCGAGAAGGTCGCCAACGGCTGAGTTGCGTTTGACTCGGCGCAGGGATGCGCGAAAGGACTCGCGATGTTCGTCATCAGGCCCGCGAAACCCGACGATCTCGACACGCTGCTCAAGCTGGCGAAGATGGTCTACTTCATCAACCTCCCCCCGGATCGAGACATCATCTCGGAGAAGATCCGCCGCAGCCGCCGGTCCTTCGAGGGTGAGACGCTCCACGGCGCCAAGCGCGGCAGGCCCGGACTGGGCAAGGGGCTGGCGACCGAGTCGCCGCTCTTCATGTTCGTGCTCGAGGACCCCGATACCCACAACACGCTCGGGACCAGCCAGGTCGTCGCGCGCATGGGAAGCCCGGGCAACCCCAACCTCTCGATGCGCCTCCGCAAGCGCGAGTTCTTCAGCAAAGACCTCCAGAACGGCGCAACGCATGTCACCGCGCAACTCGTCCTCGACGAGAGCGGACCGACCGAGATCGGCGGCCTCATCCTCCAGCCCAGTTACCGCGGCCACAAGGCCAAACTCGGCAAGCAACTCGCGCTCGTGCGCTTCCACTTCATCGCTCTCCACCGCGAACTCTTCGGCGATCGTGTGCTCGCCGAGATGATGGCGCCCATCACCGACGACGGACGCAACGAGTTCTGGGAGGCTTTCGGCCGCCGCTTCATCAACCTCAGTTACGCCGAGGCCGACCGTTTCTGCCAGAACTCCCGCGAGTTCATGACCTCGCTCCTCCCTCGCGAGGAGATCTACCTCTCGCTGCTCCCCGCCGAGGCGCGGCGCAGCGTCGGCGAGGTCAACACCGAAACCGTCCCCGCGCGACGCATGCTCGAAGCCATCGGCTTCCAGTACCGCGACATGGTCGATCCCTTCGACGGCGGCCCGCACCTCGATTGCCCGACCGACGAGATCAGCGTCGTGAAAGCCACCGATCGGCGCACCCTCGTCGGCGTCGCCGATGAGAAATCGCCCGACTTCGGCGGCGAAGCCATCGTCAGCGTCGAAGACGAACACTCGGCAAGCGAAGAGTTCCGCGCCGTGTGCTGCGGTTTCTCGCCGGACGGCGCGGGCGTCCGTCTCCCGGCCCGCGCGATGGAGTTGCTCGGCGCAAAGGAAGGCGCGACGATCGGGTTCACGCTGCTGCGCTCAAACACCGACCGCAAGGGCGACCAGAACAAGCGCGCCGCGCACGCGTCCGCGTGAGCAACACGACTCAGGAGTTCAGATGAGCGGCCACGGCCTTTCGACGCACCCTTCCCTCGCCAACCCTCCGTGCGATGTCATCGGCGGGCGCATCACCGCGCTCACGGGCGAGTCCCTGCGCTCCACCAATCCCGCGCGGCCGCAGGAAGTCATCTGGCGCGGTTCGCCGCGCCTGGAGCATGTCGATCACGCCGTCCGCGAGGCCAAGCAGGCGCTCAAGGCGTGGTCGCGCACCGAACGCGAGGACCGCTATGCAGCGCTGCGCCGCTTCGCGCGCATCGCGCACGACCGCAAGGCCGACCTCGCCGCGATCATCCGCGACGAGACCGGCAAGCCCCAGTGGGACGCCGAGGGCGAGGCCGGCGTCATCGGCGCGAAGGTCGACATCACGCTCGACGCCTCCGAGCACGGCGCGCTCCGCCGCGTCACCGACTACGCCGTCCGCCTGAGCGATTCGCGCACCGGCGCGTGCCGCTTCCGTCCCCACGGCGTGATGGCCGTCATCGGCCCGTACAACTTCCCGGCCCACCTGCCCAACGGGCACATCGTCCCCGCGCTCGCGATGGGCAACACCATCGTCTTCAAGCCCAGCGACAAGACCCCTGCCAGCGGCCAGTTGCTCATGGAGATGCTGCTCGAGGCCGAGTTCCCCGACGGCGTGCTCAACATGGTCCAGGGAGGCGCGGACATCGCCTCCGCGCTCGTTAGGCACAACGATGTCGACGGCGTGCTCTTCACCGGCAGTTGGCCCGTCGGCCGCAAGATCATCGAGGCCAACCTCGATCAGCCCCACAAGATCGTCGCGCTCGAGATGGGCGGCAACAACCCCGCGATCATCATGCCCGATTGCGACCTCAAGCAGGCCGTCATCGAGTGCGTTCGCAGCGCGTTCGTCTCGACCGGCCAGCGATGCACCTGCACGCGGCGCATCATCGTCCACAAGGAAATCGCCGACCGCTTCATCGCCGCGTTCTGCAAGGCCGCGAGCAACCTCATCGTCGGTGATCCGCGCGGCGTCGGGCTCGACGGCTCGCGCCAGCAGGTCTTCATGGGCCCGCTCATCACCGACCACGCGCGCAAACAGGTGGGGGAGTTCTACCAGCGCATCGTCAACGCGGGCGGCCGCGCGCTCGTCCAGCCCACGCTCATCGACGATCCCTCGGGAGGGCACTACATCTCCCCGGGCGTCGTGCTGGTCGATCGCTTCACGATGTCGGAAGACCCCGAGCGCGACCCGGGATGCGATGTCGAGGTCTTCGGCCCGCTCGTGCGCATTCTTGTGACGGGCACGCTCGACGACGCCATCGAGCAGGCGAACACCACGCGCTACGGGCTTGCCGCGTCGATCTTCACGAAGGACGAGGACGCCGTCGAGCGGTTCCTGAGCGAGGCCAAGGCGGGCTGCGTCAATGTCAACACCGGGACCGCCGGCGCGAGCAGCAAACTCCCCTTCGGGGGGCTCGACCATTCCGGCAACCACCGTCCGGCCGGGTCGTTCAGTCTCGATTACTGTGCCATGCCCGTCGCCAGCATGATCGAGCGCGGCGAGGTCTCGACCATCCACCCGGGCATGCGCTTCGACGACGACTGGGCGGGCTGAATCGCCGCGAGGTATCGTGGCGGGATGCACCCACGCGTCGCCGCCCGGATCGGGCTCAAACTGCTCGGTTTCTTCCTGTTCGCGTCCGCCGTGCCAACGATCTTCCAGTTGTCGGTGCAACTCGCGAACATGTGGGTCTACAGCCGAAACGCGGGCGGTGTGGGTGCAGGATTCGGGGGCCCGACCTATCCATGGTGGCAGCAATGGCTGCCGATGGTCGGAGGGCCGATGATCCAGTTGTGCCTGGCGGCCGTGATCTACTTCCGCGCCGACGCGATCGCGAAACGCATCGCCCCGCCGGTCGGCCGCCTCTGCCCGGACTGCGGCTACGACCTCAAGGGCATCAAGGACGGGGCCTGCCCTGAGTGCGGAACGCTGGCGCCGTCCAAGGTCCGGAAAGCCGCCCGGGAATCCTCGGCGGGCGGAACAAACCATTGACAAACCGCGTCGACTATTCGATCCTGATATGGTGCGCTGGCTGACCTTCATCCTGCTCACGGCCCTCGCGGCGGCAGCCCTG
>CAYGLT010000046.1:3818-8512 GCA_964350875.1 uncultured Phycisphaeraceae bacterium | reverse complement strand
TCGACCGGGGCGCTGAGAGTTGACTGCGATAGCAGCGAATCGGCTGATCAGCGGCGGCGACGCCCCCGGGTCGCGGCGAGGCCCGCGATGCCCAGAACACTGAGCGCGCCCGGCGCCGGGATCTGGTACCGCATGAACGCCTGGCCCAGCGCGTCGCCCGCGCCGTTGTACAGGTCGGCCGTGAAGTACAGGAAGCCGTCGTCGGTCAGGAAGCCGTCGTCGTTGTTGAAGATGTCGATGAACGCGTCGTCATCGAACATGCCGTTGCCGTCGAGGTCGACCGCGTCGCCCTGACGGAGCAGCACGGTCGTCCCGTTGAGCACGAGGACCGCGTCGGCCTCGGGATCGGCGTTGTCGGTCGTGCCGCCCACGACGTAGTCGCCGTTGTTGTTGGACGCCATCCAGAAGAAGGTGGACGAGAACGCGGCGTCGCTCCAGGTCTCGGACGCGCCGGAGGTGATCGCGGCGCCGGTCTCGGCGACCACGCCGCCGTTGAACACGACCCAGTCCTGCCCGCCGTCGTTGCTGCCGCGCGACATCCAGTTGCCCGCGGAGTCCATGTACGACTCGGTGATCGTGGAGACCGCGTCGGTGTACGAACCGATCGTCGAATCTTCCTGGATCACGACATTGCCGTTCACGACGACGACATCGTCGCCCGTGGTGGCGCCGTTGAGGTCGCCCTGCGCGAGCCAACTCGACCCGTCAGCGGAAAGGCGGAAATCCTGGAAATCGAAGTTGTCCCAGGTTTCCATCGCGCCGCCCGCCTGCATGCCGGGGATGTCGTAGTCGGCCTGCTGAAGGGCCTGACGGCCGATGATGAGCGCAGAGGTGCCGCCCGCAGTGGGGTTGGACAGCGAAGCGCCGAACGCGACGCGACCGTCGGACAGGATGTCGCCGAGCCACACGCTCGACCCGACATTGGCCGAACCGCCCGCGTCGAGCACGACGCCATCGGACTCCTGCACGGAGATGTTCAGGCCGCCGCCGCCTCCGGTGATGCTGCCTTGCAGGATGACCTCATCCATCCCGATGTCGCCGCTGGTGTTGGTGGCGAACACGAAATCGCCGTTGTCGTTGATGCTCAGGCGCTGATCGATAAGGCCGATCAGGTCGGCGGTGCCGTTGATTGCGCCGCCTTCACGCGCGACGACGGCGCCCGTAAGGCCGAAGCCCGCGATGACGACTTCGTCTTCGCTGGTCGCGGCGTCGGTGTCGGCGGTCAGGATCCAGTAGTTGCCGTTGGGCGAGCGGTACGGGCGGTCGAACGAGGTGAACGAAACGCCGCCGAGCCCCGGGACCATCGAGGACGCCTGGCCCGCAATGTCCGAGTAGATGACGACGGGCCCCGCGGATCCGGCGACAGCCAGACCGGCGCAGGCGACGAGCGTCGCCGCGGCGACGAAGGGACGGAAAGTGCGCATGACGAGTTTCCTCCTGGGTTCTCTCCAAAGAGCGCGACGACCGAGCCGCCGCGGGTACGAACCAATTTGGGGTGTTCGGCAGCGCAACGCGACAGGGCGCGGGGGATAGGGCCGCGCTCCCCCGAGCGCAGCGCCAACTGCTGAACGCCCGCCAAGGTACCGCAATTCGCGCGATTGAAAACCCTCCGTGCGAGATCTTTATTTCCGAACCGGGGGAAGCCCCTGCAAACGGGCCGCGTGCGCCCTCATCCGCTAGCATCGCGTTGAATGGAACAGCACCGCACGAAACTTCCCAACGCTCGCGTGACACCCCGTTTCGCCGGGATCGCCACCTTCTGCCGCTTCCCCCGGCTCGAGGATGTCCTCCGAGAGGGTGGAGCGCCGGACTGGGTCCTCTACGGCGCGCCGTTCGACTCGGGCGTCACCTATCGACCCGGCGCACGCTTCGGCCCCCGCGCGATCCGTGAGGCCTCTCAATACGCCAAGCCCTATCACATCGAGCACGATGTCAACATCGCGGAGGTGCTCAGCCTCGCAGACGCGGGCGATTCCCCCGTGCAGCCGTACGACTGCGAAGACAACGCCCGGGTCATGACCGAGTTCGCGACCGAGCTTGGCGATCCGTCGCGCACCAAACTCTTCGCGATCGGCGGCGACCACTCCGTCGCGCTCGCCAACATCCGCGCCACCTGGACGCGACGCGGCAAGCCCGCGAACGGCCTCGGGCTCCTGCACTTCGACTCCCATGTCGACACCGTCGATGTCACGCTGGGCGAACGCTACAGCCACGCGTCGCCGTTCATCCGCGCGATCGAAGAGGGCCTCATCGACCCGAAGCGCATGCTCACGGTCGGCGTGAAGGGCCCGCTCAACACACGCGCAGACCTCGACTACGCCAAGGACAAGGGCGTCACGCTCGTCACCTACGACCGCTGGAAGCGCGAGGGCGACGCGCCGATCCGCGAGTTCATGAAGCGGCTGGGCGACGACGAGGCCTACCTGAGTTACGACATCGACGCCGTCGATCCGGCCTTCGCCCCCGGAACCGGCACGCCCAGCATCGGCGGGTTCACCTCCGCCGAGGCGCTCTCCCTGCTCCGGATCCTCCGGGGCGCCAACATCGTCGGGGCGGACCTCGTCGAGGTCCTCCCCGATCGGGATGTGGCCGGGATCACGGCGCTCCTCGCCAGCCAGATCATGGTCGAGATCCTCGCGCTGGACGCCGCCCGGCGAAAGGCCTGAGATTCCCGACGGACGCCGTGCAATCGCGCGTCCGGAGTTCCCATTGAGGGATACACGCGGCCCGGCCGCAGAACTCGAAGCGGAGGAATGACGATGCGATTCTCACAGATTCTTGCGGTCGGAGCGGCCATGCGCGCCGCGGCTTCCGGCGCCGCCATCCTCGCCGTCGCCGTCTCGGCCGGCTGCATGTCCTCGCACACCAACTGGAACTCCGATGTCGAACGCAAGACGGTCGACCTCGACATCGCCCATCGCGACGGTTCCGGGATCGATGTGCGCACCCACAACGGCTCGGTCACCATCGAAGCGGATTCCACCGCGCGAAGCGTGATGGTGAACGCCGAGGTCCGCGCCAAGACCATCGAACGCCTCGACGCGACCCAGATCGTCGCCGAGCGCCGGCCCGACGGCGTCCTCGCCCTCCATGTCGAATGGCCCGACGGCAAGCGAGAGTCCAACGAGGGCGTCTCCTTCGACATCAAACTCCCCGGCGCCCACGGCGTCACCGTCGACACGGGCAACGGCCGCGTCTCCCTCGAGGGGCTGTCGGGCGAGGCAAAGATCGACACCTCCAACGGCGCCGTCAGCATCGAGGATCACCGCGGCCCCGTCGTCGTCGCCACCAGCAACGGGCGCATCGAGGTCGAGGAGATCCACGGCACGGCGAACCTGCGCACCAGCAACGGCCGCATCATCGCGGAGGATGTCCACGGCGCCGTCGACGCCAACACCAGCAACGGCGCGATCGCGATCGAACTCGCCGACGATGTGCAGGGCTCCTGCACCGCGCGGACCAGCAACGGCGCCATCACCTTCAAGGCCTCCAGGTCCATGAGCGCCTCGCTGGATATTTCGACCAGCAACGGAAAGATCACGGTCAAGAGGGCCGGCGAGACGATGGAATTCAAGAAATCGGCCCGAATCGAACTCAACGGCGGCGGCCCGACCTGCACGCTCACCACGAGCAACGGGCGGATCACCGTCGAGGTCGACGACGACAACGACTGATCCCCGGACGCGTTCACCGCTCCGGCACTGACGGAGCGAACGGATGCGAACCGACCGACCGACACTCAACAACCCGCTGACTACCTCACGCCGCAACGGAGCCCTCGTGCTCCTCGCGGCGTTTTTGCTCGGCTCGCTCCCCGCCGGCTGCGCCTCGAAGAACAAGCCCGCCGCCGATCAGACCACCGCCGACGCGCCCGGGGAGACCCAGGCGCCCTCGCGCCGCCGCCGCGTGCGTTTGCACACCCGCACCGAGCAGGTCGACATGCCGCTCCCTCGCAACGCCGCCATCGCGGTCCGCGCGTCGGGCCCCGTCTCGGTCATCGAGGGCAACCTCGAAACCGTGCTCGTCCGCGCCCAGGTGTCCGCGCTCAGCGAGGACCGCCTGCGCGAGACACAGACCAGCGTCGCGCTCGACGCGTCGGGTCGTCTCGTCATCGAGGCCATCTGGCCGGGCGGCCGCGAGTCCGCCGAGGTCGCCGCGTTTGAAGTCCGCGTCCCGCGCGGCTCCCATCACATCGATGTCGAGACGCTCGGGTCCGTCACCGTCAGCGGCGTGCGCGCCGACACCGAGATCCGCACCGAGAACGGCGCCGTCACCGTCACCGATCACCACGCGGGCGTGCACGCCTCGACCACCAACGCGCAGATGTCCTTCGAGCGCGTGTCGGGCGTCATCAAGGCCGAAACGACCAACGGCATCGTGCTCGTGCGGGAAGCCAAAGGTCCCGTGAGCGTCAAGACCAGCCGCGCGGCCGTGGACATCCGCCTTGCCTCCGACGCGAAGGGCCCGGTCCGCGCCGAGACCGAACTCGGCGCCATCGCCTTGCGCGTCGGTCACGCCTTCGCGGGAACGCTCACGATGCGCACCAGCGACGCGCCCATCGCCGTCGAGATGAAGTCCGGCGCGGGCGAGGTCCTGAGCCGCAAGATCGACGAGACCATCGTCCGGTTCCACAACGACCCGACGCCGTCCTCGCTCACCACCAGCGGCGGAACGATCGAGTTGCATGTGCTGTC
>CAYGLT010000046.1:0-3718 GCA_964350875.1 uncultured Phycisphaeraceae bacterium | reverse complement strand
CGACGCCGTCCTCGCTCACCACCAGCGGCGGAACGATCGAGTTGCATGTGCTGTCGAGATAAAGAGAGGCACTCCGATCAGAGCCCCGGGCGCGAGCACGGGGCGCTGACGCGCTCGTCGGCGAACGATTCTGGAAGTCCGGACATCGCCGCGCCGCGTTCTCCCGAACGCGGCTCTGTGAGGCTCTTCCTCCGGCGCCACTGGCGGCTCACCCCCCGCGCAGGGCGAGGATGAGTTGCACCTTCCCGATGTGCTCGTCGAGTTGCTTCGCGATCGCCACCGCATCGGCGCCCGAATCCGCGAGCGAATAGACGCTCGCGCAGAGCGGATCGCTCGGCGCCGACTTGGGCGGAGCAGGCGGCACAACCTCGACGATCGGCGGCTCGCGATCATCGCGCATGGGGCGCTGGGAACGCGCCGGCGCTTCGTTTGGTGACGAGCGCAACGCTTCAAGCCGCGCGATAGTCGTCTTCGCCTCGGCAAGCAACGACTCGATCCGTGCCGCCCGCTCATCAAGACGCGCGCACAGCAGATCGACCAGTTCCTCCGACTCAGGAGGAAGCGAGGAACGCTGTTCGGTCGTCGTGACGCGCTGGACCTTCCCGCGGCGCAGGCGGTCGAGCACCGACGAGCCCTGTTTGGCTGTGGGCGACTTTCGCGACCCCGTCCACCACATCGCCAGCATCACCCCGCCCGCGGCGATCAACAGCCACGGCGCCCACCCGGGAAGCCCGAGCGGGGGAGGTGGGGAGGTCGACAACATGGAAAGCAGCGTCTGGCCGTTCACGCGGGGCTCCGCCTCGCGAGGGTGGTGGGAGAGCGGCGGAGCGCAAGCGACCGCCGAGGAAGACCCTATCGGTATGATCCTCCCGTGGACTCGACAACCCCCACGACGGGCTCGCCGCGCAACGGCTCGCGGCTGCGGGCGGCGCTCGGCGCGGTCGCGCGCGACCCCGCTTCCCGGGAGATCGCCCGGCGCTGGCGGACCCTCACCGGGGGCGAAAAGACCCTCCTCGCCTGCTCGGGCGGCGCCGATTCCACGGCCCTGGTCCTCGCGCTGGCCGCGTCCGTCGATCCCGCCCGCCTCGTCGTCGGCCATGTCGTCCACGACCTGCGTCCCTCGGCCGAATCCCACGCCGATCGGGACTTCGTTCGCGACCTCGCCGCCGACCTGAACCTGCGTTTCGACGAACGCGCCGTCGCCGTCCCTCGCTCGGAGAACGCCGAAGCCGGCGCCCGGAAACTCCGCTACGCCGCGCTGCGCGACATGGCCCGCACGCACGCGTGTGTTGCAGTCGCAACCGCGCACCACGCCGAGGACCAACTCGAAACCATGCTCCTCGCGCTCCTCCGCGGCGCCGGACCGAAAGGCCTTTCCGCTATGCGCCCGAAGCGGCGCCTCGCCGACGGTCTCGCGCTCGCGCGCCCCATGCTGGGCGTCTCCCGCGCCGACGCCCAGCGCGTCTGTTCCCTCGCAGGCGTTCAGTGGCGCACCGACGACACGAACGCCGACCTCTCCCGCGCGAGGGCCGCGATCCGTCACCGCGTGCTCCCCGCGATCGACGACATTCGTCCGGGCGCCGCCGACCGTGCCGCGCACACCGCCGAACTCCTCCATGACGCCGCGATGGTCATCGTCGATCGCGTACAGATCGTCTTCGGGGACGCGAACCACTGGCCGCGCGACACGCTCCGCTCCGAGCGCGCGATCGTGGTGGGGGAGGGGCTCCGACGCGCGTTCGAACGCATCACTCGCGGCGCAAAGAAAGACCGCCTGCCCCGACGCGTGGTCGAGCAGGCGGTCGTGTTCATCCGGTCAAACTCGGGCGAAACCAAGTCGTTTCACTGGCCCGCGGGCGTGCGCATCGAGGTCGACGCGCGCACCGTGCGCGTCACTTCGCCTTGCTGAAGTTCTCGGCGACCTGCTTCCAGTTCACGACATTCCACCACGCCGTCACATAGTCCGGGCGCTTGTTCTGATAGTTCAGGTAGTACGCGTGCTCCCAGACGTCGAGCCCCAGAATCGGCGTGCCCGAGCAACCCGCGACACCCTCGCCCATGAGCGGGTTGTCCTGGTTCGCGGTCGAGCAGATCTCCAGTTTGCCGTTCTTCACGACGAGCCACGCCCAGCCCGAACCGAAGCGCGTCGCGGCCGCGTCGGCGAACTTCTTCTTGAAGTCGTCGAACGAGCCGAACGCGTTGTTGATCGCGTCGGCCAGCGCACCCTCGGGGGCGCCGCCCTTGCCCGCGGGCGCCATGACGGTCCAGAACAGCGAGTGGTTCGCGTGGCCGCCCGCGTTGTTGCGCACGGCGGTGCGCTTCTCGGCGGGGACATCGTTCAGGTTCTTGATGACCTCGAGCACATCCATGTCGGCGAACTTCGTGCCGGCCAGCGCGTCGTTGGCTTTGGACACATACGCCGCGTGGTGCTTGTCGTGATGGATCTCCATCGTCCGGGCGTCGATGTGGGGCTCGAGGGCGTCTTTGGGGTAAGGCAGGTCGGGAAGCGTGAAAGGCATACGGATCTCCTTCGGAGAGCGTCGGTTCTGAGGCCGCGGCGGGAGGGCTCCGGGAAACGGGCGGAGCCGCGGCGGGTGGTCGGGAATCGTCCGGCAGGAAAGACCGGCCGGATCGAACCATAGACGCCGCCCCGACCGCCGGTTATCCGGGCCCGCCGACCCCGCCCCGGAAGCGTCACACTGGGTCGTCGACCCGAAATACCGCCCCCGGCCCGGCCGGCCCCGTCAAGTTTTGGGGCGAAGTGTCCCGAATGTGCAGCCCGGGGGCTTGCGTTTCCGAGAATCTTGTTTAGATTGGTTCTACCCAAGGAGGAACCCCCCCGGGGGTTTCCCCGTAAGTGATGTGCCCCCGGCATGGATGACCGGGGAGGGTCGTCTTTCGCCGCCTGTTCGGTAGGCCTCCCAGACGACGCGCTTGATCCGACACCCAATTTCCCGCGAGCAGGGACCTGCCGGAACCTGCAGCGGGATTGTGCGTCTCAATTTGTTGAAACACCCGCCCGCTGATTCGGTATGATGCAGGGGCCGGTGACTCTTCTCACCGTCCCGGCATCCGTCGCGATCCTCCACGCGAAGTTTCTGATAAAGAGCACTCAATGGTCCAGCAGAACCCCATCTCGGTTTCCCCGCTCGCGCAGGCGCGACATCGTCGCGGCAGCGCGCTCACCGATGGTTCGCACGCCTCCCGTCGCCGCCTCAGCCCCGAGGACGAGCGCACGCTCCACGGCATGCTCATCAAGGAGCAGGACTTCATCGACAACGACGCCTTCTACGAGGAAGGCGCCGAGCGCAAGATCTACGACGAGGCGCCCGATATCCGCAAGCCGGATACCTCGTGGTACCACCCCGTCATGGACGACATCACGCCCACCCGCCTCCGCGAGCGTGAGCGCGAGCAGCGCTCCACCGAGCAGGTCATCCTGACCGCCGCCGAAGAGCGCGTGCTGTTCCTCCAGTACAACTACGCCCGTCACCAGATCCGCGAACTCCAGCGCGCCATCTGGGCCCGCCCCGATCAGCAGCCCACCGACGAGCAGGTCACCGACATCCTCCGCTGGAAGCGCGTCGCCGACCGCCTCCGCGAGCAGATCGCCAACACCAACCTGGCGCTCGTCCTCGCGATGGCCAAACGCACCCGCATGTCCGAGGTGGACTTCGCCGACCTCGTCTCCGAGGGCAACATGGCGCTCCTCCGCGCT
>CAYGLT010000045.1:1536-19273 GCA_964350875.1 uncultured Phycisphaeraceae bacterium | reverse complement strand
AGGAAGCCGTCCGCGACGCATTCAGGCGCGGGCACGGGCCACACCCCAGCGGCGACGCGGGTGGTCCGGCTTCGGGCAAGGCACGCCGCGGCCCGCATTTGGGCGAGCAGGGGACGGGAATCGTCCTCCGGATTGGCTCGTTCGACGCTGCCGCGCGACTGGCGTTCTCGCAAGATGGCTTGCGAGGGCGGGTTGAGTGGTCCAGCGTCGGACGCCTCCCATCGCTCGGAGCGGGGGTCAGCGGCCGGCTCATCGTCTGAGGAGCCCCGTTTCGCACGCTCCATATTGGCCCGTGGTGTAACGGTAGCACATCGGGTTTTGGTCTCGCGAGTCTAGGTTCGAATCCTAGCGGGCCAGTTTCTAACTCTCGGCATTGCCGGGGGTTGAGCGTGCGGACAGCACATACATGTCCGCCGACACTGCTCATCGTGACGCTTCGTCCCCGGCCCGCGTGCGCGGCCCGGTGGCGGTGATTCTGGCCGCCGGCAAGGGGACTCGGATGAAGTCCGACCTTCCGAAGGTGGTCCATGAGGTCGCGGGGCGGCCGATGGTCGCGTGGGTGGTGGAGGCCTGCCGCCAGGCGGGCTTCGCGAGCGTGATCCTGGTGGTCGGGCACAAGCAGGAGGTCGTGCGGGCGGTCTTCGAGGGCGACGGCGATGTGGGCTTCGCGGTCCAGTCGGAGCAACTCGGGACGGGGCACGCGGTGATGTGCGCGGCGGATCTGCTCTCGAAGGTGGACGGGGAGGCGGTGGTGCTGGCCGGGGACGGGCCGCTGCTCCGGGCGAGCACGCTGAAGCGGGTGCTCGACAAGCACCGCGCGAGCAAGGCGGCGGCGACGATCGCGACGAGCGTGGTGGAGGATGCGACCGGGTACGGTCGGATCATCCGCGACGCGAACGGGCGGTTCGCGGCGATCGTGGAAGACAAGGACGCGACCGACGAGCAGCGCAAGGTTCGCGAGATCAACCCGAGCATTTACTGCTTCGATGCGCGCAAACTGGTGGAGCGCCTGCCCAAGTTGTCGAACGACAACGCGAAGGGCGAGTACTACCTGACGGATATTCCGGGCATGCTGCGCGACGAGGGGGAGATCGTGGAGGTCGTGGACGCGATGCCTCCGGAGGACATCCTGAGCATCAACACGCCGGACCAGCTGGCGGAGGTCGATTCGATCCTGCGTGATCGTCTGGGCAAATCCGAAGGGGTGAAGGCGTGAGCCGCAGCGACGCGAACAGTCTGAAGATCTTCGCGGGGCGCAACAGCGTTGGTCTGGCGCAGCGCGTGTGCCAGTCGCTGGACCTGCCGCTGGGCCACGCGAGGACCGAGCCGTTCCCCGACGGGGAGTTGCTGGTCCGTCTGGACGAGGATGTGCGCGGGCGCGACTGCTTCGTGGTGCTGAGCACGGGCGCGCCGGTGAACGAGAACCTTGTTGAACTGCTGATCTTTTTGGATTCGCTGAAGCGCGCGAGCGCGACGCGGATCACGGCGGTGATCCCGTACTTCGGCTACGCGCGGCAGGACCGCAAGGACGAGGGGCGCACGCCGATCACGGCGAAACTGGTCGCGAACATGATCACGAAGGCGGGCGCGGACCGCGTGCTGACGGTGGAGTTGCACGCCGCGCAGATCCAGGGGTTCTTCGATCTGCCGGTCGATCACCTGTCGGGATCGCCCGTGTTCGTCGAGTACTTCGACAGCGTGCGCGACGAGTTGGGGGACCTCGTGCTGGTTTCTCCGGATGTCGGCAATGTGAAGGTGGCGAACACCTACGCGAACCTGCTGGGCGCGGACCTGGCGATCGTGGACAAGCGGCGCCTGAGCGGCTCGGAAGTGACGGTCAAGAACCTCATCGGGTCGGTCGAGGGCAAGACCGTGCTGATGATGGACGACATGATCGCGACGGGCGGCACGGTGTGCGAGGCGGCGAAACTCGTGCGCGAGCGCGGCGCAAAAAAGGTTTGGGTGGGCGCGACGCACCCGGTGCTGGCGGCGCTGGCGCCCCAGCGTCTGGCGGACGCGCCGATCGACCGGGTGATCGTGACGGACACGATCCCGTGCGGCCCGCGCCTCGACCCCATCAAGGACAAACTCGTCGAACTGAGCATGGGATCGTTGCTCGGCGAGGCGATCCATCGGATTCATCACAACATGTCCGTGAGCGCGCTCTTCAAGAAGAGCGGCGGCACGAAACGGTAAACACAGCGGCACACCACCTGAGAGGGTTTCACTATGCAGAAGTCGTACACGCTCGACGCCAAGCGTCGCGAGAAGGTCGGATCGAAGTATGCGCAGCGCGTCCGCGCCGCGGGCGGGCTGCCCGTCGTGGTCTACGGCCACGGTCACGAGCCGCTCGCGCTGTTCGTTGACGCCAAGGAGACCATCAAGCACCTCGAGAAGGGCGAGAAGGTCTTCGGGATCAACATCGAGGGCGAGAAGGGCGAGCAGACCGTGCTGCTCCGCGATCTCCAGTTCGACTACCTGGGCACGAACATCATCCACGCGGACCTCGCGCTGGTTGACCTCAACGAGCAGGTCGAGGTGTCGGTGCATGTCAAACTCGTGGGCGACGCGGTCGGCCTGAGCAAGGCGAACACCGTGCTGCTCCACCCCCACACGGAAGTGGACATCCGCTGCACGGTCGCGACGCTGCCCGAGGAACTGCGTCTGGACATCTCGGGCCTGGACGTCGGCGAGTCGCTCCACGCGAGCGAGGTCGAACTTCCCGAGGGCGTGGAGATGCTGAGCGACGCGGACCTCGTGCTCGCGACGATCCACGAGACGAAGGAAGAGGAAGCGTCGGCCGAGGCCGGCGAGGCTGACGGCGACGCGGCGCCCGAGCGCATCGGCGAGAAGAAGGGCGAAGAGGAGGCGGACAAGGAGTGAAGTTGATCGTGGGCCTGGGCAACCCGGGTCGGGAGTACGAGCAGTCGCGTCACAACGCGGGCTGGCTCGCGCTGGATCGGCTGATCGCGCGTCACAGCGCGGGGACGCCGGCGAAGGCGCGGTTCCAGTCCATGACCTGGGACGCGACGATCCCCGGACTCGACGACAAGGCGTTGCTGATGAAGCCCACGACCTACATGAACCTGTCGGGTCAGGCCGTCGCCGAAGCGGCGCGGTTCTACAAGGTGGACCCGTGGAACGATGTGTTCGTCCTGACGGACGATGTCGCGATCCCGATCGGCACGATTCGGGTTCGTGCGTCGGGCTCGGCGGGCGGGCACAACGGGCTCGGGGACATCGAGAGGCGGCTCGGCGGGAACAAGTACGCCCGGTGTCGGATCGGCGTGGACCCCCCTCCCCAGTACATCGCGCAGCGCGACTGGGTGCTGGGGAAGTTCACGGCGGAGGACAACGCGGTGATCGGCCCGGCGCTGGAGCAGGCGGCCGACGCCGCGGAGTGCTGGGCGAAGCAGGGCGCCGTTGCGGCGATGAACGCCTTCAACGGCAAGGCGGGCGAGAAGGCCCGAGAGAGCAAGCAATCGCGCGACGAGTCGCGTGACTAGATACAGGCAGCAGCAAGATCAAACCGTCGCGCGGAGCAGCGCGAGAAAGAGACGAGACCATGGATAACAAGCGTACCTACGAGGGCATGTACCTCATCAGCCAGCAGGTTGCCGCCACCTTCGGCGAGGCGATCAAGCACATCCGCGAGACCATCGAGAGCGCGGGCGGCGAGATCATCGCGATGAAGAAGTGGGACGAGCGTCGCCTCGCCTACGAGATCGACAAGCAGAAGCGCGGCGTGTACATCCTCGTGTACTTCACCGCGCCGACCAGCGCGCTGATCAAGATCGAGAACAACTGCAACCTGTCCGAGCAGATCATGCGCACGATGTTCACGCGCACCGATCACCTCACCGCCGAGGAGATCTCCTCGAACGACGAGCGTCAGGCCCTCGAGGACGAGGCCAACCTGCGTGCGACTCGCGGCGCCTCGGACGACGACGACGACGCGGTCGGCGCCTCGGTGTCGGACGACGAGGATTTCGACGACGACGACGCGTGATCCGCAGGGATCGGGCGTTCGGAGTATGATCGGTCGCTCCCGCGGCGTCTGGCCGGGGGGGTCGTGCACGAGTCACTGTCATCTGGAATCGGAGCCGCGCTATGGCCGGAAACTTCAACAAGGTGTTCCTGATGGGCAACCTCACGCGAGATGTGGAGGTTCGTCAGGCGGGCAGCACGCAGGTCGCGAACATCGGGCTGGCGGTGAACCGGCGTTTCCGCACGCAGGACGGCCAGAACCGCGAGGAGACCACCTTCGTGGATTGCGAGGCCTGGGGCCGCACCGCGGAGGTCATGGCGCAGTACCTGTCGAAGGGTCGCCCGGTCTTCATCGAGGGTCGGCTTCGTCTCGACCAGTGGCAGGACAAGGACGGGGGCGGCAACCGCTCGAAACTGAAGGTCATCATCGAGAACTTCCAGTTCGTCGACTCGCGCGGCGACGGTGACGGCGGAGGCGGTGGTGGAGGCGGGTACTCCCGCGCCGGCAGCGGAGGCGGCGGCGGGGGCGGATACTCCCGCGGCGGCGGCCAGCAGCAGGGCGGCGGTGGTGGTGGAAGCGGCGGTGGGTACGAGCCCATCGACGAGGACGACATCCCGTTCTGACGCGCCAATCATGCACGGCAGAGAAGCCCGGGCCTTGAGGGGCCTGGGCGACAATCGAATCTCGGCCGCCTTCGGGCGGCGACGCTGGGGCGCGAAGGTCGCGCTCCTAACTTTCACTTGTTCGCCCGCGGCACGCGGGCGGGAAAGGACAGCGAGCCATGTCGAAAGACCTGCAGCTGCTTCTCGTTGAGTCGGTGGACAACCTCGGCATCGTGGGCGATGTCGTGAAGGTCCGTTCGGGGTACGCGCGCAACTTCCTGCTTCCGATGGGTCTGGCGACCACTCCGAGCGAGGAGAAGATCAAGTCGCTGGCGTCGAAGCGGGCCGAGGCCGAGAAGGCGCAGCGCGAGATGCGCGCCGCCCGCGAGGCGATGATCGGCAAACTCGAGGACTACGAGATCGAACTCGTGCGTTCGTGCAACGACCAGGGCCTGCTGTACGGCTCGGTCACGCAGGGCGACATCGCCGAGGCGCTGGTCGCCAAGGGCTTCGATGTGAAGGCCCGCGAGGTGCGTCTGTCGCAGACGATCAAGCGTGTCGAGACCCACCATGTGTCCGTCAAACTCGACAAGGACCTCGAGACCGAGATCACCGTCAAGGTTGTCGCCGACCGTGAACTCGAGTCTGACGATCGGGACGAGATCGAGATCGACGACGAGGGCAACATGATCCTGAACGACGAGAAGCCCTCGCGCGGCAAGCGCGACGAGGCCGAGGCCGCTTCCGAGGAAGCCGCCCCCGCAGCCGAGTGATCACGGCGTTCTCATGACCGACAAACGACAGCCCCCGCGAGGCGTGTTCCTCGCGGGGGCTTTTCGTTGGTGTCAGGTTGTCGCGGCTGATTCAGCGTCCGACGGTGACGGTCGGGCTGAAGGTGGACGCGGCGCGGCCGCCGATCGCGAAGTTGACGAGTTCGGCGCCCGAGTTCACGCGGAACAGCAGGATGAGTTGCTGGTCGGTGCGCGAGGTGCTGAGGCTGGGGATCTGCGCGAGGCCGCGGATCGGATCGCCCGGGGTGAACCGGACGGTGACATCGTCGCCGCTCTGGAAGACATACCCGATGGGCTGGTACTGGCGGCCGAGTGAGTCGACGAGCACGGGCGGGACAACGCTCTCGGCTTTCTGGAACGCGCGGCCGAGGAGGCTCAGGCGGCTCTGCACGCCGGCGTCGACCTGCACGATGCGTGTGTCGTTGGTGCGACCGAACTCGAAGACGCGGAGGTTTTCCTGGAGGCCGACCTCGCTGTAGTCGGCCTTCGAGAACTTCTCCTCGCCGCCGATGATCTTGTTCTCCTGCGTGACATCGAGTTGGCCGCGCTTGGAGCGGTTGAACTGGCCGTTGAACGGGAGGCGTTCGCTGACGCGGACGACGCTGTTGCGTCCTTCCTCGATGAGGACCTCGGTGGTGTCTTCGTCCTTCGTGATCTCGGCGCCCTGGACATTCATGCCGACGGCGGCGAGGAGGGAGAAATCACGGAGCGCGTTGTCGCGCGCCTGCGCGGAGGTGTAGACGAGCGAGTCGTTGCCGCTTGGGCGTTGGTCCTGGGGGATGCTCGCGAGGTCGACGCGGACATTGCGCACCTGGATTTCCCGCGCGGTGTGCTCGGGCGGGACGACGAACTCGAAGGCCATGGTGCTCTCGGCGGCGCCGCCGACCGAGGCCGCGAACACGCCGTCGGAGTCGTAGCGCCAGCGCTTGTAGTCGAGGGCGAGGGGGTCGCCCTGGTTGACGAAAGCGGCGGGGAGGATGGTCTTGACCTCGCCCGTGGAGTTGTTGGTCGCGAGGAGTCGGATCTGGCCCGGGCCGATGACGACCTGGCCCTGCTTCTCTTTGGCGGTGGCGGCGAAGCGGAGCACCGTGCCGACGATCTTGGAGTTGGGGGGGAACGCTTCGCCCTCGATGTCCACGACCTTCTGGGTGACGGGGCTGCCGTCGGTGCCCATGGTGAATGTGTCGGTGAGGAGGGCGTCGAGGTTCGCGCCTTCGACTTCGTACTGGCCGAGCACGGTGAAGTCCTCGGGCTTGAGGGAGGTGCGGCCGACGCCCTGATAGTTGTACCGCTGGAGACTGCCCTGGATGTCGAGGTCGGGCGCGCGGAGCGCGAGGGGCGTCGCGGTGGCGAGCGAGCCCTGGCTGGTCATGCCGTAGAAGGTCTCGACGACCTTGTCGGCGGGGAGCCAGAGGGAGCCGCCGCGGACGAGGACGCCCGGGCCCTTGCTGGTTTCGGCGAAGGTGGCGGCGCGGTGGCCGAGGAAGTCCGGGGGAACGCGGAGGAAGCCGACGGCGATGACGAAGATGCCGATGGCGATGATGCCCGACGCGGCGCCGCAGAGCGCGCCGCCGACGAGGTTGGTGGCGTCGTCGAGGCCGATGTTGTTCTTGAGGAGTTTGTCGACGATGAGTCGGAGGATGGCGAGGGAGACGACGAAGGGGAGGACGAGGGAGACGCTCCAGGCGATGTCGTCGCGCACGCCCAGGAAGAGGCCGTAGGCGATGGGCTCCCAGAGCGCGAAGGCGATGGCGCCCGCGACGATGGTGCAGAGGAGGTGGAGGAAGGCGGAGTAGAAGCCGCGCGACGCCCAGAGGTAGGCGATCAGCAGGACGGCGCCGATGACGATGAGATTGAGGATCATGGGACGGCTCCGCGAATGCGTCGGTCGGTGTGCGTCGTTGTTCTGACGAAGTCGGTGTGGTTCGTGTTCAGGCGGGCTGGCGTTCGGAGGCGCCGGGTCGGGCCGCGCCGGGCTGCTGCTCGGAGAGCACGCGGACGACTTCGTCGATGGTGGTGATGCCCTCGACGGCCTTGCGCAGCGCGGCTTCCTGCATGGTGGGGTAGCGCTTGCTTCGGAGCGCGGCCTTGAAGGATGCGAAGTCGCCCTTGGCGAGCATGCCGCGCATCTCGTTGTCGATGGGGAAGACCTCGAAGATGCCCTCCTGGCCGACATAGCCGGCGCCCATGCACATGGGGCACACTTCGGGCTTGTCCTTCACGAGGACCTGCCCGCCCTTGCGGTAGAGTTGCTTGACGGAGGCGGGGAGCCCGAGTTTCTTGAGCATGTCGGGCGTGGGCTGGAAGGGCGCTTTGCAGTTGGGGCAGAGACGGCGGACGAGTCGCTGGGCGACGGCGCCGTGGAGGGACTCGCCGGCCTGCTGGATGTCGCCGACGGCCTTGAGGTACATCTGGGTTGCCTGGAGCGCGCCGTTGGCCTTCACCGAGAGATAGCAACGCGAGCGGGCGTGGTCGGCCTTGGCGATTTCCTTGCAGGTCGCGGCGTCGGCTTCGGCGCAGGCGAAGACATCGGGGTCGCGGCGGAGGATGGATCGCGCGGTGGTGGCGAACTCGGCGCCGTCGACCGTGGGATCGAAGACATTCTGGCGCACGCCCTCGATGGTGGCCTCGGCCTCGAGTTCGAGGGTCTGGACATTGAGGGTGTAGGCGTCGTGGGACTTCACGAACGCGTACATGGTGCTCGTGCGTCCCTGACCGCCCGGCGCGGCGAGGAGGACGACGCCCTTGTGCTCGTCGGTGAGCGCGTCGAAGGCGGCCTGCTGGGATTCGAGGAGGCCGAGTTCTTCGGGCTTGCGCGCGACCTGTTTGGTGGCGTCGATGATGCCGGTGAGGCGCAGGCCGCTGCTCCCGCCGACGGTGACGAGTTTGAGTTTGCGCCCGACATTCACATGCTCGACGGTGATCTCTTTGGACTGCTTCTTGCGGCGGTCCTGGGTGTCGAGCCCCGCGGCGGCCTTCCAGAAGTCGATCATGGCGAGCGCCTTGGCGGCGGGGATGGGCTCGGGCTTGGTGCGCACGCCGTCGACGATGTAGGAGTATGCGAACGCGTCGGAGGACGCCTGCGCGAGTTCGAAGCGTGAGCCGCGGTTGTCGAGGGGCTGGATGACCAGTTCCTCGGCGGCGGCGCGGACCTCGTACTCGGGGGTTTCCTTGTCGGGGGCGGGGATGGCGCCCGCGGGGCCGATGATTTTGAGGGAGACGCCCTGCATGCGGCGTGCGAGTTTCTTGTCCTCGCCGCCGTCACCCTTTTGGGGGCTGAGGATGGTCTTGATGTCCCACTTGGAGGGCTCGGGGACGCGGTCGTCGGCGTTGTGCTTGAAGTAGTAGATGGCGAGGTCGGCGAGGAGGATGCCGATCACGATGGGGAGGCCGATCCAGAACACGGGCACGAGGAAGGCGGCGGCGAGCGCGACGACGGCGAAGGTCATGTGGACGATGTTCCACATCTTCTGGCCGAGGTAGAAGCGCTTGGCGTCCTTGTCGTAGATGGAGGCGACGATCCATGCCCAGCCCAGGAAGGGGAGCATGAGGACGACGGCCTTCCAGGGCGACACGAGCCAGAGGGGGTTCGCGTCGACGGCGAGGTGGAGCGCGGCGGGCGTTGTGAGATCAACCATGCGGTCGGCTTTTCTTGAAGGGTCGCCCCGGACGGCCGCGCGGGACGGATGTGTGTATGCCTGCGGGGTGCGCGGCTGGCGCGACGCCCGCGGGCGTTGGTGATGTCGTGATCCGATTCGAGACGGGCGCGGGCGCCTTCCGTGGCGCGACGGTGACGATCAGCCGATGCCCTTGAGGCGCATCTTCAGTTCGTCGGCGTTCGGCGTGGCCTCCATGGCCGTCCGGACATGAATGTATTCCTGCTCCACCAGCTTCACAAGCGAGCCGTTGAAGTCCATCATGCCGACCTTCTCGGCCTCGATGGACTTGATGACCTCGTGGAGTTCGCCCTCGCGGCCCTCGGTGATGTACTTCCGAACGACCGCGTTGTTGATGAGGATCTCCAGCGCGGGGATGCGGTGGATGTTCTCGTGGAGGGTGGGAAGGAGTTTCTGGTAGACGATCGCGCGCATCTGGTAGGCGAGGATCTTGCGGACCTGCTCGCGCTCTTCCGCGGGGAAGAGGTCGTAGATGCGGCTGAAGGTTTCCGAGGCGGACGAGGCGTGGATGGTTCCGAACACCAGGTGGCCCGTCTCGGCCGCGTGGAGGGCTGCTTCGAAGGTTTCCGAGTCACGCATTTCGCCGACGAGCACGATGTCGGGGTTCTCACGGACGAGCGCGCGGAGCGCGATCTTGAAGTCGGAGACATCGATGCCGATCTCACGCTGGTGGATCGTGGCCTTCTTGTCCGTGAAGATGTACTCGATGGGGTCCTCGATGGTGATGATGTGGACGGGCTTGCGCTCGTTCACATAGTCGAGCATCGAGGCGATCGTGGTCGACTTACCCGAGCCGGTGACGCCCGCGAGAAGGACGATGCCCTGGGGCTGCATCGCGATCTCGGACATCACGGGGGGCAGGTGGAGTTTGTCGAAGGGCAGGATCTTGCTGGTGATGAGACGGGCGGCCATGCTGAGCCGGCCGCGCGACTGGAAGAGGTTGACGCGGAAGCGGTTCTGCTCGTCGTAGTCGTACGCGAGGTCGACCGATCCGGTCTTCTTGAGGGTGTCGATCTGCTCCTCGTTGAGCATGTTGAGGGCGATCTGCTCGTATTCCTCGGCGGTGACGGGGTCGGTCTCGAGGGACTGGAGTTTGCCGCGCAGACGGATGACGGGCGGGCGTCCGGTCTTCACGAGGAGGTCGGAGCCGCCGAACTTGATGCACGCCTGGAGGAACTTGCCGAGTCGGGTGGCGTGGGGGTCGGTCTTGCGCTTCTGGGCGATGGAGAACTGGCTGGAGCGATCGCCCGAGCCGCCCGAGTTGTCGGTGGCTTTGGAGGCGGCCGTCTGTGTGTCCATGGTGGTCATGGGTGAGCGTCCCTTTGGTGTGTAGAGCGCGCGGGGCGCGGCGGCGTATCTGGTGGGGCCCGGCGCAGGGCCGGGGGATCATGCGAGAATACAACAGCCCCGCCGCGATCGCGGGCCTGCCCCAACGATTCGTGGAACGATAGGGTTCGGTTCCTGCGCGCGAGAGGCGGGGTCGGGATATCGGGGGCGTGCACGGGGATAATTGTTCGGATTGTGTAAGGTATTGGGGCGTCTGTCCGGCGGGCGGTGACATAAGGTTGACCGACTCGTCACTCAGCCAATGCGCCGCGTGCGGCGTGACCCACCCACGGAGAGATCACGATGCAGCAGGCCAAGGCATACTCGGTCGACAACGCGAAGGCGCCCTTCAAGCCCACGACGATCAACCGCCGCGCGGTCACCGACCGCGATGTGCAGATCGAGATTCTGTATTGCGGCATCTGCCACTCGGACCTCCACCAGGCGCGCGACGAGTGGAACAGCGTGATGCCGACGGTCTACCCGTGCATCCCCGGTCACGAGATCGTGGGCCGCGTGACGGCGGTGGGGAATGGCGTGAAGGGGTTCAAGGTCGGCGACCGCGTGGGCGTGGGCTGCATGGTGGACTCGGACCATTCGTGCCCGAGTTGCAAGGCCAACCTCGAACAGTTCTGTCCGAACTCCGTGTTCACCTACAACTCGCCCGACAAGCACGGCGCCGCGCCGGTGACCTACGGCGGGTACTCGGAGAGCGTCGTCGTTGACGATCGCTTCGTGCTGCGCATCCCGGACAATCTGGAGTTGTCGGGCGCCGCGCCGCTGCTGTGCGCGGGGATCACGACCTACTCGCCGCTGAAGCGCGGCGGCGTGGGCCCGGGCAAGAAGGTGGGCGTCGTGGGCCTGGGCGGGCTCGGGCACATGGGCGTGAAGATCGCGAAGGCGATGGGCGCGAAGGTGGTGGTGTTCACGACTTCGCCCGGGAAGGTCGAGGACGCGAAGCGCCTGGGCGCCGACGATGTGATCATCTCGAAGAACGCGGACGAGATGCAGGCGCAGGCGGGGACCTTCGACTTCATCCTCGATTGCGTGTCGGCGAAGCACGACATCAACGCGTACCTGAACATGCTCGGTCTTGATGGTGAACTGACGCTCGTCGGTGCGCCGGAGGAGCCGCTGGAGGTCTCGGCGTTCGCGCTGCTCTTCGGGCGCAAGCGCCTCTCGGGCTCGCTAATCGGCGGCATCGCGGAGACGCAGGAGATGCTCGATTTCTGCGGCAAGCACAACATCGTCTCGGATGTCGAGGTGATCAAGATCCAGGACCTGAACGAGGCGTACGAGCGGCTGCTCAAGAGCGATGTGAAGTACCGCTTCTCGATCGACATGGCGTCCTTGAAGGGGGAGTGATCCCATGACCGTCAAGGAAGTTCTCGCGAAGTTGGAATCGCTGGGCGATGAGGCGCGGCGGAAGCACAACGCCAAGTGGGGCGCGCCGGACAACCAGTTCGGCGTGAAAATGGGCGACATCCGCGCCGTCGCGAAGAAGATCAAGACGGATCACGCGCTCGCGATGGAGTTGTGGGAGACGGGCAATGTCGACGCGCAGATGCTCGCGGTCCTCGTGATGAAGCCCGAGGAACTGACGGCCAAGCAGTTGGACGCGCTGACGCGCTCGACGACCTGCGCGCATGTGGCCGACTGGCTCAACGCGTATGTCGTTCCCAAGCACCCGGAGAAGGACGCGCTGCGCGAGAAGTGGATGAAGTCCAAGGAGAAGTGGACGGCGCGCGCGGGGTGGAACCTGACGGCGAGCGGCATCAACAAGGGGGTGGGGGAGTTCGACGAGGATGCGCTGCTGGAGCGCATCGAGCGCGAGATGCCCAAGGCCAAGCCCGAGGTTCAGTGGACGATGAACAACACGCTGGCGGCGATCGGCATTCAGCGGCCGAAGCATCGCAAGCGTGCGCTCGCGATCGGGGAGCAGATCGGGTTGTACAAGGATTGGCCCGTGTCGAAGGGATGCACGCCGCCGTATGTCCCGGTGTGGGTTGCGGAGATGGTGAAGCGGAAGGGGTGACTGTCGCCGAATCCACAACGACAAGCGATCCGCCGCTCGGTTCGGAGCGCGGATCGACAGGGTGAAATAGGTAGACCGGTCTGTCTATTCGAGGTTCATGCCGCGGGCACAAACGGCGTGGCCCAGCCGCCATCGTTGTTGGGGCCGCCGGGGCCGTCGGACGGCGACATGCCGGTCATGGGGTAGTGCTTCTGGAGGGCTTCCTGGAGGGCGTCCTCGTCGGCGGTGACGAAGTACGCGGGGGCCTCGAGGCGGCGGTAGACGAAGCGCAGGGCGCGGGGGAGGTTCTCGGCGGTGGTGCAGACGCACAGTTCGCCGTGCTCGACGCGCAGGGGCAGGATCTTGAACTGCCACGCCTGGCGTCGGGAGAGCAAGTCGAGTGCGGGCTTCTGGATGCGCTCGGTGCGCGGGTCGATGCGCGGGGTCTGGAGGGCGTACTGCTCGGCCCAGACGCGCTCGACATCGGCGGGGTGGAGGTCGAACATCTCCTCGGCGAGTTCCCCGAACGGGCGGGCGGCGCGGCCCTGGGCTTCGAGGATCTTCTCGACCTGGTGCTCGGAGAGCAGCCCGCGACGCACCATGAGTTCACCGAGACGAAGTGTCATACTTCCATGCTCCTGCCGCAGACCCGATCGAGGCGGTCGCGGGCGGCCGATCCGACCCGCGATGCACTGACCATCGGCGTGAGCGATCGTTCACCCAAGCCATGATCGGGCAGGGGCTTGCACTGTGGTAGTGCGGCGCCGGCCGGGCAGGGGAGGGGGCGTTTTGCGATCCGGTGGACGGTGCGAAGCGGGCGGGCGCGAACCGACGAAAAAACCCCGCGAACGCTTGCTCGCGGGGTCGTTTGGATCACTTGCTGGGATGGGCCAGCGGGCTCGGCTCAGGCGCCGGCCTCGATGGACACCATCAGGCGTTTGGTGTGGAACTGCTCCTTGTAGAGTTCCGCCCGCTCTTTATGGGTCACGAGCAGGAGGGACACGCCCCGGTTGTGCGCCTCGAGCGTCCGCTGGACGGCCAACTCTTTGCGCAACGGGGTGAGTTCAACGATCGCACGCACGACATCCAACATGTCGCTGTGGTCGTCGTTGTGGAGCAACACTTTGAAGGGCGGGAGTTTGTCCACCCTGGGCGGCGAAGTGCGCGGCCGCGTGGCCGTCGCGGTTTTCGCGGGGGGGGAGGGCTCGGCGGTTTCTTCGAGCGTCGCACCGTTTCCGGTGTTCTCGGACGCGCCGCCGACCTCTTCGGTCTCCATCTTGGGCATGGCTCGCGGGTCCTTTCCTGAGTGTCTATCGGCCCACTCCTTGGGCCGCACACAATGTACGGGGAAATCGCGTCCGCGGGTGCGATTCTGGTGAAGACCCCGCGAATTCCTCGCTCCCGTACAACGCCGGGGCGCCCCGTTTTGTTCGTCGGGAACGGTCAGCCCGATTTTCTTACGACCCGCTTCGGGCACAAAAAACCGGCGCCCGCCGGTGCGTCGCCTTCAAGAGACGCACGAGCGGGACGCCGGATTGCTTTCACATGTTCGCGGCCGCGCGACCTCCGCCGCGCGGGCGCATCACCACTCGGGGTTGCGCCAGGTTTCCTCGGCCACGATGCGCCGATCGACCTCGACCGGAGGCACGACGACGGGCACGAACCCGAAGTCGCTCAGGCGCATGATCTCCTCGCGGATGCCGTCGTCCGTCGGCCCGCCCATGCGGTCCACGCGGATCAGCCCCCAGGTCTCGTGACCGGGCACGAGGTAATCGGCGAGGTAGAACCGCGAGTCAACGCCCGTGGTCGGCGCGCTCGGATCGGGCTGCGCGATGAGGAACGCGCCCGCGAGCGTGTGCAAAAGGTCGCCGCACGCCGGCTCGGTGATGTAGGTCACGCCCGGCGTGTTGGCGCGCAGTTCGTTGAGCCACGCGTACGACTCCCACGCGGGCAGCGTGTTGAACTCTTGCAGGCCGATCGTCTCCGCGCCGACCTGCATCGCGGTCGTCGCCTCGAGCAGCGCGTCCTGCACATGCGCCGGATCGGTCGGGTCGAAGTCGTCGGCGCGTCGAGCGTTCTCGGTGCGCATCGGATCGCCCCACCACATGCCGAGGTTGCGCCCGCGATTGTCGAAGCGCGTGAACTCGCTCATCGCGTCCTGCATCGGCCCGGGCTGCGCCAGCGGCGAGGCGAACTCGAACTTGCCGCACCCCGTGTTCTTGCCGCGCGAATTCGACGGCAGACCCGTGGCGCGCCAGAGCATGAAGCGCTCCCAGCCCAGATCGGCGCGCGCCTCCAGTTCGTTCATCCACGGGCCGAAGCCGTGCACATCGGGGCGCAGGTCGTCGAACATGAACCCGTCGCGGTTGTCGATCGCCTGCGACTGCGCCGAGGCCATCACCGTCGCGTGCACCGGACGCGGGTCGCGGTCGTACACCGTATCGCCGTACATCTCGGTGAAGTACTCGCGGTACGGGCTGAGGGTTTCCACCCAGCGCTCGTCCGAGACGGGCTGCACGCGCACCGACACCACATACTGGCGCTGCTCGCGCGACTGGATCTCGCCCTTGCGCGAATAGCCGACGGGGCCCTCGTCATCGTTGAACTCGATCTCGATGCGGTGCTCGCCCGGCGCGCTCGAGGGCTTCACCGAGACCCGCGCCTCGTGCTTGTAGTCGAGGATCGGGTACTGGAGCGAAACGCCCAGCGTGTAGATGTCGCTCTGCACGACCATCGCGGGCGAGTACCACTCGCTCGGGTACGACAGCCCCGAACGCATCGGCGCCGCGGCCGGATCGTCGAGCGCCACCTCCACGCCCGACGCGCGGAAGTCGCGAACCTTGATCGCCTGCCCCAGGCGGAAGCCGTCGAGGACCACGCTGCCCAACTTCTGCGCACGCCGCGTGGTGTTGTCGAAGCGGAACACCAGGTCGAACCCGTTGTCCTTGTCGACCACGCTCACCGCGGCGTCGGCCGAGTTGCTCGCGCTCTTGCGCCACAACGCGCCGTTCTGGCGGAGGATCTCGTACTGCCCCTGACGGAAGTTCAGCGAGTTGTTCGTGAACGAGACATTGAAGTCGCCCGTCGGCTGAGGCGTCGCCTGCTGCGCCGCCAGCGGCGCCGACGAACCCGCGTCCTTCCCGCCCGAGTCCGACGCGAGCGCGTTCGAACTCCGTTCCACCGACTTGCCCATCGTCGCCATGAAGTCGTTCATGTCGCTCGGGTTCAGCGCACCGTCCCCGTTCACATCCGCCTTCATGTCCTGTCGGTTGTACGCCGTCAGGAAGGCGTTCATATCGTGCCAATTGATCGTGCCGTCCGGAACAAAGTCGCTGCGCAACAGCAGCGCGGTGTTCTCGGACGCCATCGTCGTGCCGCACAGCACGGTCAGGGTCGCGGCGCCGCACCAGAGGGAGCGGCAGGGCAGCGACAGAGCGGGTTGAGTCAGGAAGTGGGGCTTGTTCGACATGGGCGGTTCCTCCTTCGCCGCGCGACAAACCCTGCGCGACGCCGCCTCCTCGATCGGCCCGCGCATCGAAACGCCCTCGTCGTGATGCCCCGTCTCGAGCCCGTGAGAACCGCCCGCGCCGGTCCGCGAGCCGTGCGCAAACGCATCGTTTCATCCACCGCGAGATTCCGCGCGAACGCTTGCCCGCGCGCAGGTCACGCGACAGTCGCGTTCTTCCCGGACCACGCGACCGATCCGCCGGATCAGCCCTCTTTCCCGGGCCTGCTCCACGCGAAATCACTGGACTTCTCGATGGCCTGCGCCGCCAGTCGTGCGCAACGCCGGCACATCCACGCGTCCTCGAACATCGGCGACCGCCACATCGGCTCACGCGACGAACGCTGCTCCAGGCACATGCGACATGTCGGACCGTCCGCCCCCGTCTCGGGCGCGTCGGGCGTCGGCTCCTCGTCCACGATCATCGCGCGATAACCGAGCGTCAGGCAATGCCCGCACACGATCGAGCCCTGATGCCCCTCGATCATCGGGATCGATTCGTCGGTCCACGGCCGGTGGCAGAAGTCGCACCAGAAGTCCGACTGGCTCAGGTTGTTCTCGTCAGCGTTCGGGTTTCTCATCTGATCTCCCCCTCCCACTTGTGGGAGGGGCTAGGGGAGGGCTCTTCTCTCATCCCATTGCCCATTGCCTATTGCCCATTGCCCTTCTTCTTGAGAACCGCCGCGTTGAACGGCCGGCCCTCAACCCGGTACTTGCGCTCGAAGTTCGTGCCCACGATCTCGCCCTCGCGAGCCGATGCCGGCCGCTCGAACTCGAACCGCGTGAACGGCTTGCTCGCGTCGGGCTTCTCGGGCCGGTCCGCCCAGCGGTCGAAGTGCTCCTCCATCCACGCGAAGTAGTCCGCGTGATCGGTCACCACGCGCAGTTCGCCTCCGTCAAGAAGGATGCGCTGCGCCTGCTCCAGGAACGAGTCCTGCACCATGCGACGGCGGTTGTGCTTGGTCTTGGGCCACGGGTCCGGGAAGTACAGATGGATCACCCGCACGATCCCGCTCGGCACGCGCCAGCGCACGAACTCGCTCGCGTCCGCATTCAGCAGGACCACATTCTTCATCCCGCGGCGACGGAGCCGGTCGGCCCCATAGAGCCAGAACTCGCGCGCCCACTCGATCCCGAGGTAGTTCACCTCCGGGCTCTGCTCCGCCTGCTGAACAAGGAATGTCCCCTTGCCCGAGCCGATCTCCAGTTCGAACGGCCGCGACGGGTCCTCGAACCACTCGCGCACATCGATCCACGCGCCCTGAGGGTTCTGGAGCAGGTCGTCGGGCAGGGGGGGCAGATCCTCACCCCGCAGGCCGCGCTCGCCCTTGTCCAGTTCCTTGCCGCGTGAGAGTCCGAAGCTCATGGGCCAAGGGTATGCGCCGGCCCGCGCGCACAGCAGCGGTAGTATGCCCGCGATGCCCGACACCCGAGAACTCACGCCCTCCGCCCGCCCCCTCCTCGAAGGCGCCGTCCGCGTCCGCGCACGCTATTCCGAGTGCGACCCCATGGGCTTCGTCCACCACGCCGTCTACCCCGTCTGGATGGAGATGGCGCGCACCGAACTCCTGCGCGTCAGCGGCGTCTCCTACCGCGACATGGAAGACGCCGACATCCTCCTCGTCATCGTCAAACTCGAGTGCCGCTACAAACGCCCCGCACGCTACGACGACGACCTCCTCGTCAGCGCCAAAGTCATCGGCGGCGGGCGCGCCAAACTCGTCCACGCCTACGAGGTCCGCAAGGTCGCGTCCGACGGCCAATCGCCGGGCGAACTCCTCGTCGAGGCCGAGACCACACTCGGCTGCATCGGCCGCGACGGCCGACCCCGCCC
>CAYGLT010000045.1:0-1436 GCA_964350875.1 uncultured Phycisphaeraceae bacterium | reverse complement strand
CCCCTCCCACGCGTGGGAGGGGTAGGGCGGGTCTTCTTTACCCCTCCATCTCCAGCCCGTGCACCACGCACGCCGCCAGAAGACGCTGCACATCCTCATCGCTCATCGGCGCGCACTCGCGCGTGCCCGGCTTGAGCGGCGTGCCCGCGTCGCGCACGAACTGATCGAAGTTCCCGGGCGTCGTCATCACCAGCATCCGCGCCGGCTTCGTCCCCGTGTTGCGGAAGAAGTGTTGCGAATCCCGCGGCCCCATCGCCGCGCTCCCCGCCTTCGCCACCATCTCACGACCGTCGATCGTGAAGGTGATCTCGCCCTCGAGCACATAGAAGTACTCGTGCTCGCGGCGATGCACATGCGGCGGGGGGCCCCAGCCCACCGGCACCGTGAGTTCCGTCATCGAGAACTGGCCCTCGGTCTCGCGCCCCGAAAGAAGAATCGCTGTGGCGTGCCCGCCGAAGAAGTGCGTCTCGGCCTCGTCCACATGGCGCACGACCGGCGCCGTCTGCATCGTTGTCATGGATCAATCTCTCCGAGCCCTTGCCGCCGAAACTGAACGCAGCAATCCGGAGAAATCAAGTCCCATGGCCCGGGCGCCCCTCACCCGCCCCGATTCACCACCATGATCTTCCCGAGGGGCTTCTTCCCGATGTCCGGGACCACGCAGTTGTCCGCCGGATACCCCACGGGGATCAGGAGGAACGGCCGCTCGTGCGACGGCCTGTTCAAAATCTCGCCCAGGAATTTCATCGGGCTCGGCGTGTGGGTCACCGTCGCCAGCCCCGCGTGGTGCGCCGCCGCCAGGAACAGCCCGCACGCGATCCCCACCGACTCGTCCGTGTAATAGGTCTGGCCGTCGTCATCATCCTTCGCGAGTTTGAACACCACCACCAGCCACGGCGCCACCTCCAGAAACCGCTTGTCGTCGTCCGTCCCGAACGGATGAAGATCCCTGATCCACCGCTCGCTCGCGCGACGGCCGTAGAACTCGCGCTCCTCTTCCTCCGCGCCCAGCCGGATCTCCCGCTTCAGCGCGGGATCGTTCACGCACACGAACCGCCACGGCTGCTTGTTCGCGCCCGAGGGCGCCGTGCCCGCCGCGAGCACGCACCACTCGATCGTCTCACGCGACACCGGGCGGTCCGAGTACATGCGCACCGTCCGCCGCTGCTTGATCTCCTCGTAGAACTCCTTCGCGAGTTCCTCGGGAGGCCCCTCGGGCCGATACGGCCTCAGGGGCACAAACTTCGCAGGCGGCAGATCCGCCGTCACCGCCTTGTGACGGGGCACATCGTTCGGGTTCGTCTCGCTCATACGAAGCAAATGTACCGCATCCGCGGCATGTTCCTCTTGCTCCCTCCCTCATCGAGCAACGCGAGATGGGGGAGGGCCGGGGAGGGGGCTTGCTCTCCCCACCCTTTCCCCCGGGGAGAGGGTGG
>CAYGLT010000044.1:0-20992 GCA_964350875.1 uncultured Phycisphaeraceae bacterium | reverse complement strand
GCCGCGCCATCGACGGGCCGTCGTTCCCGGTGAAATCGCGGCCGCACTCCGGGCAGCGCCCCGCCTCGATCCCGGAAAGGTCGTAGCCGCAGGCCAGGCAGGCGAGTTGAGCGGGGGCGGGCATCATCGCAAGATATCACTCTTCGGAGGCCGTGAAACCGATTTCGTCCGCCGGCGTAGAACGGTGACCGACGGCCCAGCAAGGGAAGCCGGAGGAGGAAAGCCCGCCCGGGATTCGACCCCCGGGCGTGTGGAGTGAAGCGAATGTTGCAATCCGGATGTGTCGCCTCGGCGCTCGTCGTCGGCGTTGTCGCTTGCAGCGGCGCGAGCAGTGCGCTCGCCGCGGTTCACGCGATCGACTTCTTCCCCGAAGGGGAGCAGATCAACAACACCATCATGTTCCGTTTCCTCGGCCCTACCGGGGTGACGATCGAGCAGACCCGGCTCGTTGCGGAGTTCACGACGGCCAACGAGTTCCAGGCCGAGAACCTCGTGATGCTCCTCGTTGCGCCCGTGGGCGAAGGGTTCATCTACCTCACCGGCGCCGACCTCGGCTGGTTCGGCCAGGGAACCTTCAATGTCGACATGACCTTCGACGACCTCAACGGCGTCACGGCCCCCGCGCTGTGGGGCTTCGAGTTGTACGGCGTCGACGGAGACATCCCGATCTACAGCGGGACCTTCAGCAACGACAGCCGCTGGGAGATCATCGGGCCCGATGTGCCCGCCCCCGCCGCGGGCGGCCTGCTCGCGATGGGCGGCCTGCTCGCGATGCGCCGCCGGCGCTGATCCGACGACGGGCTGGAGGAACAGAGAGAAAAACGAAGCGGGCGGGCTCCGACAGGAACCCGCCCGCGTTTCGTCCGGTGATGTCGGATCAACGCAATCCCGCGCGCGAAGCGTCGTTGCACTCCGGCGTGACGCCTCGTCGTCCGCGCTGTCGCCCACGCGACGGCCCATTTCCTCCGAACGAAAGCACACGGCCATGTCACACACGAACCACCTGCGCTTGCTCTCGGCGGCCGGCCTGCTGGGCTCGAGCGTCGCCCTTGCCCACCCGGGCCACGAGTCGGCGCCCGAACTCGACCCCGCGCAGTACGCGGCAGCGTCCGCGCAACCCGGGCCCCCCCGCGGGGCGCCGGGGGAGCCGGGGGTGAACGGGAGGCCCGAACCCATGAAGGCGATCGAGTTGCCGGCGCCGATGGTGTCGATCACGATCGAGGGCGAATACCGCGTGATCCGCGCGAACGGGCTCCCGGCGCACGAGACGGGAACATTCCCGAACAAGGACAACCCCAACGCGCTGCGCCCGCAGAATCACGAGTACAAAATACCGCTGAAGCCCACGCGCGGCGCCGAGCCCATCATGGCTCGTCCCGAATTCGGCATCGCGATCAACGGCGTCGTGTTCGATGTCGGGACGGGCGAGTTCTGGACCGCCGAGCAAAGCCGGACCTTCGGCGGCGGTTCGCCGTGGAACTACGAAGCGCTCGGCGGCGGCGTGCCCCTCGGGCTCGACCGCAACAACGCGCATGTGCAACCGACGGGCAAGTACCACTACCACGGGCTCCCGACCGGGCTCATCGAATCGCTTGCCGGCGAGCAAGGCGTCGAGCGCATGATGTTGCTCGGCTGGGCCTTCGACGGCTTCCCGATCTACGGCCCCTGGGGATACAGCGACCCCGACGATCCGAACTCCGAACTGAAGGAACTGCGCACGAGTTACCGGCTTAAGCCGGGCGATCGACCCGAACCGCCGGAAGGACCGGGTGGCGCCTACGACGGGACCTTCGGTCTGGACTACGAGTATGTCGAAGGACTCGGCGACCTCGACGAGTGCAACGGCCGCTTCGGAGTGACTCCTGAGTTCCCGGAAGGGACTTACTACTACGTGATGTCGGAGAAGTTCCCGCAGGTCCCCGCGCTATGGCGGGGCGTGCCCGACGCGTCCATACGCCAGCGCGGCCCGGGCGGCGGCCCCGATGAGCGGCCGGGCCCGGTACGGAGGAACGGGCGTCGCCCCGCGCGCCCCGGCGTGTGAGACGCTCACGCAGTGAATCAAAACGAAAAAAGAACGGGCGGGCTCCGAAAGGAACCCGCCCGCGTTTCGGTCATGAAGTTGTCGGTCGGTCGCGATTAGGCGCGACGACGACGGGCAGCGACGAGGCCGCCGAGACCCATGAGCGCCGCGGCGCCGGGGGTCGGGATCAGGTTGCCCTGGATCACGATGTTGTCCATGCGGTTGTTGCCGGTGGCCGAGGTGGCGCCGGTGAAGGTCAGACGGATGGTCGCGTCGGCGACGCCGTCGAGCAGCGCGGTGTTGAAGGAGTAGAGCGAGAAGGTGTCACGGTTGTTGATGTTGCCGATGTTGCCCAGGAGCGCGCCGCCGTTGTAGGCGTCGATCTGGACGAGGTCGAAGCCGGTGCCGGTCGACTGACGGGCCATCGAGAACGCGATGTTCTCGTAGGAAGCCGCGTTGAAGTTGAACTCGAAGTAGGCGCCGTTGTTGATGGTGTCGGTGCCGCCCTGGATGGCGATCGAACCGCCGGAGGCGTCGCCGAACTGCGCGTTGATGCCGGTGCCGGCGAACGACTGGAGCCAGGTGTAGGTCGAGCCGTCGTTGGCCAGGGCGTCGCCGCCGCCGACCGAGAGGGTGGCCGAGCCGGCCTGCGTGCCGTTGTCAGCGCCCTGGGGGAAGTCGCCGACCTCGAAGCCGAACCCGCCGCCCGGGAGGTTGTTGCTGTTCTGGTTCCAGTAAGCGATGATCTCGGGGGTGCCGGCGGACGCGCCAGCAGCGATCGCGAGAAGCGCGGCGCCAATGATGCTGTTCTTCATCTCAATTCCTCCACTATCCACGAATGAAAACGGTTCCCGGTCGGCCGTACGGTGGCCGGGCCGGATGAGGGTAGCGAGGCGGGAGCGGTGTCTGGGAGTCAGGTCAGGGGGAACGCGCCCGCCGCGCAACATGCCGAAAGACGCTAGGCCCGGCGCCGCAAGCCCGTTCCACTCCGGCAGTTGACTTCATTGAACCTGAGCGCAAGAAGTGCCCAACTGTGAAGATGCGCCTCGGAGCCGCCCCGCGCGAGATTCCCCAAGTTCACGGAATCGCCCGCTCGAGCCCCTGACGAGCGGCCCGCCGGTCGCTATCCTCGGCCCCGCCGGACGCCGCGCAACCCCTGCGCACCACAGCGTCCCGCACGCTCGGGAGGATCCCGGGCGATCTCTCTGACGACGACGGAGCGTCCACGACGATGGCCAAGAAAAAGCGAGCCGGGGCAGCCGCGGGGGCACGGGGCAACGCCACCGCCGAATCGATGGCAGCGATGCAGCGCGAGATCTCCGTCTCGGAGTTCTTTGCCAAGAACCGCCACCTCCTCGGGTTCGACAACCCGCGCAAGGCGCTGCTCACGACCGTCAAGGAAGCGGTCGACAACTCCCTCGACGCGTGCGAGGAAGCCGGCATCCTGCCGCACATCCGCGTCGAGATCGAGCACCTCAAAGAGACCGCCGACACGCGTTACCGCGTCTCCGTGCAGGACAACGGACCCGGCATCGTGCGCGCGCAGATCGAGCGCATCTTCGGCTCCCTCCTCTACGGATCAAAGTTTCACCGCCTCAAGATGAGCCGCGGCCAGCAGGGCATCGGCATCTCCGCCGCCGGCATGTACGGGCTGATGACCACCGGCAAGCCCGTGCGCATCGTCAGCAAACCCGGCCTCAAGAAGGCCTCGCATGAGGTGATCCTCAAAATGGACACCTCGAAGAACCGCGCCGATGTCGTCGACGACAAGGAGCGCGCAGACCTCGACGAACTCTTCCCCGAAGGTCGCGGCACGCGCGTCGAGATCGAACTCGAAGGCAAGTACCTCAAGGGCCGCGCGAGCGTCGACGAGTATGTCGAACTCACCGCCATCGCCAACCCCCACGCGTCGTTCACCTACATCGCGCCGGCGCAGAGCGGCGACGACGGACCGCGCCTCTACGAGTACCCGCGCGGCGTCGAGGAACTCCCCCCCGAAGCGGTCGAGATCCTTCCCCACCCCCACGGCATCGAACTGGGCACGCTCATCCAGATGCTCGAGCGCACCCAGAGCACGCAACTCGGCGCGTTCTTCAAGAGCGAGTTCTCGCGCGTCTCGCCCAAAGTCGCCAAAGAGATCTGCGCCCACGCCGGGCTGACCGAGCGCAGTTGGGTGAAGCAGATCGGGCACGCCGAGGCCGAGCGCCTCTTCAAGGCGATCCAGGAAGTGCGCATCATGGCGCCCCCGACGGATTGCCTCAGCCCCATCGGCCCGCGCACGCTCATCAAGGGATTGCAGAAGGGGCTCAAGCCAGACTTCATCGCCGTCAGTTCACGCCCCCCCGCCGTCTACCGCGGCCGCCCGTTCCTGATCGAAGCAGGCGTCGCCTACGGCGGAAATCTGCCCGGCGACGACGCGGCCAGCGTGCATCGCTTCGCCAACCGCGTCCCCTTGCAATACCAGCAGAGCGCCTGCGCCACCTTCAAGTCCGTGCTCGACATGGACTGGAAGCGCTACGGCCTCCAGCAGCCGCGCGGCGCGCTCCCCGTCGGCCCCCTCGTCGTCACCATCCACATGGCCAGCGTCTGGGTGCCCTTCACCAGCGAAAGCAAAGAAGCGATCGCGGGCTACGAAGAGATCGAGAAGGAGATGCGCCTCGCGCTCCAGGAGTGCGGCCGCAAACTCGGCATCTACCTGCGCAGGCGCCAGCAGATGCGCCGCGAAGGCGAGCGCCGCTCGCTCTTCGAGCGATACATCGGCGAGGTCGCCAAGGCGTGCGGCGCCATCACCGGGCTCGACCCCGCCCCGCTCTACGAAGCGCTCACCGCGACCGCGGCCAAGAAGACCGAACGCGCCGACATCCAGATGGACGAAGAGGGCAACATCGTCAAAACGCCCACCAAGAAGCGCCGCGACGAACTGATGAACGACGAAACGGTCTACATGCGCGAGTCGCCCGAAGAGGCGGAGAACTTCGGCCTGGGCGACAAGCCGCTTCGCCGCAAAACCAAGGAATCGGGCGACGACCAAGACGACGGCTCAAACCCGGACACCGCGACCGGCGCGGCGCGCGGCGACGCCGAGGCAAAGCCCGCGAAAAAGAAGCGCGTCGTCGTCAAGAAGGTGAAGAAGAAGAAAGGCACGGGCGCGCAGGCGGCCGGCCTCTTCTCCTGAGCGAACCAGCACTCCCCCACTCCCGCGAAACACCGCGAACGGATGCGCCGAACGATGGCCAAGAAAGTCAGCAAGAAGGTCTCGAAGAAGTCAGCCGCCGCGTCTGCGCCGACGGGCAGGCGCAAAGGAACGAGCGCGGGCGGCCGCGAGGCCGCGGCACGCATCGTCCAGATGGCCGAGGGGGTGATCGAGACCTCGCTCGGGCAGAAGAACAAATCCGCCGACGGCGATCCGTTCTTCGATGTCCCGACCCGCGCGCTCTCCAATACGCGATTCAACGAGAAGAAGCGACGCCTCGAGATGGGCGCCGCGACCCAGCGGCGCAACTTCTTCAACGCGAGCCAGGCGCGCAAATTCATGCAGTCGCTGCTGCTCGCCAACGGCTGCAAGGATCTCATTGGCGAGGGCAAAACGCTCAGCCTTCGCGGTATGTACTACCGCTCGCTCCACACCATCGCCGGGACCAAAGAGAAAACCTTCGACGACCAGACCGAGAGCGACGCGGTGCTCGAAGACCTCGAGGTCTCCCTCGGCGCCATGCGCGAAGAACTGCATGTCTTCGCCAAGAAGCGCGGCACGATGGTCGGCAACATCACCATCACCGACAACGGCGACGAGATCAACTGCCGCCGCATGGGCTCGGGCGGCTACGCGATCCCCAGCATCTGCGAGCCCGATGTCATCCAGTTCGGCAAGTGCGACGCGAAGTTCGTCCTCCATGTCGAGAAGGACACCGTCTGGTCTCGATTCAACGAGGACCGATTCTGGGAGAAGCACAACTGCATCCTGACCGAAGGCAGCGGTCAGCCGCCCCGCGGCGTGCGCCGGCTCCTCCACCGCCTCCACCACGAGTTGGGCCTGCCCGTGTATTGCCTCCTCGATTGCGACCCCTGGGGACACTACATCTACAGCGTTATCAAGCAGGGTTCGATCGCGCTCGCCTACGAGAGTGAGCGCATGGCGATCCCCAACGCCAAGTTCCTGGGCATTCGCGCGATCGACTACGACCGTTGCGATCTCAGCGACGATGTCCAGATCGACCTGAACGACCGGGACATCTCTCGCGCGAAGCAGATCGCCGCCTACCCGTGGTTCGCGAGCAACAAGCCGTGGCAGCGTGAGATCGACAAGATGCTCAAGAACGGCTTCAAGATGGAAGTCGAGTCGCTCATCACCAAGGACATCTCGTATGTCACCGAGGTGTATGTGCCCGAACGCCTGAAGCAGAAGGACTGGCTCGACTGATCCGGACCCGAGGACTCCGCGGCATCGCCCCCGGGAAAACCCGAATATTGGCCATTCACACGAAAACCTCCCGAACGCCGCACGCGGATATGCAGGACAGTGGCTATTCTTCCGGGCTCTTCACGCCTGACGGCGTGCGCCGGCCCTGACGCCGAAAGCATTCGTTTCAATGTGCTTACAGTGATCGATGGCGAGGGACAATGCCGGAGGTCATGCCGATTACGGGTTCCACGGAGAACGGCCGCATGTCATGGCTTCCTGAGTCCGTGCTGATTGCGGAAGACGATCTGCTGATCGCTCGCAGCGTGCGCGATCTCGTCGCCGGTTTGGGTGTGAAGGTTGTCGGCATGGCACAGAATGGTGTCAAGGCGATCGAACTTGCCACAGAAATGTGTCCAAAGGCCGCACTCGTCGACATCCGCATGCCCGAGATGGACGGCATCCAGGCAGCCGAGCGACTCTGGACCGACATGGGCATCCCGTCGATCCTCCTCACCGCCTACGGCGCCGAGGAATTCGTGCAGCGGGCCGCCAACGCGCCCGTCTTCGGGTATGTCCTGAAGCCCCCGACCGCCGACAACCTCCGCTCGGCGATGTGCGTCGGCTGGGCCAACGCGCAGAAGCGCATCGAGTCAGAGTCCGCCGCTGCCGACCTGCGTCGCACCCTCGAGCACCGCAAACTCACCGAGCGCGCCAAATGGCGCCTTGTCGAAGTCGGCGGTCTGAGCGAGCCCGACGCCCACCTCGCGCTCCAGCGCGCCGCGCGCAGCGCTCGCAGGCCCCTCGTCGAGATCGCGCAGCAGGTCATCACGGCCGACGACCCCGCCGGCGTCGTGCGAGTTCCGGCCAGCTAAGGACTTGCGGCATCTTGCCCATCTTCACATCCCGGACTCGCTCTGTCGCTCATGCGAACATCAAGACGCCGTGAATTCGCGCAAAGGCCCTTCCCTCACGGCGCAACTTCGGTAGTCTGACATCTCGCTCGCGTTTGCCTTTGTGAGATCGGTCAACAGCGAGCACCCGAAGCGAAGGCGGCCCGGTCGCGTGGTGTGAGCGTCTTGGAGGAGACGCTTACCCTCGTGCCGGGCTGCTTCGCTTTTCCGGCACGCCGCGCACAACTCCCGATCCGTGCCCCGAGAACCAGAGCCATTTTTCGGACGGCACTTATCTTCCCCTTCGATCCGTCCGATCACGCTTTCGGACCTCAGCCGCTCGCTCAAGACGAGCGTCGGCGGGGTCCGATAAGGGCCTGGGCGCGGAGCGCCGGGCGGAAAACGATGGGATCCCCCCGATCGGGCTCGCGACGCCCGGCGAGGTGGACTCCGGCGGAGCCGGAACGACACGCCGATCAATCGCGGCCGATGGTCAAACCAACCACGGCCGAGGAGTCGCCTCATGCCGCTCTCGCACACCGCAACCATCTCCGCCCTTCGCACCCTCGGCCTGATCCTGACCCCGGCCACCCTCGCCGCGCTCGCCGGCTGCTCGATCAACGCGCAGCCGCTGCACACCGCGTCGGCCCCTCAGAACCAGCACTCGCCGCGCACCGCGACGCAGACCAACTCGCCGCACGCATCCAACGCGCAGCACGCCGATCCCACCGACCCCTTCGCCCTCTCCTCCGCCCCGGGCGGCCACGCGGACGAGTCCCCTGACCCGTTCGCCCCGTGGAATAACACCCACGGCAACACGCCCAATGTCTTCGGCGAACTCGCCGAGGGCGGCGCGCACGGCGGGCCTTCCACCTCGGGCGACGACTTCGCCGAGAACCTCCGCCAGATCACCTTCTCGCAGGTCGGCGCCGACTTCCAGCCCGACATCTCGCGCGACGGCCAGTGGATCACCTTCGCATCCACACAGCACAGTTCGAGCGCTGACCTCTACATCAAGACCATCGGCAGCCACGCCGTCACCCGGCTCACCAACGACCCCGGGCAGGACATCATGCCCTCCTTCTCGCCCGACGGTCGCCGCATCGCGTTCGCTTCGAACCGCGACGGCTCCTGGGACATCTTCGTCATGAGCGTGGGCGGCGGTCAGCCGATCCAACTCACCGAGGGCGAGAGCCACGAACTCCACCCCACCTGGTCGCCCGACGGCAAGCACCTCGCCTTCTGTCGCCTCAACCCCGCGAGCAACAAGTGGGAGATCTGGGTCATCGACGCCATGCACACCGGCGTCGCACGCTACCTCGGCCACGGCCTCTTCCCGCGTTGGAGCCCCACGGGCGACACCATCGCCTTCCAGAAGTCCCGCGACCGTGACGACCGCTTCTTCGCCGTCTGGACCATCGACTTCGTCCAAGGCGAAGCCATTAACCCCACCGAGATCGCGTCGTCCCCCGTCGCCGCGTTCATCAACCCGACCTGGTCGCCCGACGGCACGCGCCTCGCGTTCGCCTCGATCCCCAATCCCGAAGGCGGCGTCGGCTCCGAACTCGGCGCACGCCCCACCAACGCGGACATCTGGATGGTCGAGATGAACGGCTCCGGCCGCTCTCGTCTCACCGGCGGCCAGTTCGTCAACCTCATGCCCGTCTGGGCCCCCGACTGGCGCCTGTACTTCGTCTCCGATCGCGGCGGCAAGGACAATGTCTGGTCGCTCCGTCCGGACCGCGCCATGATCGCCGCCCGCGGCGACGCGCCGGGCGTCTACTCCCAGCGCACGCCCGCCGACCGCGTCGGCAACCCCGCCCCGCGCCGCTCCGCGATGTCGAACCCCAACTACTCGAACCCCGCAATGCCCAAGGCCAACAACAACGCGCAGGCCGACGCCTACTACCACGAGAACGACGACGAGATCTCCATGGAGCCCGGCTCGCCCGAGGCCATCGTCCACGGCATCCCCACACCGCTCCCCGAGGGCGTCCGCGCCCCGTCGGCCCACGAGCCCCAGCGCAAGCCGACCATGCCCAGCAACTTCGTCTTCGCCCCCTCGCGCGACGACACCGAGCCCGAACACTGATCCTCGCCGCCCGTCCGGGGCCCGCACGCCCGAGCGCGCACGCTCCCGCTCATCCGGCGCACGCCGATGAGCCGAGCAAAGTAGTACGACACACCTGATTTCACCCACGCGGGCGGAGCCCCGCTTGAAAGGCACGGACGCCATGACAACCGCACAGCGCATGCTCGCGACGCTCCGCAGCGCCGCGATCCGAAAGGCACTGCCCGCGACCCTCGCCGCAGGGGTGATCCTCGCCGGGTGCACCTCCAAGGTGCCCCGCGAGCAACTCATCCCGCCGCGCGTCCTGGTCGCCCCCTACCACGAAGGCCGGGGCGCAGTCGCCGAAACACTCTGGGCCGTCGCCCCCCTGCGCAACGAGTCGGGCACCACGCTCGTCGACACCCTCGCGATGACCGACACGCTCACCCAGCAGGTCGAGCAGATCCGCGGCGTCACGACCGTCCCCCTGAACCGCACGCTCGGCATGATGCAGGCTCTCGGCCTCTACTCGATCGACTCGCCGCAACAAGCCCAGGCCGTCATCGACGCCCTCGGGCTCGACGGCATCATCGTCGGCTCCATCACGGGCTATGACCCGTACGACCCGCCCAAGTACGGCCTCGCCCTCGCGCTCTTCGCGCGACCGGGCGCCATGGGCACGCCCGGACCGGGCACGCACGATCCACTCTCGACCGACCCCTCGCTCCTCAACGCGGCCGCGACCGACTCGGCCATCGATGTCTCCCGCGAATCACTCGCGCCCGTGTCGTTCGCGGCCGAGTTCTTCGACGGCCGCAACCACGAGGTGCTCATGGCCGTGGAGAGTTACGCCGCAGGACGAAACGACACTGTATCGGCCCTCGGATGGCGCCGATATCTCGTGAGCATGCCGCTGTTCGCGGAATTCGCGAGTTACTCCCTCGCCCAGCGCCTGATCGAAGCGGAACGCATCCGTCTCGTCAGAACGCTCGTCAGCGAGGCGGGAACGACGGACCGTTAGCCGCCCTAGGCATCACGCCGAGGCGGCCCAGCAAGGAAAGCCCGGCGATGGATCGCCTCCAACGACTCACCAGCACGAACGACGACCACGCCGCGCACGACCGGCCGCGCGATTTCACGCTCCGCCGCGGCGCACACACCTACCGCATCCGCACCGACGGGCGATCCGAGCGGGAACTCCTCAGCGAACTCCGCTCCATCGCACGCCCCTCCGAACAGCGCCGCGCCGCCTGAACAACACACCGCCCACCACACGCGACGAGAACCCTCGCCGCGAAACCTTGAAAGAGACCCCGCACATGAGCGCAACCTCCCCACTGCCCCTCGTCAACGCGTTCCTGGCCTATCTGACCGACGAACGCCACTTCAGCCCCTACACGGCGCGGTGCTACGGCGCGGACCTCCGCCAGTTCGTTGGCTTCCTTACCGACGACCTCAATGTCACCATCGACGACGCCGCCGAGCGCAAGGCGTTCGATCTCCGCGAGGCAGAGGCGGCGCGCAATCAGGGCAACGCGGCGCCCGTCGCCGGCTCAATCGGCCCGGCCAAAACCATCACCGCCGCCCTCGCCGACATGGACCCCGACCTGGTGCGCAAGTACCTCGCCCACCTCAGCGATCAGCAGTACTCGCCCGCCACCATGGCGCGCAAGATCGCCACGCTCCGCTCCTTCTTCAAGTGGGCCGAGCGCCGCGGGTTCGCAGCGCGCAACCCGATGACGCTCATCCGCACCCCCAAGCAGAACAAGCGCCTCCCCAAGGCCATCACCATCGAGCAGATCGAACTGCTCCTCTCGGCGCCCGACGACAAGGAAGTCCTGGGCTCGCGCGACCGCGCGATCCTCGAGACCCTGTACTCGACCGGCATCCGAATCTCCGAACTCGTCGACCTTGGCATCGACGACCTCGACGAGACGGGCGAGGCCCTCCATGTCCGCGGCAAGGGCAAGAAGGAGCGCATCGTGCCCCTCGGCGCCCACGCCCTCAACGCCATCCGCGCCTACGCACGCCTCCTCCGCAACGACCCCCGGTTCTCGGCGGTCTGGCACGAGGACCGCGCCGTCCGCCCCCTCTTCGTCAACAAGCACGGCGGCCGCCTCTCCTCACGCTCCGTCCGCCGCAAACTCGACAAGTACCTCAAGGAGGTCGGCATGGATCCCTCCATCAGCCCCCACACCCTCCGCCACTCCTTCGCCACCCACCTGCTGGACAACGGCGCCGACCTGCGCAGCGTGCAGGAACTCCTCGGCCACCAGTCACTCAGCACCACCCAGGTCTACACCCACCTCACCGCGCAGCGACTGCGCAAGGCCTACGACGAGGCCCACCCCCGCGCCGAGGCCAGTTGAGCGGCAAATCCCCGCTCACACCAATCACGGAAGTCTCCTCTACGCCCCGGGAACGAAAAGCGTCCCGGGGCGTACACTTTCCGCATGAGCAAGACCCCCCGCCGCGTTTCTCGTCTGGCCATCGCCCTCGCGGCGATCGCCGGCCTCGCCGCTCCTCTCGCCGCTGCCCAGGACCAGCAGGCCGCGTCCGCGACCGCTCGCCCCGCGCCCGAGCCCGACGCGCTGCTCGATGACATCCTGCGCGCCATGAGCGGCTCGTTCGTCTCCGACGAACTCCGCATCATCGCCATCCCGATGCCCACGACCGACGCCGACCGCGTCCTCTTCGTCGCCGCCGAGACCGGCGACGGCGAAACCATGGGCCAGGTCTTCTTCCAGGTCTTCCGCTTCGAAGGCGAGCCCAAGGTCCGCATGGTGCGCATCCCGGGCGGCGTCGCCGCCGCGCCCGGCCTCTACGCCGCCATGGACGCCATCGGCCCCGTCTCGCTGAGCCAACTCGATGTCACCGGCGACCTCACCCCCAACTACGACGAAGCCACCGACACACTCACCCTCGACACCGACGGCTACTTCCCGACCTACGCCGGCGGCGCAACCATGATGCGCTCCAAGTTCACCTACTCGCCCAGTTCGATGACCATCGAGGAAGTCGGCCTCGACTCTCAGGGCAGCACCGTCTGGACCTTCCCCGAGGGCGGCAAGGCCACCCTCAACCGCGAGGGCGCCGCGCCCGTCGCCAAGAAGTCCGAGTCCGGACTCCGCACGATCATCGTCAAGGAAGCCCCCGCCGACGCGCAGGTCAGCAAGGAAGGCGACACCTTCACCGTCCACTACACCGGTTGGCTCCCCAGCGGCCAACTCTTCGACACCAGCAAGCAGCAGGGTCGCCAGCCCTTCACCGTCGAGATCCCCGGCGGCGTCATCGCCGGCTGGAACGAAGGACTCGTCGGCATGAAGGTCGGCGAGACCCGCCGCCTCTTCATCCCGCCCTCCCTCGGCTACGGCGAGCGCGGCGCGGGCGGCGTCATCCCCCCCAACTCATGGCTCGTCTTCGATGTCGAACTGCTCGGCCTCAACGACCCCAGCGCAGGCCAGCCCGCCGTCCCCCCGACCAACTCGGGCGACATGAGCCACGACCACGACGGCGACGGCGTCCCCGATCACTGATCGGCATACCGCCGCAACCATCGACCTGACCTCACGACGCACGGGATCACCCGTGCGTTTTTTCTGTCACAGATCGACCGCGACCAGTTGGTCTTCCTTCCACTTCTTCAGTTTCAGGCCCAGCGTGCGCACCCCGATGCCCAGCGCCTCGGCCGTCTTCTGACGATGGCCGCGGAACCGCTCGAGCGTCTCCACGATCGCCTGTCGCTCGATCTCCTCGAGCAGCGGGATCCGCTCGCGAGGGATGATCGGCCCGAGGCACGGCGCCTCGCCGTTGAGCGACGACGCGAGTTCACCCGGCGTCCCGTTCACGCCCGGCTTGAGTTCGATCGCCGGCTCGTGATGCGCCACAGCGCCGTTGGAAGTCTCGTCCAGCCACGGCGCAAGCAGCCGCGCATCAATCGCCTTGCCGCACGAAAGAACGACCGCTCGCTCGATGAGGTTCTGAAGTTCGCGCACATTGCCGGGCCAGCGATACGCGCAAAGACGGTCGATCGCGTCGTCGTTCACACGCGGCGCTTCGATGCCCTCACGCATCGCAACCTGCGACACAAAGTGGCGCGCCAGCGCGGGGATGTCATCCCTCCGCTCACGCAACGGCGGCACACGCAAGGGCAGCACATTCAACCGGTAGAACAGGTCCTGCCTGAACGAGCCCTTCGCCACCTCGCGCGGCAGGTCACGGTTCGTCGTCGCGATCACACGCACATCCACGCCGATCGTCGTCGAGGAACCCACACGCTCGAAACTCCGCTCCTGCAGCACGCGCAGCAGTTTCGCCTGGATCTGCGGCGAAACCTCGCTGATCTCGTCCAGCAGCAGCGTGCCGCGATCCGCCAACTCGAACCGCCCCTTGCGCAAACGGTCCGCGCCCGTGAACGCGCCCTTCTCATGCCCGAACAACTCGCTCTCGAGAAGACTCTCCGCCAGCGCCGGGCAGTTCATCGCGAGGAACGACTCCGGCGCACGCGGCGACATCTCGTGGATCGCACGCGCCACCACTTCCTTGCCCACGCCCGACTCGCCCGTGATCAGCACCGTCCCGTGCGAACCCGCGATCGCTCGGACCTGCTCCTTCACTTCCTGCATGATCGGCGATTCGCCCACGATCCGCTGCGCGCCGCGCGGCCCCGATGTCGGCGCCGCAGCGCTCGAAGACCCGCCGTTCGCGCTCCCGCCCAGACGGAGCACCGCGTTCTCACGCTTCAACCTCGCGTGCTCGATGCCGCGCTTCACCGCGATCACCAGTTCGTCGCCCTCGAACGGCTTGGTGATGAAGTCGAACGCGCCGAGTTTGATCGCCTTCACCGCCGTGCCGACATCGCCGTACGCCGTCATCAGCACCACGGGCAGGTCGTCGTCGATGTCACGCACGCTCTCGAGCAGTTCCATGCCCGTCAGGCCGGGCATCTTGAGGTCCGTCACGACACAATCCGGGCGGCGCCGCGCAATCATCTCCAGCGCCTGCTGACCGCCCGGCGCCGAGAGGATCGTGAACCCCGCCCGCTGGAGCGTCGTCCCGACGCTGTCGCGCATCATCTCTTTGTCATCAACGACAAGCACCGTGCTCATTCGGTCCGCTCCGTTTCCTGCTGATCACGCCCCACGGCGCTGGTGTCTGGAAGAAGAATCTCCACGGTCGTCCCGCCCGACGACCGCTTGGCGACCGCGACCCGGACCCGGCCCCCGTGCGCATCAACGATGCGGTGCACGATCGCCAGCCCGAGCCCGGTGCCCGTGTGTCTCGTGGTGAAGAACGGGTTGAACATGCGCGCACGCACCTCGTCCGGGACGCCCGGCCCGTTGTCCTCGACGACGAGCGAGACCATCGCCCTCGTCCCGCCCGGCTCGCGAACCTTCACGCGCTGCGCGTCCAGCGAGATCCGCGGCGACGCCGGCCGCCGATCCGCCGGCATCTCCGCGATCGCCTCAGCCGCGTTGCGCACAAGGTTCACCAACGCCTGTTGCATCAACCCCTGATCGCACGCGAACTCGATCCCGCCGCGCGGCTCGTCGCGCCGTTCGACCGTCGCGCCCGCCTGCTCGATCTGCGGCGAGCAGACCTCCAACGCGTGCGCGAACAGCGCGCACGCCTCGCAAGGCTCCGAACGCGGCTCGATCCGCCGCGCAAAGGTCAGCACATCCCCGACGATCGCGTCGAGCCCCCGGACTCCCATCGCGATCTTCTCCGCGACCTGCCTGCACTCGGCGCGGTCCTCGAGATCCGCCACGAGCATCCGCGCGTACAGACCGATCCCCGCCAGCGGGTTGCGGATCTCGTGCGCGATGCCCGCCGCCATCTCGCCCAGCGCCGCGAGTCGCTCGCTCCGACGCAACGCCTCGTTCGCGTCCAGGAGTTCGCGCTGAAGCCGCGAAACCTCCGCCCGAAGCGTCTCGTGCGTCGCCTGCAGTTTCGATGTCACCTCGTTGAACGAGGTCAGCAACTCCGCAAGATCATGCTCCGAGAGCGAAGGCATGCTCGACGCCCCCGACGCCCCCGGCGCCTTCGCCTCGGACGCGTCGATCTTCACCGGGATGGAATCGGCGGCGGTGGGCATCAGCCCTGCCGATCCTGGTAACGCGGCGTCGGCCCCGCCTTCCCGCCGTACGCGCTGATCGCGCCACGCTTCTTGCCCACGCCCGCGATCTCTTCGGCGAGCAGTTTCCGCTGCGCCGCAAGCCTCGCCCGGTCGTGGTCGTCACGCTCGTTCACCAGTTTCGCCGCCCGCTGGATCGCCTGCACCTTGGTGCGCAGCAGTTCGCGGCGATCGCTGTCGAACTGCGCCAGCAGATCGTCCCAGCGGGCCTGAAACGGCTTGAGTTCCTCGCCGACCGTCAGCAGTCGATCAACCACACGCTGCCGCTCGGCCAGAACGCCCAGCAACTCGTCGGTCTTGTCCTCGTCGATCAGCCCCGACTGCTTCTCGCTGAGTTCCGTCAGCCGCTCGTAGAGCGTCTCGTGCTCTTCGAGAACCGTGGTGAGCCGGGCGGCGAGACGCGCCGGATCGGTGTGCGGGTCGTGCTCGACGCCCGAGGGGCGTCCGTTGGGCCGGGCGGTCATCCGTGACCATCCTTTCGGTCGGGGCTTGTGCTCGGCCGCTCCGGGCCGAGGGAGAATCCGTCAGTCCTCGCTGCGGATCGCGAGTTCGGCCACCGAGTCGAGCCACCGCTCCCAATGCCGCCGGTCCATCGGCAGGTCGGGACGGTCGAACGCCTCGGGGGGCAGTTCGCGGAACCGCTGGCGTGCGCGTTCATGCGCAGTTCTTGCCTCGGTCCATCGGTCAGTGGCCGCGTAAGCGTTCACAATCTGCACCATCGCCACCAGCGAGGCCGGGTCGGTGCTGAATCGCTGGGCCGCCGCGTCGTAGAACTCGATCGCCCGGTCGTACTCGCCCAGGTCGTACGCGCAGTCCGCACGGAAGAAGAACGCGTTGCGGATCGCGTTGCGCTCAACCCCCGAGACATGGGGGTCAAACGACTCGTTCGTCCGCAGCGCCACACGCTCGTACTCCCCCATCGCCTGCCTCAGCCGGTCGCGCCGCAGACGCTCGAGTTCGCGGCGCTGGCTCTCGGGCATCGCCTCGCGGAGTTGCATCGCTATCTCACCCGCCGAGAGCCGCAGAGCCTCAGCGAGTTTGAACCGCACCAGCATCGCGTCGGGCGAATCGGGGTAACGCTCCAGCGACTCGGTCAGTTTGGCGATCGCTTCGGGATACCTCCCGACGCGCACAAGGAAGCGACCATACTCGTCCAGCGCGAGCCGGAACTCCGGCGCCTCGGGCGGCAGGACCGAACCGGCAAGCACGCGCCGGATCAGGTTCTCCGCCTCCAGATCATTCCCGGGATCCGCGTCCGTCATCAGGCACTGCGCGAGCGGCACATAACTCCGGAACCCCTCGCCCGATGACGGGTTCGACGCGATCAGTTCCCGGTACATGTCGATCGCCGGCGCCAGATCCGCCGTCGCCTGGTGCGCCTTCGCGATGCGGAACCGCGCGCTGTCCCGGCGCGGGTCGTTCGGACGACCGTTCACGAACTCGCTGAACCACTTCACCGAATGCTCGTAATCGCCCGCGAGATCGGCGCTGTCCGCCGCGTTCCAGAGCGACTGACCGAACGCGTCATCGTCCGAACCGATCACCGCGCGCGAGTGACGCCGATACTCCGTCGCCGCCGCGAGGTACTTCGATTTGATGTCCCGGAGCGTGATCGGATCGGCTTCGTTCAGCCGCGCCAGGTCCCCCTCGGGCGCGGAGTCACTCGCGAGGTCGTCGGCCTGCGTGCGATACGCCCGGGCCTGAAGCAGCGATGTCCATTCGGGCGATTCGTCGGCGCCGCGCAGCGACTCCGCGATCTGCGCGAAGCGCAGCGTCGATTCGGGATCATCCGCGTTCAGGCGATCGGTCGCGAGCGTGCGCAGACTCGACATCAAGCGCGGCGTGAGCGCCATCGAGACCGGCGGGCCATCGGGCGCCGCAGGCAGCGTCGACGCCAGCGGCTCCTCATCGCCGTGAGCGCCCGAGCGCTCCGACCCGTGCGGACCGTCGGGCGTTCCGGCGCTCGCGACGGACGGCGCACGAGGGGGAATATGCCCCAGCATGCCATCGCCGTGGCGCGCGTCGTCCTCCGGAGTGCGACGCAGATTCTCCACGAGCACCTTGTACGCCTCGCCCGCCTCGTGGTAGTTCCCGAGCGTCGCCTCGGCCTCGGCGAGACCGAGCCACGCGCGGTTCACATCCTCCGCGCCGCCGAAGGTCGTCGTCACGAACGCGAACCGGTCCCGTGCGAGTTCCGGATCCCCTTGGAGCATCGCGATGCGGCCAAGCAGGATGTTCGTCGTCGAGCGGTGCTCATCCGTCGGCGACAGCGTCATGTCCGCCTGGCTGAGCCGTTGCGCCGCTTCCGTGTACTGACCGAGGTGGAAGTACGCGCGGCCGAGCAGCACATACAACTCGCCCGCCTCCTCGCTGCGCAGCGCGTCCACGCGCTGCATCTCGCGGAGCAAATGCGCGACCGCTTCGGCGTTGTACCCCGCCGCCAGCCGCAACTCCGCCTGCCGCGCGATCGTCCAGATCCGGTCCCGCTCGTCCAAGGAAGGTGCAGCCGCGAGCCGCGTGAGCAAGCCCAACGCCTGCTCGAATCGCTCGGGAGAACCGCCCTTGGCCTCGGCGGTCTCCAGGTCGTTCATCGCCGCACGGATCACCAGTTTCAGCATCCGCTGACGCCGCTCCCCGTCCGACGGGTCGATCGTGTTCACCAGCCGGATCGCCTCGTCGTTCTCGCCTAGCGCGAGGTGCGCCTCGATCGACCGCGCAATCTCCGCGGCGTCGAGTTCCTCGCCCAGCGCTTCGAGCGTCGCGAGTTCGTCCAGAACGCGCCGGTAGTTCTCCGGACTCTGAAGCCCCTTGCCGCGCATCTCCAGATACATCGCGCTGGCGCGCGACCGGTGAAATCGCTTCCTCAACTCTTCGGGCGCCTCGGACACACCCAGAATGTCCAGCAGTTTGCCGTTAAGTTCCGTGAGCGCCGGCCCGCCCTCGCCTTCCTCCACGAACGCTTCGGCCTTCGCGAGCGAACCCTCGACATCGAACGGCGGCTTGGTCGAGAACGCCGCGATCACCCCTCCCACGAGCATCACCGCGCCGAGCACCAGCGCCGGCCCCTGCCACAACTCCCGAACCCGGGAGCCGCCGTTTCCCGACTTCTTGACCTTCGCCTTGGCGTCCGCACGCTGCTTGTCCGCCTGGGAAAGCAGCGCGTCGATATCCGTGCCCTCAGCCGGAGCGGCGGACGCCTCACCCTCGGGGGTCTCTGCGGGTTTCTTCGGGGAATCACTCACAGGGAAAATCCACGCTCACCTGAGAACACACGATCGAGAACAATGATGCCCTTCTTATCGGGCGTGGGCGACCGGGCGCTGGAGCGAGCGCGCCGTGCGCGCCCGAACACGGTTTCATCGTCCCGTGAAGGTCCCGACACCACCCGCCGACCACCCCCGAAATCGCCCGAACCCGCACAGACCGTCGCCGCGCGATCCGCAGGGCCCTGTACGATCGGACCATGCCCAGCATCACCACATTCCTGACCTTCAACGATCAGGCCGAGGAAGCCGCCCGCTTCTACACCTCGATCTTCCCCAACTCAACGATCACCCGCATCGCCCGCTACCCCGACCTCGGCCCCCAGTCGCCTTTCAAAGCCGGGAGCGTGATGACCGTCGAGTTCACGCTCGACGGCCGCGAGTTCACCGCGCTCAACGGCGGCCCACAGTTCTCCTTCAACCAGGGAATCTCGATCGCCGTGCTCTGCGACACCCAGCAGCAGGTCGACGAGTACTGGGACAAGTTCGTCGCCGCAGGAGGAACCCCCGTCGCCTGCGGCTGGATCACCGACCACTTCGGCGTCTCGTGGCAGATCGACCCCAAACTGCTGATCGACATGATCACCGACAGCGACGAAACCAAAGCCGCCAAGGCCATGCAGGCCATGATGACCATGGTCAAGATCGACAGCGCTCAACTCAAGCGCGCGGTCGAGTAAGCGGCGCCCTGTTCACTCACTCGCTCGGGGGAGCGTCTTCGTCGTCTTCGCCGTAGCCCGGGCGCCTGCGCTGAATCACCGCGGTCCCCGCGACCAGATCGCCCGGGTGACGCCGACGCGCGTCGAGGAACAGGAACAGCACGAACGGCGGGAAGAGCAGTTTCACGAAGGTGCGCAGCGCGGCCTGCCAGAGTTTCGCCCGCTCACCACGCACGCTGATCGTGCGGCATCGGCAGATCGCCTTCCCCATCGTCCGTCCGAACAGCCATTCCCCGAGCGTGCTGTGAAGACCGGTCAGAAGAAACGCCGACGCCAGCGCCAGCGCGCCGCGCGTCGTCGAACTGTCCGAGAGCACCGCCGCGTCGAGCAACTCGCGACCCGACACCCCGAACACCACCGCCGCCAGCGCCAGCGTCGGAGCCAGGTCCAGAAGGACCGCGACCAGCCGCCTGAACGGGCTCGCCATCGCGAAGTCGTCGGGCATCACCACCACGCCGCCGAGCGCCTCTTCGGGGCGGAGCACGAAGACAAGGATCGTCAGCATCAACGCGCCGACCAGGAGCCCCAGCGACTGGATCTCGCGCCCCGTGACCACCGCGTTCGTCTTCGCGTAGTCGTCGAACAGCGTCGCGCCCGTGACCGCCGAGATGACCGTTGCGCGCAGCCGTGTGAGGTCTCCCTCGCCGCGCCAGATGACCGTGAGCAGATCACCGCCGCCGATGATCGCGTACTGGTCGGCCGCGTGATCGATCACCCCGAGCGGCGTCGTCGTTCCTTCCCGGAGCAGGTCGAGCGTGATCCGCTCCGGCTCGGCGTGCGCCGCGACGATCGAAGCGCCCGCCGTCGCGAACGACGCGTCTTCAACATCAGTCTTCAGGTCAACAGGCGACCACGCGCCTTCAACGCCACGCGCGACCGCCCGCGAAGACGCCTGCCACGCGTTGTCGTTCTGCAGGAGCACCACGCGGCTCGCGCCCGCGACCATCGCCCCGGGCGATTCGACCACCCACCCCGCCGGAAGCGGGAACGCCGACCATTCCACCCCGCCCTCTTCGAGCACGAGCAGGATGTCCTCCCGCGCTGCGGTGTCGGCAAAGTCGCCCTCGTCGCGCGGCGCGCCCTGGATCAACGCGAAGAGCGTCGCGTCCGATCTGACCACGCCGCGCAACTCGCCGCGACCCGGGAGCGAAGGCAGCGCAACGGGTTCACGCCCGCGCGGCAGGTAGTCCCACACCCCGGTCCCGGTCTTCACCACGCGGAGCGATTGCACCCGCCGGATCAGCCGCGCCGGCTTCGCGTCCGCCTGCGCTTCCTGTTGTTTGCTCTCGCTCGCGCGTCGCGCGCGATCGACCCGCTCGCGCGGCATGACCAGCACGATCCGATCCCCACCAGACGCGATCGCCTCGGGAAAGTTCACGAGCCGCGGCCCGCCGCGCACCGTGCCCGGCTCCGCGCCGGGCGGAAGGTGATACAGCGTCGGGAAGGTCAGCCCGGTCTCGCCCGGGAGGGCGAACCAGCCGTGGCCGTCCGCGCCGGACGAAGGCAATACCCGGA
>CAYGLT010000043.1:0-21111 GCA_964350875.1 uncultured Phycisphaeraceae bacterium | reverse complement strand
GATGTCGTCCGACATCGTGATCCCCCCCATTGCCGATTGCCCATTGCCGATTGCCCGCATCAGTCCACCCTCGGAAGTGTGAGCCCGCCCTGGTCCTGGTACTTCCCGCCCTTGTCGGCGTACGACACGGCGCAGACCTTGTCGCCCTTCATGAAGATGAACTGGGCGATGCCCTCGTTGGCGTAGACCTTGGCGGGGAGCGGCGTGGTGTTGGAGATTTCGAGCGTGACCTTGCCGCGCCACTCGGGCTCGAGGGGCGTGACATTCACGATGAGGCCGCAACGCGCGTAGGTGGATTTGCCGACGCAGACGACGAGGACATCGCGCGGGACGGTGATGGTCTCGACGGTCTCGCACAGCGCGAAGGAGTTGGGGGGGATGACGACGCCGCCGTCGGCGCCCCAGCCGGGCTTGTTGGCGTTGACGGACGCGTCGACCTCGACGAAGAGGTCGTCGGTGAACTTCTTGGGGTCGACGATGGTGACTTCACCGGAGCGCGGCGTGGGGGTGAAGATCTTGAAGCGTGCGCCGACGCGGACATCGTACCCGTAGGAGGAGACGCCCCAGGAGATGCGTCCGGGGCGCTTCTTGTTGTCCTCGAAGGGCTCGATGCCGACGAGTTCGCGGATCTGTGTATCGCAGAGCACGCCCATGGTGGTGCTTTCGTTGAGAGCGTCGTGGTGTGTCGCGAGCGTGGTCATGGGTTGCGACGGTGCGGAGCGCTCGAAGGGTCTGAGGTCAAGGCGTGAGGATCGCGCAGACGGCGTCCGTTTCCGGTCTCGCTCGCGTTGCGCGGAACGGATGGGTTGTGGTGGCTGCCCTTGCCGGGGACACACGGCGAGGGAGTCAGGGGAGAGAAGCGCTCGCGGGTCGTGGGCGTGATCCGCGAGCGTTGGGCTGATCGCGAGGTTGCCGCTCCCCAGGGGGAGATGGGAGGGGAGAGGGACAAGGAGCGACGGTTTCGCGAGTGCCGGGGTCCGGGCGTCGTGCCCTCGCCTTCGGCGGCCAGAATCATGCTTCCGTGCGGGCCGGGCGGACCCGGCCATCAAGGAGGAGGATGGACTGTCTGAAAGCCGTGGGAGGGGCATCGAGGCCCGTCCGAAGGCTGCTTCCCTCATTCACCCGGCGGATGGTACCACAACCAATGGTGGTCGCAAGGGGTCTCTCACACAAAGTGTTGAGGATTGTTGGTGAAAATCCTGTCGATGACCGATAAGTAGCGGGTTTGCTGGCGCTTGCGCCTCGGGGCCGGGGGAATCGAAATTGACCGACGACGGGTTGGGCGCGGAATCGCGGGAGCGGTCGCATGGCCCAAGATGTTGTGGTGGCGAGGGATGGCGGGAATGTGGATAAGGTGGCGCGTCCTGGCGCGGGGTGTCGGGAAGGCGGGAGCCCCCGAGAAAGACCCTCCCCCTGCCCCCTCCCACGAGTGGGAGGGGATTGAAAAGAAGACCCCCTCCCCGGCCCTCCCCCGTCTTCGACAGGGGAGGGAGCAAGACCGCTGCCCGCTGCCTGTTGCCCGCTGCCTTCTCTCAGGCCCTACGCTGGGTGGATGACCCGCCACGCCGAAGGATCGGACCGCCTTGTGGAGATGGAACTCCCCCACCACGACCCCGCTGACCCCCTCCTGGAGGGTCTGACGGCGCCTCAGAAGCGTGCCGTCGAGCAGACCGAGGGGCCGGTGCTGATCATCGCGGGGCCCGGGTCGGGCAAGACGCGGGTGATCACGCGGCGGATCGCGCACCTGATCCGGCTGGGCATCCCGTCGTGGTCGGTGATGGCGCTGACCTTCACGAACAAGGCCGCGGGCGAGATGCGCGAACGCGCGCTGCATCTGCTCGGCGGCGACGAACGCCAGGCGCGCGGGCTGACGGTGACGACCTTCCACTCGCTCTGCGCGCGATTGCTCCGGCGCTACGCGGACGAGGCGCAGATCCCCGGGCTGACGGGCACTTACTCGATCTACGACTCGGGCGATCAGCAGGCGCTGATGAAGCGCGTGATCGCGAGCGCGGGGCTGAGCACGACCAACTGGCCGCCCGGCGCGGTGATCCACCGGATCAGCGACGCGAAGAACAAACTGCAGGACGCGGCCGCGTTCTCGAAGGGCGCGAACGACTTCCACGCGAAGACGATCGCGAAGTTGTACACGGGGTACGAGAAGGCCCTGCGCGCGGCGAACGCGGTGGACTTCGACGACCTGCTGATGCTGACGGTGCGCATGCTGAGCACGAACCAGCGCATCGCGAGCGAGGTGCGCGCGCGGTGGCAATACCTCATGGTGGACGAGTACCAGGACACGAACCACGCGCAGTTCGTGCTGGCGACGCTCATCGCGAAGAGGGATGACGGCTCGACGCCCAACATCTGCGTGGTCGGCGATCCCGACCAGTCGATCTACGGGTGGCGCGGCGCCGACATCGCGAACATCCTCGAATTCGAGCAGCAGTTCCCGGGGTGCGAGGTGATCGCGCTTGGGCAGAACTTCCGGAGCACGCCGACGATTCTGCGGGTCGCGGACACGCTGATCAAGCGCAACACGGTGCGCAAGGACAAGGACCTGTTCACCGAGCGCAAGGGCGGGGTGAAGCCCGAGATCGTGATGTGCCGCGACGAGCACCACGAGGCGTCGCTGGTGATCGACTGGTTCAAGGAGATGAAGGAGGCGACCGAGGGGGACGACACCGGGGGGTCGCCGCTGCTGTGGAAGGATTGCGCGATCTTCTACCGCACGAACGCGTTGTCGCGTGTGATGGAGGACGGGTGCAGAGCGGCGGGCGTTCCGTATGTCATCGCGCGGGGGACGGCGTTCTACGAGCGTGAAGAGGTGAAGGACGCGCTGGCGTATCTGCGTCTGCTCGCGAACCAGAATGATGATGTGTCGCTCCTGCGCATCGTGAACAAGCCGACGCGCGGGATCGGGGCAACCTCGCTCGCGCGGGTGCAGATGCTCGCGGAGGAGCGCGAGGTCCCGATGATGCGTGCGCTGGCGATGAGCGAGGGCATCGAGGGCGTCTCGCCGCGCGCGAGCAAGGCGATGCGCGGGTTCGTGGAACTGGTCGAGGGCTGGAGCGGGGGCGGCTCGTTCATGGGCGCCGAGATCAGCGCGTCGCTGGCCGAGTTGGTCGAGCGCGTGGTGAAGGAGTCGGGTCTCGAGGAGCACTACGGCAAGAAGTCGGGCGACACGGAAGAGCAGCGCGAGGAGCGCTTGGCGAACCTTGCGGAAGTGATCTCGTCGGCGCGCGAGTTCGAGTTGGAGTACGACCCCGGCGCGGACGCGGCCGCGGCGCCCGATGCGGAGGAGACTCCCCCGCTGCTCGCGATGCTGCGCGGGTATCTGGAGTCGGTGTCGCTGGTGGCGGACGCGGACAAGGTGGACCCGGCGCGCGGCGCGATCACGCTGATGACCCTGCACGCGGCGAAGGGGCTCGAGTTCCGCGCGGTCGCGATGATCGGGCTGGAAGAAGGATTGCTCCCCCACTCGCGCGCACGGGAGAGCAACTCGGAACTCGAAGAGGAGCGGCGGCTCGCGTTCGTGGGCATCACCCGCGCGATGGAGCGCCTGCTGATGACCAGCGCGAAGTACCGCACGGTGCGCGGCATGCGCGACCGCACGGTCCCGAGCCAGTTCCTGCGCGAACTTCCGGAAGACGGCGTTTCCTTCTCGGACCAGGCGGACCTGCTGAGTTATGAGGACGCGGACGAGGACATCGGGGTGCGCAACGCGCGGGCGTGGGGCGAGCCCAAGATGAACGCGGAGTTCCCGGTCGGCTCGATGGTCCGCCATCCGCGATTCGGCGTGGGGAAGGTCATGGCGGTGACGGGCGGCGTGGACGCGAAGGCGACGGTGGCGTTCCGTGATGTCGGGACGAAGACCCTCGTCCTGCGATATGCGAACCTGCGCAAGGTCTGAGCGGTCCGGATCGTGTTTATCTTGTGAAGGCCGGTGAAAATCCGGGGTTAGGTTCGACCCTGGTGAAACCGTGGGGTATGGTCGGCCGTAGACCTGATCGCTTGAGAGAGTCAGGCACCCGCGACTGAGCCCGGTTTGTTCTGGGTACGGAGCACGTCACTCCGGTCGCTGTCATTTGTGTTCTGTTTGGAGGGACATCATGAATCTGATCACCCGCAGCGCTGTGGCGCTCTCGGTCGTTGCTTGCGCCGGCGCCGCCGTCGCCGGTTCGGCCACCGTGTACACCGACTCGGCCTCGTTCATCGCGAACCTCGCCGCCGGTTACTACACCAACGGTTTCGATGACGCCGTCCCCGGCCCGTCGCTGCCCCTGTCGTACTCGCAGAACGGCTTCTCGTACGATGTGAACACTCAGGCCGGCGCCGTCAGCGGTCTCTACAACGACACCGGTCTCATCTCGACCGACAACGCCGGCGACTCGATCGTCGTCACCTTCACCAGCGGCAACGTCTTCGCCGTCGGCGGCAACTTCTGGGCGACCGATATCTCCGTGTTCCCCACGGGCACGGACATCAACATCGCGCTGAGCGATGGCACGAATGTTTCCTACACCAGCACCGGTCCGAGCGACTTCCGCGGCTTCATCAGCAATGTCGCGATCTCGAGCATCTCGATCGACGCTCCGGACGACCTGAGCGGCACCCCGTACTGGGCCACCATGGACAACCTGACCGTCGGTCAGGCCGTCCCGACCCCGGGCGCTATCGCTGTTCTCGGCGCTGCCGGCCTCGCCGGTTTCCGTCGCCGTCGCTGAAGTGTTGTTGACGGGAGTTCGTTCGTCCCCCTTCCTGGACGCGTTTCCCCCTCCCGTTCAACATTCCGCGCAACCCGCGTTCCTTCCCGGGAACGCGGGTTTTTTCGTGGCCTGAGAGGCCATCGTTTTCGATGAATTTCTCGCCCGCCCGTCGCGGGGCGGCCGACGCCATCCCCACCGATGAGGGGGGATAGAACGCGTTGTGATGGCAGGGGTTCCGGAGGTCCAACCAGACGGTCCAGCGTCAAGCCCGCGCCGGGAGTGCGCAGGAACGGTGCAGATCGCAAAAAGTTGCCTCATTCCGGGGATTCAGTCTGGATGCGTCGGGGCCGATCTGGTACCCTCCCGTCGCACAGAGTCTGCGCCGGCGCGCACACGCCGGCCAAACAGGAATAGAGGAGTCAGAGATCATGATCAACCGCATGCTTGCGGGCGCTGGTGCGCTCGCGGTCGCTGCCGGTTCGCAGGCAGCCGTGTCCGTCTCGTTCGCGGCCGGATCCGCGAATGTGGAGCGGATCTTCGAGATGAGCCAGACGGCCCCGCCCTTCGGCGGCGCCCCCAACTCGTTCCTCACCATCGCGACCGTCGATGGTGTGGAGGTCGATCTGGTGGTGAACATGGGCGGCGAGGTCGGCCTCGTCACCCAGCGCGCCGGCTTCGAAGCCATGTTCTATGTCGAGCAGGACATCACCACCGGAGGCGCCGGCGTGTTCGGCGGCGACTTCGAGGGGTCGTTCCGCTTCTTCGATCCCAACAACCCCAACGACACCCTCCTCGTCGGCTTCGTCGGCGACGGCTTCGGCGTGTTCGCCACCTCTTCCTCGCCCGCCGGCGGGAACGGCGGCGCCGGCCCCGGCTTCATCGCCGGATCGCTCATCGGCCCGGCCACCAGTTACTTCATGGATGACCCGATCAACGGTTCGGCGCTCGGCTTCCCGGGCGGCGGCGTGATCGGCGATTCCGCGTTCACGCTGACGAACTTCCTCGCGTTCGACACCGCCGGCTCGGCCGGTCAGCCCGTCGCCGCGGCGACCGGCTCGTTCTCGGGGACCTTCGTCATCCCCTCGACGGGCACCGGCGTGCTCGCCGGGCTCGGGATGGGCTTCGCGGCCGCGCGCCGTCGTCGCTGAACGAACACGCAGACCTGACCATCACACCCGCGTGCCCGCATGGGCCCGCGGGTTTTTTCGTGGACGCGCTAAGCCACGCCGCGCTGTATTCTCCGGCCTCAAAGGAGAACTCATGAGCGAGCCCGTTCAGAACAATGTCGTGTCCGCCTTCGCCCCCCTGCTCGACTTCCGCTTCACGAAGTTCATCACCGTGAAGATCATCCAGGTGCTCTACCTGGTCGGCATCGCGGTGTCCGCGCTCTACATCTTCGCGGGCGTCATCGGCGCATTCCAGATCGGCGTGGTCTACGGCCTCTTCGCGCTGATCATGTCCCCGCTTGCGTTCCTGCTCAGCGTGCTGATCCTGCGCGTCTATCTCGAACTGATCGCGGTCATCTTTCGCATCGCGGAGAACACTTCGCGCATGGCGGGGACCGACACCAAGCAGATCGTCGGCTGATCAGCGGGTCGCGGCCGCTTTCGCGCCGATATCGCGGCGGAACACCTTGCCCTCGAAGCGGATCTTGTCCGCGGCGGCGTTCGCGCGTTCCCGCGCTTCGTCGAGCGTGTCGCCCAGCGCGACAACGCTCATCACGCGGCCCCCCCCGCTGACGATCTTGCCCGCCTCGTTGCGCTTGCTGCTCGCGTGGAACACGATGGCGCCGTCTCGCTCGACCTCGTCGATGCCCTCGATGACCGCGCCCTTCTTGCTCTCGCCCGGGTAGCCGTCCTGCGCGAGCACAACGCAGCACGAGTGCCGCTTGTCCCACTCGAGCGACAACTCGTCGAGCGAGCCCGTCGCCGTCCGCCAGCACAACTCCGCGAAGTCGCACTTCATGCGCGGCAGCACGGCCTGGCACTCGGGATCGCCGAAGCGCACATTGAACTCCAGCACCTTCGGACCGGCCGGGGTGAGCATCAGCCCGGCGTAGAGCACGCCGCGATACTCGATGTCGTCGCGCCGGAGGGTGTCCACGATGGGCACGAGGATCTCGCGCTCGACGCGCGCCAGTTGCTCGCCGTTGAGCACGGGCGCCGGGCAATAGGCGCCCATGCCCCCGGTGTTCGGCCCGGTGTCGCCCTCGCCGATGCGCTTGTGGTCCTGGGCCTGATCAAGCGTGAGGATGTTCCGCCCGTCGATGAGCGCGAGCACCGAGGTTTCGGGACCGGTGAGCCGCTCCTCGATGATGACCCGCGAGCCGGCGTCGCCGAATCGCTTGGCGACCATGATCTCGTCGATTGCGCGGGCCGCGTCGTCGCGCGACTCGGGGAGGTACACGCCCTTGCCCCCCGCAAGGCCCGCCGCCTTGATCACCGGCGCGTCGTTGCGAGTCTCGAGGTACCGCTTCGCCTCATCCGCGCGGCGGAAGACGCGCGCCTCGGCCGTCGGGATCGACGCGGCGCGCATCATGTCCTTGGCCCACCACTTGTCGGCCTCCAACTGCGCCGCCGCCTGGCTCGGGCCGAAGACAACGCGGCCGGGCTTGCTCAGTTTGTCGGCGATGCCCTCGGCCAGCGGCGCCTCCGGACCGACGATCACCAGATTGACGCCCTCTCGCTCGCACAGCAACTCCAGCCGGTAGAGTTCGCGCATGGAGAAGGCGTGGTCGAGCGGCTTGGCGATCGAGCCGAGCCCCGCGTTCGAGTGATCGGTGGCGAAGATCGCCTTCACGCGGGGCGACTGGCGCAATTTCCACGCGATGGCGTGCTCGCGGCCGCCGCCGCCGATCAGCAGGACCTTGAACGAATCGGGAAGTTGGGGCGGTCGTCGTTTAGCCATGGGCGGCGATGATAGACCGCGCAGGCACTTCCCCACGGGACAAGCGGAAAGTCAGGGTGACTGGATTCGAACCAGCGGCCTCCACGACCCAAACGCGGCGCTCTACCAAGCTGAGCTACACCCTGAGGATTCAACCAGAATCTTGCCGAGGTTCGGAAGTCGCCGAAATCGGCCCGGTCGGCATGCCAACAATGCCTCGACTGGAAGGAAGATGGTAGCCGTCGCCCGATCGGACGCCGACTCAGCGTGGATCGCAACCTCCCAAGAGGCCGACCATTCACCAAAGAGACGGTTCCCGGCCGACGAACGGCCTGCCGCGCAGGCGGGAGATCCCCAACCGCCGCGCTGAATAGGGAACAGCGGAAGCCCCGGCCGGCGCGATGCGCCCACGGCCCCAACTCGTGAGGAAGACATGGGAGCAGTCGCGACAGCGATCAAATGGACTGTCGGCAGCGTTGTGGTCCTCGGCGTCGTGGGCGGCGTGGGCGCCATGCTGCTCGCTCCCAAGATCAAGGCCCAACTCGACATCGCCAAGGGCGGCGGGGTGGGCGTCGAGGTCCGCACCGACCCGGTCACCACCGGCAAACTCGTGCGCACCGTCAGCGCGCCCGGCTTCCTCGAGCCGGTCACCAAGGTCTCGCTCAGCGCGCGCATCAGCGCCCAGATCACCGAACTGCCCTTCGAAGAAGGCGACCCGGTCAACAAAGGCGACATCGTGGTGCGCCTCGACAACGCGGACCTGCTCGCCCAACTCATGAGCAGCGAGGCCTCGCTCCTCGCCGAGCAGGCGCGCCTCGACGGCGCCCGCGCGAGTTACATCAGCGCCGTCTCGGAGTGGGAGCGCAGACAGCAACTCTACGCATCGAACGATGTCGCCAAGTCGCTGCTCGAGCAGGCCGAGGCCGAGAAACTGCGCATGGAGTCCAACCTCCGCGCGACCGAGGCGGGCATCGAGATGGCCAAGGCGGGCATCCAGCGCATCAAGGAAGACCTCCGCTACGCCGAGATCGTGTCGCCCATCACGGGCGTGGTCACGCAACTCAACGCCGAGGCGGGCGAGATCGTCATCACGGGCACGATGAACAACGCGGGCACCGTGATCATGGAGATCGCGGATCTCTCCGAGATGATCGTCAAGGTCGAGTGCGACGAGACCGATGTCGCCGATGTGCGCGTCGGACAGAACGCGCGGATCTTCCTGACCGCCTACCCCGACGAGGACTTCACGGGCACGGTGCGGCACATCGCCCTCAAGAGCACCCGGGCGCGCAACGGCAGCGATGTGTTCATCGTCGAGGTCCTGGTCGACACCCAGGGCCGCACGCTCTACTCCGGGCTGAACGCGAGCGTCGACATCGAGGTCGAGACGCTTCAGGATGTCATGCTCGCGCCGAGCCAGGCGGTTCTCGACAAACGCATCGACGAACTGCCCGAAGAGATCACGAAGGACAACCCCGCCGTCGACACACAGAAGACCTTCGCGCGCATCGTGTACGAGATCCGCGACGGAAAGGCCCACGCGGTGCCCGTGCGCATCGGGCCCAGCGACCTGCGAACCACCGCTCTCGTCGCGGGCGTCGAGCAGGGCGCGCAGATCATCACCGGTCCGTACAAGGCGCTGGGCAACCTGAAGCACGGCGACGCCGTCCGCCTTGCCGCCGACAAGACCACCAATCCCGAGGAGACCGCGTCGGAGGACGAACCCGCCGCCGCCGAAGCGGACGCCGACAGCGACTCGGAAGCCAAGTCCACGGAGCAGGCATCCCGATGACCGCGCTCGCGCCCCAGTCAGGCAAGCGCGTCAAAGCGTCGAAGCCCGCGCCGCCCATCCCCGACGCGTGCATCGAGGTCCGCGCCCTGCGCAAGATCTACAAGGTCGGCGTGGAGAAGGTCCACGCGCTGCGCGGCGTCGATCTCGTGATCCGGCGCAACGAGTTCGTGGCCATCATGGGCTCGTCCGGTTCGGGCAAGTCCACGCTCATGAATGTGCTCGGCTGCCTCGACCGCCCCACCGCGGGCCACTACATCCTCAACGGCAAACCGACCCACAAGATGAGCCCGTCCGAACTCGCCGTCGCGCGCAACCGCGAGATCGGCTTCGTCTTCCAGTCCTTCGAACTGCTCAACCGTTCGAGCGCGCTCAAGAATGTCATGCTCCCGCTGGTCTACTCCACCAGACGCTGGTGGAAGGCGCGCTCGCTCGCGAAGGAGGCCCTCGAACGCGTCGGCCTCGCCGAGCGGATCCACCACCGCCCCAACCAACTCTCGGGCGGCCAGCGCCAGCGCGTGGCCATCGCCCGCGCCCTTGTCAACCAGCCGAGCATCATCCTCGCCGACGAGCCCACGGGTAATCTCGACAGCAAGACCACCGAAGAGATCATCGGCCTGCTCCGCGCGCTCCACGACGAGGGCCAGACCATCGTCATCGTGACCCACGAAGAGGATGTCGCCGGCCGCGCCGAGCGCATCGTCCGGCTCCGCGACGGGCAGATCTTCTCCGACATGCCCTCCCACCTCGACCCGATCCACATCGAGTGGCTCGAGTCCGCGGCCAAGAGTCTCAAGGAGAACCACGCGATGGCCGCCCAGAGCGCCGACGGCGAGGAGAACGCCTGATGTTCCTCGTCCGCGTCCTCATGCAGACCGTCGCGCTCGCGCTCGGGCAGATCCGCGCCAACTACGCCCGCGCGCTGCTCACTTCGCTGGGCATCATCATCGGCGTCGGTTCGGTCACGGCCGTCATCGCCGGGCTGACCGGCATGAAGGGCTATGTCCTCAGCGAGTTCGAGACCTTCGGCGCCAAGAAGGTCTACCTCGACGGTCGCGTCCCTCGCGAACTGCGCAACAAGATCGGCTGGGACGAAGTCTCGCTCACGCTCGACGAGATCACGGACATCCGTGAGAACTGCCCCTCGATCTCGCTCATCACTCCGGTGATGTGGAACTCCTTCGAGGTGCGCAACGGCGAGTATGTCGCCGCCGGCGCCCCCGTGCAGGGCATCTGGCCCGACTGGCACACCATCGAGGCGCGCACCGTCACCTTCGGGCGCCCGTTCAACTCCATCGACGAGACCGAGGCCCGGTATGTATGCCTCGTCAACGACAAGACCATCGAGGAACTCAACCTCGACCGCGATCCGACCGGCGACTTCGTGCTCCTCAACGGCCGCCGCTTCCTGATCGTCGGCGTCGTCGAGACGAAAGAACTCGGCGCGATGTTCGGGGGCGGGGACTCCCAGGTCGAGGTCTTCATTCCGTTCTCCACCGCGCAGCGCATGGCTCCCCTGCGCACCATCTCGTACGCGATGGCGGAACTGACAACGCCCGAGGCCGCCGAGGACGCGCGGGCCGAGGTGCGCTTCGTCCTGCGCAACCTGCGCAAACTCCCCCCCGACTGGCCCGACACCTTCCAGGTCGAAGTGCTCCAGCAGTTCATCGACCAGTTCAACGGGCTCGCGGCGGGCATCACCGCCATCGCGGGCGGCGTGGTAAGCATCTCCCTGCTCGTGGGCGGCGTGGGCATCATGAACATCATGCTCGTGTCGGTGAGCGAGCGCACCCGCGAGATCGGCCTGCGCAAGGCCGTCGGCGCGAAGTCCGCGATCATCCTGCTCCAGTTCCTCGTCGAGGCCATCGTGCTCTGCGTCGCCGGAGGCATCGCGGGTCTCGCGCTCGGGCAGGCGCTGACGCTCGCGCTCCAGAACCTCCCGAACACGAACCTTGGCGAAGCGCACATCCCCGGGTGGGCGATTACCCTCGCGTTCGTGTTCAGCGCCGCCGTCGGCGTGATCTTCGGCATGTTCCCGGCCATCAAGGCCGCCCGGCTCGACCCCATCGAGGCCCTCCGGCATGAATGACCTCTCCCGGCTCCGCTCTCCCTTTGGCTGTCGCTGCGCGCTCGCACTCGGCGCCGTGACGCTCTCGTCCTTCGCGGGATGCGCGAAGAGTCCGTTTGTCACCTACGAGAGCGACCTCGGCCCTCGCGTCAGCATCGCGCGGCTCCGCGAGATCAACACCTTCGACACAGCGCAGTATGTCGCGCCGGCCGACATGCAGGACCCCGAGGTCACGCCCACCACCGAGGTCCCGGACCCGTTCGTGTCCAAGGACCGCGTCGAGGTCACTATCGAAGAAGCCCGCGCGTGGACGCTGGCGAACAACCTGAGTCTCCGCGCCACGCTCGTCGATCCCGCGATCGCCAACCAGCGCGTCACCGCCGAGGAAGGCGCGTTCGACGCCGTCGTGTTCGCCAACGCGACCCACAGCACCACCGACCAGCCGACCGCGACCCAACTCGAGGGTTCGCAGATCGAGCAGTCGAGTTTCACGCCCGGCGTGCGCATCCCCCTGCGCAGCGGCGGCACGATCTCGTTCGATCTGCCCATGGACCGCGTGGACACCAACAACCAGTTCTCGACGCTGAACCCCGCGTTCGAGATCGACGGGCGGTTCTCGCTCAGCCAGCCCCTCCTGCGCAACGCCGGTCGCCGCGTGAACACCTACGGCATCCGTGTCGCCGCGCTGAATTCGCAGATCAGCCAGGCGCGCACGAAACTCGAGATCATCCGCCAACTCGCCAATGCCGACCGGGCGTACTGGCGCCTCTACGCGGCGCAGAGCGCGCTCGAGGTCCGGCTCCTCCAGCACCAACTCGCGTACGAGCAGTTGGAGAGCGCCAGGCGTCGCGTCGACGCGGGCGACGCTCCGGAAGTCGATGTGACGCGCGCCGAGAGCGGGCTGGCGTCAACGCTGGACCAGATCATCGCCGCGCAAAACTTCGTCTCCGAGCGTGAGCGCGAACTCAAGCGCGTGATGAACGCCCCGGGGCTCGACATCGGGACGCAGACCTACCTGCTCCCTCAGACCCTGCCCGATCCGATCCGGTACGACTTCGACTATCAGGAACTCGGCGAGCAGGCCGTCTCGCATCGCATGGAGATCCTCGAACTGGAACTCCAACTCGCGATCGACGAGAGCACCATCGCCCTGCGCAAGAACGCGACGCTCCCCCTCTTCACGCTCGACTACACCGCCGTGACCAACGGTCTGGGCGGTACCTGGTCCAGCGCGGGCGGCCAGGCGGGCGGGTTCGACTACATCGACCACTTCCTGCGCGCCCAGTTCGAGATGCCCATCGGGAATCAGACTGCCAACGCGAACCTGCGCGAAGCGGTGCTTCTCCGCGTGCAGCGGCTCTCGACGCGCGACGCCCGCGAGCAGTCGATCCGCGAGGAGACCTTCAACGCGGCCGATCGTGTGCGTTCCTCCTGGGGGCGCATCCTCGCGTCGCGGCTCTCGGTGATCACCGCGACCCGCACGCTCGACGCCGAGCGGCGTCAGTTCGAGGTCGGCGGGCGCACCAGCACCGATGTGCTGAACGCGTCCACGGACCTCGCCGACGCGCGGCTGACGGAGATCCAGGCGCTCACGGACTACCAGATCTCGCTGGTCGACCTCGCGTTCGCGACGGGCACCACCCTCGGCGCCGCCCGCATCGACTGGGCTCCCATCGACCCGACCGATTCGCCCCAGCCCGAGTTCCCGACCGCGGCGGAAGACGCCATCCTCGGCCTGAAGCTCCCGTAAGCCCCACGCGATCCTCGGAAAGGAGCGTCGTCGGCCGCTACACTGCCCGCCGGAAACCGACGCCCCGGAGCCGACGATGCCCGCCCTGCCGATGACGACGCTCAGCATGATCCCGCAGACTCCCCCGCCCGGGAACCTCGAGGCCTATCTGCCCGTGGGCGTGATCGTGCTCATGGCGATCGTCTTCGGCGTCATCAACATCGTCGGCACCATGCTCATCGGCCCCCGGCGCTCGGGCCCGGTGAAGGAACTGCCCTACGAGTCGGGCATGAACCCGCTCGGCGGGGCCCGCAAGCGGTTCAATGTCCGCTTCTACATCCTCGCGATGACCTTCCTGGTCTTCGATGTCGAGGTGATCTTCCTTTACCCCTGGGCGACCACCTTCGCGCAGATCGGCCCGGGCACGGACGAGACCTTCGCGTTCCTCGGCCGGGCCCTGTTCTTCCTGTTCACCACGCTGATCGCGTACATCTACGCGTTCCGCAAGGGTGTCTTCCGCTTCGATTGAGTTCGGGCGCTCCCCAGAACACCAGCCCGCCCGTGAAACGGGAAGGGTCTGCTACCCTATCAGCGGTATGGCATCGATCGCCCGCGAATCCCGCGGCCCCCGGGCTGACATCCAACCCCGTGTCTACGCGGGACTTGTCGCTGCGCTGTGCCTCGCGATGCTCGTCATCGGCGCGGTGCTGGCCCCCGACTCGGCCGGCCACGGGACGCACACCCAACTCGGGCTGCCCCCCTGCGCCTTCGCGGTGGCCCTCGGGAAGCCCTGCGCGACCTGCGGCATGACCACCGCAGTCTCCACCGCCGCCTCGGGGAACCTCACCAAGGCGCTGGCCGTACAGCCCTTCGGCGCCGGAATCGCGATCGCGGCCGCTTCGGCCTTCTGGATCAGTCTCTACTCGGCCGTTTCCGGCTCACGGGTCTGGAAAGCCGCAGTCCCGCTCCTGAGGACGCGGCCGATGCTCGTTGTCGTGGGGTTGCTCTTGGCGTCCTGGGTGTACAAGATCATCGTGTGGAATCCATGAAACACATCCGCCGAGCCCAACTCTGTCTCGCCGCCTCGGCCCTCGCGGTCGCCTCGCTCGCCGCGATGCCCGGGTGCTGGGTGCCCCTCGCCGTGGGCGGCATGATGGAGTCCTACAAGGAAAGCAGCACGCACGAGGTGCCCGCCGACTATGTCGGGCTGCAGGGCAAGTCGTTCGCCGTGGTGGTCGCCGCCGACCGCGCGATCCAGGCGCAGTTCCCGGATCTCGTGCCCCAACTCGTGGCGCGCGTGAGCGAGCGGCTCCGCGCCGAGTCGGGCGCCAGCGGGTATGTCCCCCCGGGCGTGATGATCAACTACATGAACCAGCGCCCGCGCTGGGTCGCGCTGACCCACAGCGAACTGGCCGAGGATCTCGGCGTTGACCGCATCGTCTTCGTCGACCTCATGGAGTTCCGCCTCAACGAGCCGGGCAACCAGTATGTCTGGGAAGGCGTCGCCGCCGCGACGCTCGGCGTCGCCGAGATGGAATCGTTCGCGCCCGACGAGTACTCGTACCGTCGCGAGATCCGCGTCGGCTTCCCGGACGGGAAGGGCTTCAACTCGAACGATTTCGGCCCCGATGTCGTCAAGGCGCGCCTGATGAACCGACTCACCGACCGGGTCACCTGGGTGTTCTACAACCACCAGGAACCCTACTACCCCGATTATTGAGCGGAGCGTGATGAGCCCACTGAGCGCGGCAAAGCGAGTGATGTTCGCCATGGCGGTCGCGGCTGCCACCATCAGCGCGGGGTGCAACTACCTCGCGCCCGCTGTCGTGCTGCTCTCTCCGCCCCCGAGCAAGGACGCGCAGTACAAACTCGACAAGACGCTGGTCACGGTGATCTTCATCGACGACCCGCAGAACAAGGCGCCGCGCAGATCCCTCCGGCTCATCATGGGCCAGACCGCCGAGCAGGACCTCATCGCGCGCGGGCAGATGCCCGCGAACATGATGATCCCCGCGCAGACCGCGCTCCAACTCACCTCGCGCGAGAGCGTCACCGACAAGTTCAGCATCGTCGATGTCGGACGCACGCTCGGCGCCGATGTGGTGATCTACGCGCGGCTCGACGGGTTCGGCCTTTCGGCCGACGGCGTGTCGCTCAAGCCCTACGCCGTCGCGCAGGTCCGCGTGCTCGACGCCACGAACAACATGCGGCTCTGGCCCGAGGCCGGCACCGATTACCCGGTCATCTATCAGGGCACACAGCAGGCGGGCGAGACCCCGGGCGGCGCGAGCGAACGCGCAGAGGCAGAGCGCCGGCTCGCCGAGCGTCTTGGCCTCGAGATCGCGCGGGTGTTCTACAAGCACGAGATCCCGCGCGAGTCGCCCTCGGGCATGAACAATTGATCGCGATGGACGAAGCCCCGATCACGCTGGTGCGCTTCGTGCCTCCCCCGAACGACCGCGTCTCGGCGCCGCAGGCCGGGTATGTCATCGGGCTGCTCGATGTCGCCGGTTACGCGGTCCGCGGCGTGCTCCCCGACGACTGCTCCAAGTTCGCGAAGGCCGTCAAGATCCTGCGCATCACGCGTCGCGACCGGCTCGTCCTGCGCGAACGCGACGGGCTGCCCCGATACGCGAACGAGGTCTTCGTGCGGATGGGGTCGAAGGAATCGCGGCCGACGGAATCACGCGTCACCGCGCAGGGGTCGGGAACCCGGAGCGATCCGGTCATCCACGACGGCGATCCGATCGCCACCGGGCGCGCCATCCTGCGCGCCGCGCAGGTGAGCGACGGCCCGCCCGCACCGCCGATCGTCTGATCACTCGTGCGTGACGGGCTCGGATTCCGCGATTGTCGTCTCGGTCGCGTCGTCGGGCGCATCGGCAAAGAACGACGACGACGGCTCAACGCTCGCCTCCGAACTCGCGCCGTCAGGGCGGCGGATGATCTCGAACCGGACAACCGGATCGCGCGCTTCGATGCGCGCGCCGGGAGGCGGTTGACCGATCAGTCCGTCGCGCAGCGTCGCGAGCGATGCGCGCTTCTCGGTGATCCCCCGCTCGAGTTCGTCGCTCGAGAGCGACAGCACCGCGACCAGGCGAACATCGTTGGAGCGGACCTGATTCACGAACTCCGACGGGCCGACGATCTCGATCTCGCGCAGGAACAGGTCCTCCGGAAGGATCCGGACCTCCCAGCGGCCCGCCTCCGTGGGCGGCAGGAGCACCTGCACCGGCGCCGAGGGCACGGTGATCGTCGCCGTATCGCGCCTGATGACGATCTCGACGATCGTTTCGGGCGGCGTGATCCGTGCCGTCCCGCCGTTCGCGATCACCCCGTTGGGCAGGCCGACCGTCGCACGCACGCGTTGGGGCAGCCCCCGGCGAGATGTGTCGATCTGCGAGGGATCGATGCGCGCGACAACGAACGCGCCGCCGTCGAACGCTTCGAGTTGTTCCGCGATCGGCCGCGACAGCACGAGGTCAGCGGTCGCCGGGTCGAGCCGGGGAGGCTGCTCGAGATCGATGCCCGAGAGCGCGAATCGGATCGGCGCATCGTCCAGGCGGCGCAGCACATCGATGCGAAGACGCACCGTCGGCGGCTCGACCGAGATCACATTCACGCCCGCACGCTGGAGTTCCGGATCACCGCCCAGCGCAGCGGCCAGATCCACCGTGTACTCGCCCTCCTGATCGGGAACCGAAGGCGAGCCGGGACGGAGTTCGATGCGCGGCGGGGTCTGTTGAAGCGACGCCGCGGAACCTTCGAGACGCACGCGCACGATCCCGCGCCAGTCGTCGCTCACCACGCGCGTCGCAAGATCGTCGGCCCCGCTGACAAACGAGACACGCACCTCTTGCTGGGATTGCGTGAGCGACTCGGCCTCGGCGTAGATCCACACGAGGGCCGTCACGAGCGCGATGAGAAAGACATTGCGGAGTCGGTCGAGCATCGGTCAGCGGCTCCCCTGCCCGGTTGAGGTCTTGGGCGCTTCGGTCTCGCGCTGCTGCTCGATAATCGTCGGCGCGTCGGGCGCCGCCTCGTCGTCGTAGTGCAACTCGGACGCGTCGACCGTGACCATCGCCTTCAGGCCCTTGCGCAACTCTTCCTCGAGCGTCTCGACCGACAACCACCGGCGCAGCCGCCCGCCCTCGCCGATGCTGATCGCGCCGGTCTCTTCGCTGACCACCACCACCAGCGCGTCGGACACGCGGCTCAGCCCGACAGCGGCGCGGTGGCGCGTCCCGAGGTTCGAGTCGCTGATCTCGTTCGGCTCGGCCAGCGGGAACTGCACGCCCGCGGCGACGATCTTCTTGCCGCGCATCACCACGCCCATGTCGTGGAGCGGGTTGTTGGGCCAGAAGATCGAGAGCAACAGGTCCTGCGAGACATCGGCGTTGAGCGCGCGGCCGCCCTCGATGAAGTCGCGCAATCCCGTCTGGCGTTCGATCGCGATGATCGCGCCGAACTTGCTCTTGCTCAGCAGACGCGCGGCGCCGCAGACCGCCGCGATCATCTCGTCCACATCCTTCTGGGATTGCACATTCCCGAAGAGGGAACGGGCGGCGGGGAGTTCGCCGATGCGCATCAGCGCCCGTCGGAGCTCGGGCGCAAAGATGACGACAAGGGCGATCGCGGAGAACCCGAGGAACTGGTCGTAGAGCAGCGCGAGCCGGGGGAAAGCGTCGTTCCTCGTCGCGAGCCGGACGACCACCGTCGTGATGACCACGAGAATGATCAGCGCCCGCAGCGCCCCGGCGGCCCGTGTCCCCCGCACGAACGACCACACGAAGAACACCACCGCGCCGATGATCAGCAGTTCGATCGCGATCTGCCAGAGCGGATAGCCCTGGGCGCGACTCCACAACTGGTTGAGCCACTCAAAGACGGCCACGCGGGACCTCGGGGCTGGGGTGGGCGATTGGAGGAACGCGGGACCACGCCGCGTTGGCGCAAGATCCGCGCCGGAGCGAGTATATCGGCAAACACCGCGTCCCCCGACCAAGAACGCCCGACCGCGCGATCTCCCCGCAAGCGCGGTACAACAAACCCATGGCCCGGCCCGGAGCAAAGGAACCATCTCGAGTCCGCTTCGGCGGCCATGCAGTCGCCTGGGCCGGGCGACTCGGCGCGCCGCTCCTCGCGATCGCGGTCTATCTCCTCCTCACGCCATCCCCCGGGGCCGACGCGGGCGACCTGTCCGAAACCGGCAGGCGCGTCGCCGCCGTCGGTGTGCTGATGGCCGTCCTGTGGATGACCGAGGCGCTCCCCCTCGCCGCCACCGCCCTCCTCCCCCTCGTGCTCTTCCCGGCGCTCCAGATCATGCCCATCAAGGAGGCGGCCGGGCCGTTCGCCTCGCCCGTGATCTTCTTGTTCATGGGCGGGTTCCTCCTCGCGCTCACGATGGAGCGATGGAACCTCCACCGGCGCATCGCGTTGCTCACCCTGATGCTCGTCGGGACGCGCCCCCGTGCGCTGGTCGCGGGGTTCATGCTCGCGTCGGGCACGCTGAGCATGTGGATCAGCAACACCGCTACCGCCGTCATGATGCTCCCCATCGCGGTGACGGTCATCACGCTCGCGATCGAGCGTGTGCGCGGCGCCGCCGACCCGGCCGCGTCGTTGAAAGAAGGCGACTCGATCACCGAACTCGCCGCGGAATCCGGCATCGGCAACTTCGCGACCTGTCTCATGCTGGGCATGGCCTACGGCGCCAGCATCGGGGGCATCGGCACGCTCATCGGCACGCCGCCCAACGCGTTCCTCGCGCAGTTCGCCGCCGATTCCTTCGGCGAGAAGATCGGCTTCGGCCGGTGGATGCTCGTCGGCGTTCCGTTCGCAATCACATTCAGCGTCATCGCCTGGTTCCTGCTGACCTTCATAATCTTCCCGATCCGGCTGAAAGAGATCCCCGGCGGCCGCGCGCTGATCCGCGAGGAAATCGGCAAACTGGGCAAGATCACGGGCGCCGAGCGTCTCGTCTTCGCGGTGTTCATGTGCGCGGCCATCGCGTGGATCAGCCGTTCCTTCCTCGCCGAGTGGGACTGGTTCGTCGGCGTCTTCCCCCCCATCAAGTTCATCACCGACGAGGTCATCGCCATCGCCGCGGGCATCGCGCTCTTCGCGATCCCCGTGGACGCCAAACGCGGCGTCTTCGCGCTCGACTGGGACACCGCCGTCCGCCTCCCGTGGAGCGTGCTCCTCCTCTTCGGCGGAGGCCTCTCCCTCGCGGCCGCCGTCAAAGCCAGCGGGCTCGACGCCTTTCTCGGGGGACAGATGTCCGCCCTCGCTGGCGTTCCGACATGGATGCTCATCCTCGCGGTCTGCGCGATGGTCATCTTCCTGACCGAACTCACGAGCAACACCGCGACGGCGGCGACCTTCCTCCCGATCCTCGGAGGCGTGGCCGTGGGCATCGGCATCGACCCGCTCCTGCTCTGCATCCCCGCGGCGATGGCCGCCAGTTGCGCCTTCATGATGCCCGTCGCGACGCCACCCAACGCGATCGTTTACGGCAGCGGGCATGTGCGCATCGGGCAGATGGTCAAGGGCGGGTTCGTGCTGAACCTCGTAGGCGTTGTGCTCGTGACGCTGTTCACGCTGCTCGCCGCCGTGGTGTTCGATATTCCATTGGAGGGTGGGGTAAGTCAGCAGGTCCAGGGGACGACGGAACAGACTCCGTGAGCGTGCTGTGCAACTGGCGCGGATACTGGGCGCTGTGCGGGCGCGTCGATGTCGCGAAGGATTCGTGCTTCATCACCGGAGGGCCGTGGCTTCCGGCGGAGGAGGAATATCCAACGCTCTCGCGTCATGGAAGGACGAGCGTTCATGGAACCGTCACGCCGCTCGCGGATGTTGTTTTCTACCCATTGGTTCGCTACCACGGCCTGAAGGTCTTTCTGTCGCGCTTCTATGACACCGACGATCAACCGCGCCTCATCTGTCACGCTGATCCCAGGTTCGATGACTTGCAGTCATCGTACTTTCTGGAAATTCAGACACGCTACCCTTCGCGGTATGCCGGAGATGTTCTTGTAAGCGACGGGTGGGAGCAGCCAGGTAGAGGCGAATATCGGAAGATCATTCACCTCGATGATCTTGAGAAATTCGAAGGCCCGCCGCCGGACGATGTGTGTTTCCGTCCGGAAGATCGCGAACGAATCCGCGGCAAGATAATGCGTCGCGGCAGGTCATGGGTGGAGCCGTTCGTGTCGTCGAGCGGCATTGATCAAGAGCCCACTGCGTCCGATGCCGACCTTGCCGACGCGGCACAGCTCTATTTCGTGGGCGACAACTTGCGGCCACGGCTCGGGGTCGCCGAGTGGCGTGGAGCCGCACTCCTGTTCACAGATAAAGATCGTGCGATGCTCGACACGCTTGCGCGTCCGCCGCAGCATCTTCGTTATGAGGCTGCGTTCATCTCGATGACGCCTCAAGATTGCGCGAAGTACCTCCGAGACCTTCAACAGGTCAGCGCGGAGCAGGGCCACCCGATCACACGAGTTCTCGTCAACCGATCAAGCGGCGGGCATGTGATCGACATCGATCACCTCTGCTCGCTCATCGAAACCCGGGGCATGACGCCGCGATAACATCTGCTCATGCCCTGGAAGGTCGTGGCGTTCGAGACGACGCCCAATCCCAACGCGATCAAGTGCGTGCTCGATCGTCCGATCGCCGCGTTGCCGCGCGCGTACCGGGCGGCGGGCGAAGTGTCCCCCGACGACGAAGTCGCGAGGGCGCTGTTCCGGGTCGAGGGTGTGGCGAACCTTCTCCTTCTCAAAGACTTCGTGACCGTCGGCAAGGCGCCCGACGCGCAGTGGGCGTCCATCAAACGCGGCGTACGCAAGGCGCTCGGGAAGGCGCCCTCGTGAGCGACGACAAGTCGCTGGCGCGCACGATCGAGTCGTGGTTCGCCAAGCACCGGCGC
>CAYGLT010000042.1:8829-21323 GCA_964350875.1 uncultured Phycisphaeraceae bacterium | reverse complement strand
GCTCTACGGCGTGTTCAGCCCCGCGAAGGGGCGCTGGATCCCGGGACTCGCCGACTCGGTGCTCGCGGCCCCCTCGCTCGTGGTCGTCCGTTCGATCCGCACAACCACCGTGTTCCGGGCGGACGACTCGACGCTCGTTCTGTCGCGCGAGCGGCAGAGCGTCCGGGACTCGCGCGTGGTCATCACCCGCGACGACGGCCGCCGCGTGACCCTGCGCTTCGCCGGCCCCGAGGACCAGCGCCTGCTGACCCTCTGGACGATGTGGAACCACCCCAGGGTGTCACGGTGGGACCCCGAGACCGAACAGATCGTGCCGGAACACAACGAACACGCCGAATCCTGATCAATGGCGTAGGCGGCGGGCATTGCTCGTGCTATCTTGGGCGATCGGTCGGCCCCGGGGTCGGGGCGTCCGGAGGCCTGATCACTTTCGAGGAGCACACGATGCGCACGGCGACCATTCTTGCAGCGGCGGGACTCTCGTTCGGTCTGTCCGCTTTCTCGCTCGCCGCGGACATCCCGATCAGCGTGCTGAACGGCGGGCCGTCGAGCGCATCGATCCCCGACGACAACGATTCGCCCGTCGCGTTCATCGTTGCCCCCCGCGAGATCATCAACAGCGACATCCCGACGGTCCTGCCGATCATCGACCTGAACAACCGATCGCTGTTCGTGGAGAACGCCGCGCTGCCCGGAACCACCGGCGTGCGCAACCGCGGCCGCGCCGTCATGGCTGTGTTCGATGTCAACAACGGCAATCCGCCCTACCTGCAGGTGCAGGCGAACCTGAACTACGACCCGACGATCGCGGATTCGTACTTCCTGTTCCTCAACGCGGACGACGCGGCGAACATCCACTCGATGGCCGAACTCGACGCGTTCATCGCGAGCGGCACGGCGGGGGCCGACTTCGTGCGGATCTTCCTCACCAACACCGGATTCACCACCGGGAGCGGCCCGGGCGGCGACTACACCGACGCGGACATCGCGGATGTGGTGCTCAATACCGGCGCGCTTGCTTTCAACGCCGGTGACTTCATCAATATTGATCCGGGCGTTCCGGGTCCGGGCGGTGGAGATGTCGGCGCGGGGCTTGCCTTCGAAATCGGGCTCGTCGTGTTCTCCAATGGCGCCGCCGCGGGAGAGGACATCCCCACGGAATATTTCTGCGTGCGCAACAGCCCGAGGCGCATCGCCCCCGTCTCGGCGACGCTGACTGAGGGCGATGTGCTGCTGAGCATCGTCGCCGACATGCCCCTGTCCACCGACGGGGCACGCACGCTGGTCAACTACGACACCGATCCGACCGTGCTCACTTCGGAAGCGTTCCGGGTGATCCCGGGGGGCGTCGGCCCATCGCAGACGCTCAACGAATTCCTGCTGAATCTGTCTTCGCCGCGCAACGCGATCGGCTTCGGCATCTCGGGCGATCGCCGCGAAATCCTCGACATCGTGTTCGACGCGCCGATCGACGCGGCCGATGCGCCGGCGCTGCTGAACGCGACGATCGGATTCGCCGCCGAAGTCGCCAACGGCCGCGTGTACTCGTTCGCGGGTGAGGACCCCCGCCCGGAACTGACCACTTATGTTCCGGTCAACCGCCAAGCGTGCCCGGGGGTCGGGAACGACGCCGACGCGAACGACGATCTGGTGATCGACTTCGCCGACCTGAACATCGTGCTCGGCGCGTTCGGCCAGACGGGCGCGAATGTGCCCGGCGACGCGAACGGCGACGGCGTGATCGACTTCAGCGATCTGAACGCCGTGCTCTCGTCGTACGGGTCGAACTGCTTCTGAGAATCAGTACCGCCGCAGCACACCCATTACCACGCCCTGGACCTTGCAGTCCTTCACGCGGATCGGCTCGAACGCCGGGTTCGCGGGCTGCAGGCGGATGTGGTCTGATTCCCTGAAGAAGGTCTTGAGGGTGGTCTGGCCGTCGGGCAGGAGGGCGACGACGCGGTCGCCGTTCTTCGCCACATCGCGGCGTTCGATGATGACATAGTCGCCGTCAAGGATGCCCTCGTCGCGCATGGAATCGCCGTCGACGCGCAGCGCGAACGAACCGGCCTTCTGCCCCACGCGCGGGCCGAAGACATCGGTGAGGTCGAGTTCGTCGTTGTCGGCGAACTTCTCGATGGGATAGCCCGCGGCGATCTTGCCGACGAGCGGGAACTTGAGCGGTTGCTCCTCGTCGGGGACGGAGACGCCGTCAGCGATCGACAAAGAGCGTGCCTTGTTCGGCTCGCGGAGCAGCGCCCCCTTGCGGATGAGCGCCTCGACGTGCTCGAAGACCGTGACCTTGCTGACGCCGAGTTCGTCGGCGAGCTCCTGCATCGTCGGCGAATAGCCGGTCCGAACGCGCCAGTCGCGGATCAACTTCAGAATCTTCAACTGCTTGGGCGTGAGGTTCATAAGCGGATGCTTCCCGTGCTGAGGCCCAGCGGGCGAAGCCCTGGGCGAAGGAAAAACGACGCGCCGGGCGGCCGGCGAACGCGGCGGCCTCGGCGTGGTTGATGCGAACGGACGAACGATTGACGAGTGAGGCGAACGGCGAGGCGACCTGGTTCAGCGCGTTCGCCTGATGCTCCATGAGCGTGTGCGCCAGCAGCACCGCCGAGGCGCGCGACGCGGCCACCGAAACCGAGACCGTGTCGTGGTCCGGGGTGTCGGATCGCGATGCACGCGAGACGCCGGAAGGACGAGCCTCGGCATCGAGTCCCGACCACGAGCCCCCCGCCCCGCCCTCGGCGTGCTCGGAGAACGAGTCGCCCGCGCCGGAAAGGTCCGAGCGGACCAGCCGCGTGCGATCGGACGAACTCACGAAGGTGTCCGTGAACGAACCGCCGGGACCGAATCGAAGCACCGCGTTGGTTGGGATGGGCATAGGGCCTCCGCTGCGAAACTGCTGCGTGGCGACCGGTCCGAATCCCCGAACCGGTGACTACCTTTTGTGTGCGAAGCGGCCTCTCCCGCCGCGGTTCCTGCAACGCCGCCTTGCCGGCGACTCCTTCAACAACTCTCTCCTCCGCGAGGTCGCGGCCTCTCACCTTTCCGCATCCGGGCTTGTGGTGGTTCCGGCTTTCGGCGCATCGCTTCGGACTTTGTTCGGACGAGTCTACCCGATCAGACGCCTGTCTGCAAGTCTGTTTTCGGAAGTTGTAGGGGAATTTATCCAGAAAGATGCCGTACAAACGGCCCTCGATGCATCCCTCGCCCTCGCTGGCACTTACCGGCGCTCAAGGCGGTCGCCCCGCCGCGCAACCATGCCCCGAACTTCCAGAATCGTCGCCTCGGCCAGCACCGCCGCCGCTTCTAGGCCCGTCCGTTCCACCAAAGAATCCACCGAACGCGGCTCATCGAGTGCCTCAAAAATGAGACGCTGGCGCTCGGTCAGCCCGCGCGACGCGATCGCCGGCGCTTCGTCCGTCTCCCCCCCGCCGGTCAGCGCGAACGCGCGGGTCCGCTCACCATGGCTGCCCCGGTGCGCGTGCCTCGCCGCGTTCTCGAGCGCATCGATCACATCACGGGGGCTCGTCGCCATCGCCGCCGACCCCGTCTTGATCAGCCCGTTCGTCCCCTCGCTCGCGGGTGAGTCCACGCGCCCGGGGATCGCCAGCACCTCGCGGCCCTGATCCTCCGCCGCGTACCGCGCGGTGATCAGCGCGCCGCTCTTGCCCGGCGCCTCGATCACCAGCACACCGAGCGACATCCCGGAAATGATCCGGTTGCGCGCCGGGAAGTTCTCCGCGTTCGGGCCGGTGCGCAGGGGGAGTTCGCTGAGTATCGCGCCGCCGCGCGCCACGATCTCGTCGAACAGCGCGGCGTTCTCGGGCGGGTAGCAGTTCGCCAGCCCGCACCCCAGCACCGCGACCGTGCGGCCCTCACCCGTCTGCATCGCGGCACGGTGCGCCGCGGTGTCCACGCCCCGCGCGCCGCCGCTGACGATCGTCAGCCCGCTCTGCGCCAGCGCCGTCGAGAACCGCGTCGTCTGCTCCACACCGTAATGCGTGGCGCGTCGAGACCCCACGACGCCAACCGAGTACAGATCACGACGCGGATCGAGCGAGCCACGCGCGTACAGCACGACCGGCGCGCTCGGGACATGCTCGAGCAGTGGTGGGTAGTCGCGCTCCCCTCGCGCCACAACGCGCACGCCGAGCGTGTGCGCCAGGTCGAGTTCCTCGCGCAGCGCGGCGTCGGAACTGTCGAGCCCGCGCCTGATCTGCTCGGCCTTGCGCTCGCCCACGCCGCGCAACTGCGCGAGTTCACGAATCGACGCGCGCATCACTCCTTCGGGTGTCCCGAACGCGAGCAACGCCCGCGCGATGGTGACCGGTCCGAGCCCCTCGACGAGCGTGAGCCGGAGCATCTCGCGTGCGCACGAAGAAACCCCCGCGGGCTCGACGCCGGCGGGGGCTGGGATGGTGTCTGAGGTTGATTCGCTCGGCCCGCTCATGGCGCCGAGTCTACCGCGCGATCAGTCGCACGACTGGCCGAAGTTGGCCAGCACACTGTTGAGGTCCTGGAAGTTGACGATGCTGTCGAGCACGACATCACCCGGGATGTAGTAACCGGTTCCCGACACCCCGAAATTGGTCAGGACGAGGTTCAGGTCCGCGAAGTTGACGATGCCGTCGCCGTTCGCGTCGGAATAACACCTTTCTGTGTCAACAACGCACAGATTGTCTAAGAACAGTGTCGAGAGCGGCGCCACCGTGGGCGCCGTGTCGTCGTCGCCGCCCCACACGAAGACCGCGTCGAGGTTCTTGTGCAGACGCGGGGCGCCCAGGTCGTCCGTCCCGAGGATCGGGTTGGTCGCGCCGATGACCACGCCGTTGACCGACCAGCGGATCTTGCCGGTGACGGGCACATACTCGGCGCTGACGGTGAAGGTGGTGTCGGCCGTGATCCCCATCCCGGTCCGTGTGAAACCGGTGTCGATGTTCACGAGATCGTCGCCGACCATCGCGCCGTCGGGCGACGCGAACAGATAGAAACGATCGTTCGGGGCGTGGTACCAGAAGTACCCGACGATCTCGTACGCGCTGCCGACATCGGCCTCCTGCATGGGGCTGAACCCGCGCGAGGTGGTGAAGTCGTTCATCGCGAAGTCCATCGACACGCGCCATCCGTCGAACAGGCCCGCCTCGATGCTGGGGAGTTCGGAGTAGAACTGCGTGAAGATGAACGGCATGGAACCGTTGATGTCCGGCGTGGGCGCCTGCACGGTGTCGGCGAAGACATTCGGCATGGCCACGACCTGAGACACGCCGCCCGGCGCGAGGTCGACCGACTCGACGGTCACGCCGTTGGACGAGCCGTAGCGCCCCGACGCGTTGGCGTTGTCCTCAGCGGCGATGCCGGGCAACGACCATTCGAAATCATCGCAGTACGGCAGGGTGAGTTCGGGCGGCGTGCCGCCGCTCGGGTCCTCGCACGCCATGAACACATTCTCGACGCGGAGCACCGAGCCCGCGCCCGCGGCGTTGTTGCCCGACTCGAACGCGAAGCGCGAGGCGACCGTCGAGTGCGCCGTCCCCGTGTAGATCGAGACGCCGTCGACGCGCACATCGAGCGATTCATCGACGCCGACCGTCACGCAGATCGTGCGGTATGCGCCGGTCGTCCACTGGTACCCCGTCGGGACGATGTCGACGCCCACGATCGGATCGCCGCCGACGGTCGGGCTGTAGTCGGGGTTGATCTGGACGAACACCGTGGGATCGAAGAACGGGTTCATCGGATCGCTCTCGTCGTAGCGGCCGAGGAACACGCGCGTCGCGGGCGGATGGACACCCCCGTCGATCATGAACCCGCGAACTGTCTCGCCCGTGGTGTACGCATCGAAGCACACCGACCACGGATTGCCCGGGAAGGCGACGCCGATCGGCAACACCGTTTCCGCGCTCGTGGTGTACGAATCGAAGCCGGCGTTGACCTGCTGGAGCACCTGGCCGCGCGCGCCGTCCTCGACGACGCTCACGCCGCCGCTCAGCGAGGCGAACCATCGCGCGCTCTGCCCGAGCAGCGGCCCGGGGTTGAGCCATTCCATGCTGTCGAGGTACGGGCATTCGAGCGCGGGCGGAACCGGCTGATCGAAGACATACCCCGAGGCCTCGATGTTGTCGATGTGCATGGACGAACCCAGCGCCTCGTACGACGCGTTCCAGCCGACACGATTCAGTGTCGGGGAAGTGAGCAGCGCATCACGCACGATCTGGACCGGCCCCGAGCCGTCCTGCAGGTCGAGGTACGCCTCCATCCGCGCGTCGGCGCTGAACTCCCAGCGCATCCGCACCCAGTTGTTCGTCGGCACGGGGATGACATCGCCCACGCTGCTGCCAGGGGGAGGCACGCATCCGGGGATGACCACACCCTGGGAATCCAGGCAATACCGCGCCTGCTTGAACACGCCCGTCGTGAAACTCTCGCTGTCGATCGCGAGGTAGTACAGATCGGGGATGGGCCCGATCGGGAGCCCGATATCTTCGCACCCGAAGCCGTCGACGGGCACGCATGTCCCGCCCCACAGCATCCGGGCCGTGATGAGGCCGCTCAGCAGATTGGTGGTCTCGAAGGAGTACAGATCGTCGGCCGTCGAGATGAACATCTCGGCGGAACCGGTCGCCGACTGATCGGCGCCCGCCGTCAGAACGGGCATCCACCGCATGTTTGCGCCGGTGAAAATCCCGCCCGCGGGCTGCTGTGTGCCCGTCGTGAGGCGCAGCGCTTTGCTCGCGTTGATCACGCCGTTGCTCCCGCCGAGCGGCGAAGCAGAAAGATCAACGATCCCGCCGAAGCCCGCGACAGGCCCGCGCAACTCGTTCAACCCCCATGGATAGTCGGAGGGGTCGAGAAACGACGGCGCCGCAAACCTTGCGCCCGGCGAGCCGGCCAGCGGGTAGGCCTCAAGATCGTCGCGCATCAGCACCGGGCCGAGCAGACCGCGCCCGGTCGAAGCGAACTCCTCCGCCGCGCGGGCGGCCTCGGCGCGCTCCGCGGGCGACATCACGATCGAAAGATCAGCAGGCGAGCCCGGCGACCGGACGGGCGGCGCCTTCATGCCCCCCGTCACGGACACCTCCGTCGGCGCGGCCATCGCCGCCCCGGCGCAACACACAAACATGACAGCCGACAACGCGGCCACATCGCGGCGGAACATCAAAGCACGGTTCATATGAACCCCCTTGCAAATAAGACGCACACGCCCGCGGGGTCCTCCGCCCCCGGGCCCATGCCATCAAAATACCCCCTGAGAGGCAATGTGCAAGGAAAATTCCCGGACCGGCCCGCGAGCCCTCTCTTCGGGGGGTCAGCGAACCTCGAACCCCGTGTAGCCCCGTTCGACCTCGAACGCCTCGAGTTCCTCGGACCGGATCTTGTCGTGCATCGCCTGACGCAACGCGTCGAGAAAGCGGTCCAGGTCGTCCTCGTTCCCCTCGGCGACGAGCATCACCGCGCCGTCCGGCTCGTTACGCACCCAGCCGCTGATCGGGAACTCCCGCGCGAAGTCCTTCGCCGTCGCGCGAAACCCGACACCCTGAACCTTGCCGCGAAATGTCACTTCGTAACGCATGGCGCCCAGTGTACCAGATCCATCGAACCCGCCCGGCGCCCTGACGGCTGACACAAAAGTGAGACGCGCACGCTTCAACCCGTCGGTACGCTCTCCCCCTCGCGCACGGCAGCGCGACCGGAGCGTTCACCACACATGATCCGCAGCACCCTCCTCATCGCTGGCGCGTTCGCGTGCGCCCTTCCCGCGCACGCCGGTCCTGTCTTTCTCTCGATCGAGTACACGGGCGATGTCAACATCGGGCCGCACTCGTTCACCGGCGTTCCGATCGCCGTGCAGGCCAAGGGCATCACCGAGGACATCACCTCACAAACCGCCACACCTGGCACGATCCTCACGCTCCCGATCTCGATGGTCATCACCGTGGGCGGTCTCGGCTCGTTCGACATCTACAACGACCTGTACTTCTTCGCCTTCGTTGACATCGGTTTCGGCGGGTTCGGGACAAGCCTTCGCGATGCGAGTTTCCTCTTCGTCGCCCCCGACCTCACCGGCTACGACTTCACGACCTCCATCCTCTCGGGCCCCATGCCCGACGGCGGCGGCATCCCCGCCCAGATCCTCAACACCACCCTCGGGCATATCTCGATTGGGGCCGCCAGCCCGGGCACCTTCACTTCCGTCGTCCACAACCCCACGCCCGGGACCGCCACCGCTCTGGGCCTTACGCTCGCCCCCGTGGCTCTCCGGCGGCGACGCGCGGGCAGGTCCGGATAACGCGCCTCGGGAAATCTCGGGAAAAGATGCCGAATGTGCCGCCTCCACGCGTACTGGTTTGACCGGCCCCCCGTTGGGGCTAGTCTTTCTGGTAGTCGTTCCTGCGCCCACACGGCGCTCGAGTCGTCGACGGGTGACGCCCGCGCACGCCGAGCGATCCTCCCACTCTGGGCAAATGGGGCCGACGGGCCCGCGCACCAATCCCCTCGCGCGGCGTCACGCGGCTTAATGGCCTTTGAGCCATCAGACGACGACGGCTTCGCAATTTTTGCGAGGTCCGGTCGTCCTGTATCCACGCCGCGCACCCGTACGAGAATCCCGTCTTTGACCCAGGGCCGATCGTTCCCAAACGACGACCGACAGCGCGTGCTCGACGCGACGGACATCGTCCGCCTCGTCGGGGAGCATGTGCAGTTGCGCCCCAAGGGCCGCGAGTTCGTCTGCGTTTGCCCCTTCCACGACGACCACAAGCCCTCCATGTATGTCGTCCCCGCGAAGCAGATCTACCACTGCTTCTCCTGCGGCGCGGGCGGCAACTCGCTCGACTTCGCCATCAACTACTTCAAGATGGATTTCCGCGAGGCGCTCAAGTTCCTCGCCGACCGCGCGGGCATCGAACTCACCCCGTGGAAGCCCGCCGGCGCGCCCGACGCCAGCGCTCCCGATGAGCCCCGCTCCTCGCGTGCCCAACTCTTCGACGCCGCCGCCTTTGCCCACGACTTCTTCCGCACCATCCTCCGCCACGCCGAGCACGGCAAGGCGGCGCGCGACACCATCGCGCAGCGCGGCATCGCGCCCGAGATGGTCGAGGAGTTCGGCATCGGCGCCTCCCCCGACCGCTGGGACGGGCTCGAGAGTTTCATCGCCAAGCGCGGCATGGACCCCGCCCCCTTCCACGCCCTGGGCCTGCTCAAGAAGCGCGAGCGCGAATCCGGAAGTTACGACGCCCTGCGCCACCGGCTCATCTTCCCCATCCACGACCAGATCGGACGCGTCATCGGCTTCGGCGGCCGCAAGATGCGCGAGGAAGACGAGCCCAAGTACCTCAACAGCCCCGAGTCACCCCTCTTCGACAAGGGCAAGAACCTCTACGGCCTGCACCTCGCGCGCAAGGCCATCCAGGATTCCAAGACCGCCGTCGTCACCGAGGGCTACACCGATGTCATCGCGTGCCACCAGCACGGCGTGCGCAATGTCGTCGCCGCCCTGGGCACGGCGCTCACGCGCGACCACGCGCGCCAACTCGAGCGCATTTGCGACACGGTCATCCTCCTCTTCGACGCCGACGAGGCGGGCCAGCGCGCCGCCGACCGCGCCATCGAGGTCTTCTTCAGCGCGCCCATTGATGTGAAGATCTGCGTCCTCCCCGGGGGCAAGGACCCCGACGAACTGCTCAAGCAGGAGAACGGCGCCGAGCGCTTCCGCGAAGCCCTCGCCAACGCGGGCGACGCGCTCGACTACCGCTTCGAGCGGCTCAGGCAGCGCGCCGCCGGCGCCGGCATGTCGAGCGTCGCGAAACTCATCGAGGCCGACGCGCAGCGCCTGCAGGAACTCGGCTTCTCGAACCTCGACCCCATCCGCCGGCGCAAGGTGATACGCCGCCTCGCCGCCATCGCGGGCGTGCCCGAGCAGGACATCGAACTCGTGATGCGCCGCGCCGCCCCGCGCAACCTCCGACGCGACACCGACGACGCGCGCGAGGAAGCCATCGCGCAACCGATCCCCCGCGGCCCGGCCGAGCAGGCCCTCGGCGCACTCCTCGCCCAGCCCTCACTCTTCAACGACCTGCGCGACGAAGAAATCGGCGCCCTCGAAGCCCACGAGTTCTCTCACCCCGCGGTCGCAGAAGTATCGCAGACGCTCTTCGCCCTCCTCCACGACGGCGACGCCTGCGCCATGTCCACCCTCGAACTCGCCATGCCCTCGACGCCCGCGCGCAACGCCATGCGCGCCCTCACCATCGAGGTCGAGCACGCGTGCGAGGGCGACAGCAAGCGACTCCTCGCGTTCCTGCGCGACGCCGCCGTCAAACTCGATGTCGACGCGCTGCGCAGATCATCCACCGACCTTCACGACCGGCTCGCGAACGCGCGCGGCCTGCACGCGCGACTCGGGAAGAACCCCGTCGCGTTCCCGCGGCCGTCCGCGCTCTCGCCCCCCGGCTGATTCTCATTCGCACTTGCGATTCCACGCAACCCCGAACCCGCTCGACCCAAAACACAGATCGCTTCGCCTCTCTCTCGTCAGCAACGCGTCCGCGACGACGCATCCACAAGCACGCTCCGCCACACGGATAGAAACGGAGTCCCTCTCGTGCCCACAGTGAAGCTCCCCGAAATCTTCGGCGAACAACTCGAGTCCCTTATCCGCCGCTCCCTCGACCGCGGCTGGATCGCGTACGAAGAACTCAACGACGACATCCCCGACGAACTCTGCGATATCACCCGCATCGACGAGGTCCTGTTCGAGACCGACCGCCTCTCGGTTCCCTTCAAAGACCTTCGCGACTTCAACGCGTGGCGGCTCCGCGAACTCGCGAAAGACAGCGCCGCCGAGGCGCTCGCCGCCGCGGCAGCCGCCGAGGGCAACGCGCAGGCCGCCAAGGCCGCCGCGATCAACGCCAAGCAGGCCGCACGCCTCGCCGCGTCGCTCAACGATGAACTCACCGACGAGGAGGCCGAGGACCTCCGCCGCGCCCTCGAGGCCGACGGCGCCAACAAGCGCATCGACGATCCCGTGCGCATGTACCTCACGCAGATGGGCGCCATCCCCCTGCTCACGCGCGACGAAGAGGTCCGTCTCGCCAAGAAGATCGAACTCACCCGCATGATCTACCGCCGCCGGGTCCTCGAACTCGACTACTGCGCGGCGCAGGCCCTCGAGACGATGCTCCAGGTCGAGCGCGGCGAACTGCCCTTCGACCGCACCATGCGCATCAGCACCGCCGAGGACGACAGCAAGGGCAAACTCGGCAAGCGCATCCCCACCAACGCACCCACAATCCGCAAACTCCTCGACCTCAACCGCGAGGACTGGGAGACGCTCCAGAGCCCCAGCGGCCCGAAGGCCAAGAAGGCCATCGCGCAGATCGAGGAGCGCATCGCCACACGCCGGCGTCGCATCGCCACGCTGTGCGAGGAATGCACCCTGCGCACCAGCCGGCTCACGCCGATCTACCGCAAACTCAAGAGCGTCGCGCAGAAGATGGCCGAACTCCAGCGCGAACTGGCCAAGGCCGCCAAGGGCATCGGGCGTCACGACGCCGACGATGTCGCCGTGATGGAAGAGGAACTCGCCGGGCTGCGCCAACTCGCGCTGGGCAACCCCGACGAACTGCTCCAGCGCCTCCACGCCGTGGACGCCGTCTACTGGGAGTACGAGCAGGCCAAGCGCGATCTCTCGGGCGGCAACCTGCGCCTCGTCGTCTCCATCGCCAAGAAGTACCGCAACCGCGGGCTGTCCTTCCTCGACATCATCCAGGAAGGCAACACCGGCCTCATGCGCGCCGTCGACAAGTACGAGTACAAGCGCGGCTACAAGTTCTCCACCTACGCGACATGGTGGATCCGTCAGGCCATCACCCGCGCCATCGCCGACCACGCGCGCACCATCCGCATCCCGGTGCACATGATCGAGACGATGACCAAACTGCGCGGCATCCAGAAGCAACTCCTCCAGGAGTTCGGCATCGAGCCGACCATCGAGGAAGTCGCCGAGCGCGCCAAGATGAGCACCGAAGAGGTCCGCCGCGTCCTCAAGATCTCCAAGCACCCCGTCTCCCTCGACCGCCCCGTCGGCGAGAACGAAGACTCCCACTTCGGCGACTTCATCGAGGACGAACGCCAGGAGGCCCCCTCCTCGACCGCCGGCAACGAGATGCTCAAGAACCGCATCGAGCAGGTGCTCAAGACCCTCACCTACCGCGAGCGCGAGATCATCAAACTCCGCTACGGCATCGGCGACGGCTACACCTACACGCTCGAAGAGGTCGGACGCATCTTCAAGGTCACGCGCGAACGCGTGCGCCAGGTCGAAGCCAAGGCGATCCGCAAACTCCAGCACCCCGTCCGCTCGCGCAAACTCGCTGGATTCCTTGAGGGCTCCCGCGAAGCGCAACTGGCGGAGTAACAACGAACGACGGGCGCGGGCAATTTGCCCACGCCCGCCGAACACTGACAGCGACAACTTCTCGCACGGG
>CAYGLT010000042.1:0-8729 GCA_964350875.1 uncultured Phycisphaeraceae bacterium | reverse complement strand
GCGGGCAATTTGCCCACGCCCGCCGAACACTGACAGCGACAACTTCTCGCACGGGTTGAGCGAGGCTCAGCCCGTGTTTTTTCTTGCGCTCACACGCACTCGTCGCCGAACGCGCTGAGCACGGTGTTCAGGTCGCCGAAGTTCACGGTCCCGTCGCCGTTCACATCGGCCGCGAGTCCCATCCCCGTCTGGCCGAACGCGCTCAGCACGGCGTTGAGGTCCGCGAAGTTCACCACATTGTCGCCGTTGGTGTCGCCCACGCACGGCTCGGCGCCCGACTGGACCTCGTACGCGCCCAGATCGACCACGCCGGAACCGCCCGACACGCGGCCGTTCCCCGCGAGGTCGAACGGGATCGCCTCCGCGGTGTCCGCGTCGTCGTCGAGGTCGAACGCGTCCGAGGGAAGCGCTGTGTTGTCGCCCGCGTCGATGGCGGGGGAACCCGACATCAGCGTCAGATCGTCATCCGTCGTGCCCACGATCCCGTCGGCGCCAAGCGCATCGACGAACATCGGGTCGTCGCCCGACATCATCACGCCCGGGGTCGCGTTGTACTGATCGACGATCAGATTCCGCACATCGAGCGTGCCGGAGGCGGAGACTGACAGTTGGTCGTTCTCGTCGCGCGTCGGGTCGATTCCCTCGAACCCGAAGCCGCCGAGATTCGCCCAGAAGATCGAGTTGGCCACCAGCACATCCACGACATTCAAGACGACCATCCCCTGCCCGCTTCCGGAACTGCCGTAGTTCCCGACGAACGACGAGTTCACGACCTGCACGGACGCAAGGTCCTGCAGGTACGCGCCGGCGCCGCGGCGAGTGAACGCCGTACCCGCGCGGTTGCCGCTGAACTCGCAGTTGATGAGCGAGACCGACTCGCTGAAGGTGGAGTGGAGCCCGCCCCCGAACGCGGCCGCCGTGTTCCCGAGGAACCGCGTGTTGACCGCCGTCACGCGCGAGTCCGTGGTGACATAGACGCCCCCGCCCGATCCGCCCGCCGTGTTGTCCTCGAGCACGCAATCGATGAGCGTCAGATCCGACTCGAACCGCGCGTACATCGCGCCGCCCAGATCTTCGTTCGAGTTGCCGCGGAACTCGCACCGCTCGTACAGGGTCACCGCCTCGCGCTCGGAGGTCGCCCCTCCCTCGTTCGAGAATCCCGACGCGATGCTGTTGTCCTCGAACACGCAATCGAAGAACATCGAGGACGACCGGAAGTTCCATGTCGCGCCGCCGAACTCCGCGGTGTTGTTGCGGAACACGCAGCCCATGTAGATCGTCCCCTCGTTCTCGTAGTTCGAGACCGCGCCGCCGTACCGCGCGTCGTTGCCGTCGAAGACGCAGTCCACCACGGTCGCGTTGCTCTCGAAGAAGAACGCCGCCCCGCCGTAGTTCGTGGGCGAGCCGCCGTTGGTCAGCGTGAACCCTTCGAGCCGCGTCTCCGCCGTCTCACCCATGAAGAGTTCGACGATCCGCCCGCCGCCCCCGTCGAGGATGGTCACCTCCGGGCCGTCGCTCGAGCGCACGGTGATGTTCCGGCCGCCGGATTCCGCGCTGCTCCAGATCGGGAACCCCGTGCGGCTGTAGGTCCCGGGCCCGACGACGACCTCGTCGCCCTCCTGCGCGGCCGCGATCGCCGCCTGGATCGTCGGGAAGTCACCGGGAACGGTCAGCGTCGCTCCGGACGCGCTCCCGGCGAGGAACGCGAGCAAAGCCGCGGGAACAACGGATCGCGAGGTCGGCATCGTGAACATGGGAACGCTCTTCAGGTGCGAGGACAGGTGCGGCGCCGCCTCCGTCGGCGACCCTTCACCTACCAAGGCGTCGGGGAAAGCCGCCGCGCCCGACGCGCTTCCATAAAAACGCGTTCATCCGCCGATCACGCCTATCGGACCCGGAACCTCTACACTCGCTCCCATGGCCCTTCACTACCAGCGCCCGATCCTTCAGCATGTCCGCCACCATTCGTACGAACCGGGGGATGTCTATCAACTCGCCGACGACCTCTCCGTCCCCAAGGAGGACATCGAGGAGTTCCGCGACGCCGTCAAGACCCTCGTCGCCGAGGGCCAACTCCTCGTGGGCGACGACGGCCGCGTCCGCCTCCCCTCGCTGGGCGGCGAACTGATCGGATTCTTCAAGAAGAATCCCAAGGGGTTCGGCTTCATCATCCCGCGCAGCGCCAACGAGCACGGCGACCTCTTCGTCCCCCCGGGCGAAACCGGCGACGCCATCACGGGCGACCTCGTGCGCGCGAAGGTCATCCGCCAGAAGGGGCGCAACCAGCCCGGACAGTCCCCGTTCGTCGGGAGCATCGTCGAGGTCATGGAGCGCAAGCAGTCCGCGTTCACGGGCGAACTCGTGAAGCGCGGCGGCTCGTTCTATGTCCAGCCAGACGGGAAGATCCTCACCGACCTCATCACCGTGAAAGATGTCGGCGCCAAGAACGCCGTCGAGGGCGACAAGGTCGTCTTCGAACTCCTCCACGCGCCCGAGGGCAACATGCTGGGCGAGGGCGTGATCACCGAGGTGCTGGGCAAGTCCGGAGCGCCGGATGTTGAGACCGCCGCCGTCATCGCCGCGTACAACCTCGAGGAGGAATTCCCCGAGGAATGCCTGCGCCAGGCGCGCCAGGCCGCCGCGCAATACGACGAAGAGATCGATCGCGCGATCAAGCAGGGCAAGGGGTTCGACGACCGCGAGGACCTCACCAACGAGTTCATCCTCACCATCGACCCGCCGACGGCGCGCGACTTCGATGATGCGCTCTCCATCTCGCGCACGAAGAGCGGCGGGTGGCGCCTGGGCGTGCACATCGCCGATGTTGCGCACTTCATCGAGGAAGGTTCGCCCCTCGACCTCGAAGCCAAAGAGCGCGGCAACTCGACCTACCTGCCGCGTGTCGTGCTGCCGATGCTTCCGGAGTTGCTGTCCAACGGCATCTGCTCGTTGCAGGAGCGCGTGCCGCGCTACACCAAGTCGGCGTTCATGGAGTACGACAAGGAGGGCAATGTCCAGCGCTCCGGCTTCTCCCAGGCGTGCATCAATTCCGCCAAGCGGCTCACCTATCTGGAAGCCCAGGCGCTGATCGACGGCGACAAGGAAGAAGCCAAGAAGCACGCCAAGACGGAGCCCAACTACACCGACGAGTTGCTCGAAGCGCTCCACATGCTGAACGATCTCGCGAAGACGATCCAGCGCCGGCGCATGAAGCAGGGCATGATCCGCCTCGAACTCCCGCAGGTCGAACTCATCTTCGAGGATGTGCCCGGCCGCGCGGCGAGGGTCATCGACGCCGAGCCCGAGGACGACGCCTTCACCCACACGCTCATCGAGATGTGCATGGTCGAGGCCAACGAGGCGTCCGCGCGCCTCTTCGAACGCCTCGGCGTGCCGCTGCTCCGGCGCATCCACCCGGAGCCCGCGCCGGGCGCGATGGACGACCTGCGCCAGTCCATCCAGGTCGCGGGCGTGCGCATCCCCAAGAGCCCCTCACGCGAGGAACTCCAGCAGATCCTCGAGAACACGCGCGGCACTCCCTCGGCGCGCGCCATCCACTTCGCGATCCTGCGCACGCTCACCAAGGCCGAGTACTCCCCCGCGCTCATCGGGCACTTCGCCCTCGCGAGCGAGGCGTACTCGCACTTCACCTCGCCCATCCGCCGCTACCCGGACCTCACGGTCCACCGCGCGCTGGCCGCGTATCTCGCGCGCACGAAGAACGGCAACGAAATCCCCAAGACCGAGCCCGAGCAGAAGAAACTCGGCAGGCAACTCCGCGAGGTCCTCCCGAGCGAGCAGGACCTCATCGAGGTCGGGCGCCACTGCTCCACCACCGAGGTGAACTCGTCGAGCGCTGAGAACGAACTGCGCAACTTCCTCGTGCTCCAACTCCTCTCCGAACACCTGGGCGAGCCGTACGAGGGCGTCGTCACGGGCGTGTCGCCCGCGGGCGTGTTCGTGCAACTCAACAAGTACCTCGTCGAGGGGCTGGTGAAGTCGAGCGACCTCCCCGTGAAACTCCCCGACGGGCGCATCGTCAGCGGCCGCTGGCGCATCGACGCGAAGAGCGGCGGGCTCGTCGAGCAATCGACCGGGCGCTCGTACAACATGGGCGATCGCGTGATGGTTGCTGTCGCGGCCGTCGATCTCGCGCGGCGTCAGATGGAACTCATCGTCGCCGACGCAGACGCGCGCGACGCGGGCAAAGACAAGAAGATCCACCTGAAACTCGGCGCCGAGGGCGGCGGCACGGCACGCGCCGAAGGCGCGGGGTTCAAAGGCATGACGGGCGCACAGAAACGATCGAAGCGATCGAAGAGCCGCGACAAGAAGAAAGGCGACTTCCGAAAGGACCGCAAGGACAAGGGCAAGCGGCAGTGAATCCGCACCCTCTCCCGCCGGGAGAGGGTGGCCGCGCAGCGGCCGGGTGAGGGCGAGTCAGATCACCATTAGGATCAGCCCGACACACAGCAACCCGCGAGCGGTCCACAGGACGATCCACTCACCCCGGGTCCGTCCCTCGACATCCGCGAAGACGGATCGTTCGCGCATCCCGCCCGTCCTCTGGAGCCGGCGAACCATCATCACGAATCGCACAAGCACGAGCAACGCCCCGAGGGCGGCGAGTACACCGCCGAGAACATTCCAGAATGACGCCTGAGGTGTGTTCACGGAAGCAAGATGGGATAAACGCCCACGGCGCTCCCGTCAACCGCTGACCGACGACCGAGACGGTCGGACGGGATGGCCGGTCTATCCCCTATCATCCCCCGTGAGTCAGCCCACCGGCGATCACAACTCCAGCGCCAATCCGCCGACGCCTCCCGGGGACGAACCCCGCGATGAGCGGCTCGCGCGGCTGCTGCGCAAGGCCCGCTCGCTCCCTGCGGCGCCCGGCGTGTACCTGATGAAGGACGCGAGCGGCGTGGTGCTCTATGTGGGCAAGGCCGCGCGGCTGCGCGACCGCGTCGCGTCGTACTTCGTCCCCTCGACCGAACTCGGCGCCCTCAAAGGCCCGATGCTCGAACTCGTCGAGGATGTCGACACCCTCGAATGCGAGACCGAGTGGGAGGCCCTGCTCACCGAGAACCGGCTGATCAAGGACATCCACCCGAAGTTCAATGTCCGGCTCACCGACGACAAAACCTTCCCGTACCTCGCGATCACCCAGCGCGAGGACTTCCCCCGCGTGTTCGTGACGCGCAACCCGACCGACCCGGACATCAAGGGGGCGCGGATCTTCGGCCCGTTCACGAGCGCGTACGCGCTGCGCGAGGCCGTGGCGCTGCTCCAGCGCGTCTTCAAGTTCCGGACCTGCAAACTCGACATCGTGGAGGGTGACGAGAAGAACCGCTTCTTCCGCCCGTGCATCCTCTACAACATCAACCAGTGCACCGCGCCCTGCGCCGACAAGATCGGCAAGGACGCGTACCGCGCGGACATCGACCGCTTCACGCGCTTCCTCGAATCGAAGCGTTCGGTGATGCTCCGCGAGATGCGCGAGGAGATGGCCGTCGCGTCGAGGACGCTGAACTTCGAGCGGGCCGCGAACCTGCGCGACCAGATCAACGCGATCGAGCGGCTCGAGGAGCGCGCGTCGAAGAAGGACAAGTGGCAGCCCGAGTCGGAGGTCTTCCTCGCCGACCCGAAGAAGGCGCTCCGCGCGCTGCAGAAGGCCATCGGGCTCGACACGCCCATCCGGTGTCTGGAAGCGATCGACATCGCGCACCTGCAGGGCGGAGAAACCGTGGGGAGCAAGGTGTGCTTCGTCGACGGCCGCCCGCTCAAGAACGAGTACCGGCGCTACAAGATCCGCTCGGTGGACAACGACGATTATTCGGCGATCCGCGAGGTCGTCTCGCGCCGCTACCGCGAGGCGGGCGAGGGCCATGAGTTGTACCCCGATGTCATCCTCATCGACGGCGGGCTGGGGCAACTCCACGCCGCGATGGAGGCGTTCGCGACGCTCGACATCAAGCCCCCGATGGTGATCTCGCTCGCGAAGAAGGAAGAACTGATCTACACGCAGGAGCGGTCCGAACCGATCCGGCTGTCGCGCACGAACGCCGGGCTGAAACTGTGTCAGGCGATCCGCGACGAGGCGCACCGCTTCGCGCAGCACTACCACCATGTGCTCCGGCGCAAGAAGACGCTGGGCGAGGACTGAGGCAATGGGCAATGGGCAATGGGCAATGGGCTGCGATTCTGATCGGAACTTCTGGAGCCCACCCGCGCGGCCCCCTGTGATTCTGTATCCTGTCGCTCGATGAAGACCGCCGCCGCAATCCTCGCCGCCGCCCTGCTCGCCGGATGCTCCTCGGTCAGCGATGTGGACTTCGCGGTGCGTCATTCGGAAACGGCTCGTCCGGCAGAGGGCGTGCATGTGCGCGCCATCTCGCTCAATTCCGGCGCCGCGCCGCTCCCGCTCGACTCCGACACCATCGACGAGATCCTCGCGGCCGGGAGCATCGTGGAGTCGGCAACCACGGGATCAGACGGAATTGTGCGGCTCCGCCTGCGCGGCCGCGTCCCGCATGTCGTCGAACTCCTCGCGCCGCCGCTCGGCCCGGGTTCGCAACCCGCGGGCGATGTCGTCATCCTCGAGCGATTCGTGGTCGGGAAGCACGGCTCGTCGGTGGCGCGCTCCATCGATCACCCCGGCCCCGACGCGTACACCCTGGAGGTCATCCGATGAGCCGCGCACTCGCGACCGTTTCACTGGCGATCGTCTCGCTCGCTCTCGGCGCGTGCGGCTACACCTATGCGCCGGTCACCGTTGAGGTGAAAGAACGGCTGAGCGACGAGCGGGTCGAGGGAGCGCGCGTGTTCGTCGATTACTCGCGCACGATCAACCCCTCGCCGCCCAAGACCGCCGAGGGCCTGACCGACGAGAACGGCCGCGTGACGCTCGTCGCCGCGACCTACAACCGACTCGTGGTGTATGTGACCCCTCCGGACGGGGTTGAGCATGTCTTCGCGGCGGATCACCCGGCCGTCTACGGCGGGAGCGGGTGGATCAACACCTACACGGACCGCAAGGGGAACCCCGCGAAGGTCGTGATCCGCGTCGCGCCTGCGAGCGAGTGATCAGCGATTCGCGTGGTCGTTCCGCTTGATCTCAACCTCACCGAAAGGGAGGCCATCCTCATCCTCCGCGTCGGTTGAGGGGTCGTCGTCGGGCTCGTCGGTCATGTCGCGCTCGCCGAAGATGGCCGAGCCGACGCGCACGAGGTTCGAGCCCTCCTCGATCGCGACCTCGAAATCGTTGGACATGCCCATCGAGAGGATGTTGAAGCGCCCGTCGGCGAAACTGCACTTCTCCATCTCTTCGTAGAGTTCGCGGAGGCGTGAGAACGCGCGGCGGGAATCCTCGGGGTTGTCGCTCAGCGCGGCCATGGTCATCAGCCCGCGCAGTCGCACATTCACCATCGTCTCCATCTGCTCCGCCAGCGCGATCGCGGCGGCCGGGGCGATGCCGCCCTTCTGCGCTTCGCCCGAGCAGTTCACCTGGAGCAGCACCTCGACGGGCTTCTCGCGGCGGACGGCGACGGCGTGGATCTCCTCGGCGAGGCGCAGGTTGTCCACGCTGTGGATCAGCCGCGCGCTGTCGACGATCTTCTTCACCTTGTTGCGCTGGAGCGTCCCGATCATGTGCCAGCGGACGGCGTCGGGCGAGGGGAGATTCGGAGCGGACAACCCCCCCACCGCCGAGAGCGTCTTCGAGCGGGTCAGGAACTCCTCGACCATCGCGACGCGCTGGACCATGTTCTGCACGCGGTTCTCGCCGAAATCGCGGTGGCCGAGCGCGATCATCTCGCGGATGTCGCCCGGGTCGGCGAACTTCGTGACAGCGACGAGCAGCACATCCTCCGGCCGGCGGCCGGCGCGCTGCGCGGCGCGGGCGACGCGTTCCTTGACGGCGGCGTAGCGCTGCGCGAGGGTGAGGTCGGTCGCGGGGTTCTGGTCCGTGGTCATCGCGAATCCTCCGCGAGCGTCCGGGCTCGGTCGGGACGACCGGGATTCCGAACGCGGGAACAGGCCTCCCGCCGCCGCGCGCCTCCTGCGCGACCATCCGACGACGGGCAGACCCTATCGTAGTGCCTCGCGGACGATGCCGAAAGTCGCCGCGTCCCCAGCCCTTTCCACCACTCGCCGGAGCGAACGACCCCGATGGCCAACGACCACCTCACGCCGCGCGACTCGCACATCAAGGTCGGGGAGAAGGCCCCCGATTTCACCCTCCAGAACCAGAACCGCGAGGATGTGACGCTCTACGACATCCTCCGGTCGGGCAAGGATGTGGTGCTCTCGTTCTACCCGTTCGACTTCAGCCCGGTGTGCTCGACCGAGATGGGCTGCTTCACGCGCGATGTCGGGCAGTTCCAGGACAAGGGCGCCGTGGTGCTGGGCGTGTCGTGCGACTCACCCTGGGCGCACAAGGCGTGGTCCGAGCAACTGGGCCTGAAGATCGACCTGGTCTCCGACCTGCACCGCGAGGTCTGCCGCGCGTACGGGTTCTACTTCGCCCCGCTCAACATCGCGTCGCGCGGGACCGTCGTGATCGGCGCCGACGGCGTGGTGAAATGGGTCAACACCCGCGAACTCAAGGACGCGATCGACAACAACACGCTGCTCGCGGCCATCTCCTGAGCGCCACGCGATGACACAACCCTCGCTCAAGAATGTCCCGTGCGTGCTCATCATCCGCGACGGCTGGGGGCTCAACC
>CAYGLT010000041.1:14038-21844 GCA_964350875.1 uncultured Phycisphaeraceae bacterium | reverse complement strand
TGGCCGTCCTCGCCGCCGCGCGGGTTGATGTCCTCGCCGAACAGCAACACCGGGACCGCGAGCAGGATCAGGACGATCGCGAGCGCCAGCCCGCCCAAAGCGGCGTTCCGCCCACCCGGATTCGTCGAGATGTTCTTGGTGATTCCTTGCACGCCGAACGCTGTCCTGCCGATTCCGTAGCATACTGCCCACCCGCGGGGGCGCCAGCCCCCCTCCCGATCACTCGGAGCAGCCCCGATGGCGACAGCACGCGGCCCACTGGCGCCGCTCATGACCGCGATGCACAAACCCGTCTATCGGGCGCGGCTCCGCGCGCTCACCGACCTCATCGTCCCCCAGTTGCGCGAAGACGACTCCGTCCTCGATGTCGGCTGCGGCTTCGGCGAACTCGGCGCCGCCATCGCCGCCCACCCGCGATGCCCCAGGGGCGTCCGCGTCGAGGGCCTCGAACGCGTCAAACGAGGCGGCGAGAAGATCCCCGTCACCGAATACGACGGCGAGACCATCCCCCTCGACGACGATGCCTTCGATGTCGTCATCCTCGCCGATGTCCTCCACCACGACCACAACCCCGACCGGCTGCTCTCGCAGTGCGCCCGCGTCGCCGCACGCACGCTCATCATCAAGGACCACGCGCGCAACGGGCCGCTCGCGCAGCAACGCATCTCCCTGATCGACTGGGCCGCCAACGCGCCCTACGGCGTGCCGTGCCTCTACCGCTACAACACCGTCGAGGGCTGGCGCGCGAGCCACGCCAAGCACGGGCTCACCATCGCCGACGAGCGGACCTCGATCAACCTCTACCCGCCCGTCGTGAACCTGATGTTCGGCCGCGGTCTCCAGTACTTCGCCGCGCTGAACAAGCGTGAAGGCGCAGGCGTGGGCGCACGGAACTCCGGCGGCACGCACTCGCTCGACGCGCACGCGAAGCCGGAGCGCGACGAGTGAGCGAGCCGACCGACTCCGTCGCCGCCGCCCGTCAGCGCCCTCTCGCGCTGTCGCTGCTCAAACTCGCGCGCCCCAAGCAGTGGGCCAAGAGCGTCTTTGTCCTCATCGGCCCGTTCTACGGCATGAAGGACCTCGCGACCGAGGGCTCGGCGACCTTCGCCGAGATCGCGGTCCCCGCCCTCATCGCCGCCGCCCTCTTCGCCCTCGCCAGCAGCGCGTGCTATGTCGTCAACGACATCGCCGACCGCGAGGCCGACCGTCTCCACCCCCGCAAACGCCTCCGCCCCATCGCGTGCGGCGCCGTCACCGTCAAAACCGCGTGGATCTTCGCCTCGGTCCTCCTCGTCGCCGCGTTCAGCGGGATCTTCCTCCTCGAAGCCGCCGTGCGACCCTGGGTCTTCCTCACCCTCGCGCTCTACACCTCGAATGTCTTCGCGTACAGCATGCGCATCAAGCACATCGTCATCGCCGATGTGATGAGCCTCGCGATGGGCTTCGTCTTCCGCGTGATGGGCGGGTGCGCCGCCGTCGGCATCGCGCCCTCCATCTGGCTGCTCAATGTCACGCTCTTCGTCGCGATGTTCCTCGCCTTCGGCAAGCGCCTGGGCGAGCGCCGCGTGCTCGCCGTCGCCGCGCTCAGCACCGGCGCCGACGCCGCGGGATCCGCGCATTCGCATAGGCCCGTCCAGCGCGTCTACACCGACAACCTCCTGCGCATGATGGTCGTCGTGACGGGCGTCGCGACGCTCATGGGCTACGCGGCGTATGTGCAGGCCAAGGAAGCAAGCCACCAGGGAGAGTTCCCCCTCCTGTGGATCACCATGCTCCCCGCGACATTCTGCCTGCTGCGCAGCATCGTGCTCCTCGAGCACGGCGAGTACGACGACCCGACCGAACTCGCCACGCACGACCTCCCGTTCCAACTGGGCGCCGGAGCGTTCGCCGTGCTTACCGCATGGGTGCTGTGGATCGGCCCCGCCGCGTTCGCCTGAAATCAGGCCGCGGAATTCGGCCCGCGTCCGCCGAGGCCGCGGAAGTCGTCCAACTTGTACGAGCCGGCGAGTTCCTCGCTCAGCGCGCCGAGCGCGTCCTGCATCCGATCAAGCGTCTGATCGATCGACTTCACCAGATCGTCCGCGCTCATCACGCGAGGATCCGGGCGGCTCAGCACATCACGGACAGAGCCGGGAAAGCGAAGACTCGGCGACGCCGCCCCCGTTGCCGGGGTCTCGTTGCGCGAGATCGATGCGTCGATGTACTTGAGATGCGTCATGGCTGTCTCCCCTCCACACTGGGACACACTGCCATCGGACGAATCACCCGGCGTATTCACCGGGCTTGCCCCGTTCACGGACCTTCACTCGCACCATCCCACCCCCCCGACTTCACGCAGGGTCCGGCGGGAGGTTATTGCGCAGTGCCCGGCTTGCGCCCCCCGATCCTCGGTTCCGTCCCCTCGCGCAAACGCCGGATGTTCGTGCGATGTCGCACGATCACCAGCAACGCGAGCAGCACGCCCACCGTCCAATACGGCCACGAGCGCACGATCGCGTCGCCCGCCGACACCGCCTCGCCGCGCGACGCGAACGCCGCCGCGATCACCACGAACACCGGCAGACACACGCCCGCGAGGATCGACGACAGACTCACATACCTCGTCACCCGCGCGCACACGATCCACACCACCAGCGCGCCGACAGCGGGGATCGTCATCTGAGGCCACACGCCCAGCATCGCGCCGAAGCCCGTCGCCACCCCCTTCCCGCCCTTGAACTTCAGCCACACCGGGAAGATGTGCCCGAGCATCGCGCACGCCGCCAGCCCGAGATGCGTGAACGCCTGCCCAGTCGTCGGGAAACGATGCCCCGCAACCCCGAGCCACAGCCCGAGCAGCAGTGTCGGGAGCAGACCTTTCAGCACATCGAGCACGAAGCACGCGATGCCCAGCGGCTTGCCCAGCACGCGGATCGCGTTCGTCGCGCCGATGTTTCCCGACCCGTGCGCACGGATATCGATGCCCTTCGCGAACCCGATCAGCAGCCCGAACGGGATCGAGCCGACCAGATAGGCGAGCGCGAGCGCAACGACGATCTGCATCGAATCGCTCATGCGGCGTCAGGCCGATCGCTTATTGCAGGTTCACCGGCATCACGACATACACGAAGTCGCCGCCCGACTTGATCAGCCCGGGCTTGTTCGGCGCCTTCAGTTCCATGATCACGCTGTCGTCGTTGATCACCTTCAACGCGTCGGTGATGAACACCGGGTTGAAGCCGATCTCGATCGGCTCGCCGTCGTAACTCGCTGTCGGGACATCGATCTCCGACTCGCCCATCTCCGGCGCGCGGCTCGAGAGACGGAGTTTCTGATCGTCGAGCGCGAGACGCACGCCGCGCGATTCCTCGTTGGTCAGCAGGGCAGCGCGGCGAACGCCCGACATCAGCGTGTCGCGGTCGAACGAGGCCTTCTTGTCCTGATCCTTCGGGATGACATCCTGATACGGAGGGAACGCGCCCTCCACAAGGTTGCTCGAGAGCACCGCGCGGGCCTCGCCGTCGGGCGATTCCCCGAACGCGAAGAAGATCTGCGAATCGGTCACCGCCACGCGGATCACCTCTTCGCCGTCGTCGATCAACTTCTGGACGAGGTTCAGCGCCTTGGTGGGCACGATGCAGTTGGTCGGGTGATCGCCCGCAGGCGCCGGGTTGGTCAGCGACGACTTGGCGAGCGCCAGGCGCCGCCCGTCGGTCGCGACCATCTCGATGCGCTTGCCGTCACGCTTCAGCAGCACGCCGTTGATCGCGTAGCGGCTCGTCTCGCGCGCCGTGGCGAAGGTCGTCCGGGCGATGATCGTCGCCATGTCCCCCGCGTGGATCGCGAAGGTGTCGCGCGCCGCGCTGGCGGCGTCGCTGAACCCGGGAACGGGCGGGAACTCGCTGGGCGGGTACCCGAAGACCTTGAACTTCGCGTCGGCGCCGCGCACATGGCAGACCTCGGCGTCCGCGTCGAGCGTGATCGTCGAGTCGCCCTCCTGCGCGGAGATGATCTGCGTCAACTTCGCCGCAGGAACCAGCGCCTCGCCCGGCTCCTTCACATCGACATGCGTCGTCGACATGCGCAGGGACACCTCGGCATCGGTGGCGCTGAGCGTGAGCGTGGCTTCCTTGCCCTTCGCCGCCGACAACTTCACGCAGGTGAGTTGGGGACGCGGCGTGCGCGAAGCGACAACGCTGTTGACCAGGTTCACCGCGTCGAGCAGCGCGGGGCGATCGCAGACGACCTTCATCGACGCACCTCTCTCGGGTTCGCGGGCCGGGGAACATTCCGACCACTACACCGGGGGAGTGTACCGTCTCCCGGGGCCCCCGGCCCCCGACAGGTTGCGCCGCCAGCCATCCCACACCCAATCCACAGGGTTCGGGCTCCGGTACGGAAGTTGCTTGTGGTTTCGCCCGGAATCGCGGATACTCACCCGAGCACCGACTACTGTCCAGACCCGGCCCCGTCGCCGGGAAACTGTCCGTCCCGCCCGACCCCGGCCAGCCCAGCGGCGAATCCCCCGCGGGCCCCTCCCGGCCGCGATTCTCACTGTTCCTAAGGAGCGCGCATGTCGTTCGAAGCAGCCGTCCATGCCCAGGCCATCGAACTCTGCAAATTGTCGCTCGACATGTGCGCCGCCTCCGGCAGCGGCCACCCGACCACGGCGATGTCGCTGAGCCATATCACCACCATGCTCATGTTCCACACCATGCGGTGGAGCCCCGAGCACCCCGACTACCCCACCTCCGACCGCCTCGTCCTCTCCGAAGGCCACGCCGTCCCCATCGTCTACGCCGCCTGCGCCAAACTCGGCGTCATGGTCGGCAACGACCCCGAACACCGCCGCCCCCTCACCGTCCAGGACCTCCTCACCCTCCGTGAGGCCGATTCCGTCCTCGACGGCCACCCCAACCCCGAAGAGGGCTTCCCCTTCTTCGACGCCGCCACCGGCTCCCTGGGCATGGGCCTCTCCGTCTCCATCGGGCTCGGCATCGCCGCCCGCCTCGACGGCTCCGACAAGAAGATCTACTGCATCATCGGCGACGGCGAGTCCCGCGAAGGCCAGATCGCCGAGGCCCTCGACATGCTCGTCGAGCAGCGCCTCTCCCGCGTCCTCCCGATCTTCAACTGCAACCAGTACGGCCAGGCCGACAAGGTCAGCCGCCAGCAGTCCGCCGAGACCCTCACCGCCAAACTCCAGGCCACCGGATTCGATGTCAAGGTCGTCGACGGCCACAACCCCGACGACCTCAAGGCCGCCCTCGACGCCTTCATCGCCCTCCCCGCCGACGCCGAGCGGCCCATGGCCATCGTCGCCCGCACCGTCAAGGGTTGGGGCGCACCCACCATGCAGGGCGGCGGCTGGCACGGCAAGCCCGCCGAGGGCAACCAACTCGAGCGCGCCAAGGCCGAACTCGACGAGCGCCGCGGCGAACTCACCACCGCCCTCGCCGACTCCGACCGCTTCACCATCCAGCCGCCCCCCCAGGCCCCGGCTCGCGAGATCCGCGCCGACGACCTCGACCCCCTCCCGGCGGTGATGAAGAAGTACGACATGGAGTCCGTCCTCCACACCGGCAAACTCGCCACCCGCAAGGCCTACGGCATCGCGCTCCGCGCCCTCGGACACGCCAACAACCGCGTCGTCGTCCTCGACGCCGATGTCTCCAACTCCACCTTCGCCGAGTACTTCAAGAAGGACGCCGCACTCCGCGATCGCTTCATCGAGTGCAAGATCGCCGAGCAGAACATGGTCTCCGTCGGCGCAGGCCTCTCCGCGGGCGGCTACATCCCCCTCGTCTCGACCTTCGCCAAGTTCGTCACCCGCGCCTACGACCAGATCGAGATGGCTATGAACTCCGGCGCCAACCTCAAGGTCGTCGGCAGCCACGCCGGCATCTCCCTCGCCTCTGACGGCCCGAGCCAGATGTCCCTCCCCGACATCGCCTGGTTCCGCTCGCTCTCCACCACCCGCGATCACCGCGGCAACCCCGGCTGCTACATCCTCCAGCCCGCCGACGCCTACGCCGCCTACGCCCTCACCGAAGCCATGACCGACCACGACGGGCTGTGCTACATGCGCACCCTCCGTCCCGACACCGAGTTCCTCTACAACGAGGACACCGTGTTCAACCTCGGCGGCTTCGAGGTCCTCAACGAAGGCCGCGATGTCCTCCTCGTCGCCTCGGGCTACATGGTCCACGAGGCCAACAAGGCCCTCGACGGCCTCGACCGCGCCGGCGTCTCCGCCACCCTCGTCGACCTCTACTCCCTCCCCTTCGACACCGACGCACTCCTCGACCTCGCCAACGAGAACGGCGGCTATGTCGTCACCCTCGAGGACAACTACGGCGGCGCCATCGGCTCCGCCGTCGCCGACGCCATGACCGAGTCGGGCGACGCCTTCACCCTCAAGCAGATGTTCGTCCAGCGCATCCCCAAGAGCGCACGCACCCCCGAGGAAGAACTCGACATGTGCGGCCTCTCCCACAAGCACATCGTCAACGGCGTGCTCGAACTGCTCGGCGTCGGCGCGGTGTGAGCCCCCCCAAGGGCGCAACCGATCGCAGCGCCGTCGCGCACCAGGCCGCGGATTCGCTCGTCAAACACGCGAGCGCCATCCCGTCCCTGCGCGTCGTCGCCGGCTTCGACGGCGCGGTCGACTCCATCATCCGCGTGGTTGAACGCCGCGATTCGCGCGAGTCGTTCGCGCCCATGACCTCCATGCGCCAGTTCTCCCAGCGCATCGACGCGCAGGTCGGACGAAGCATCAACATCGAGTTCGTCGTCGAGCAGGTGAAGATCGGCGGCAACGGCCCGCTCTTCGCCAACCCCTTCACCCTCTGGGGCGCGCAGGTCGTCTACATCGGCGCGCTCCTCGCCGACCCCGACGCGCCCGTCTCACGCGGCGCCGACGCCACCCTGCTCACCCACCCCGTCTTCGACGAGTTCGTCGCGCGCTGCGCCAGGGTCTACCCCGTCGCCGGGCCCGCCCTCTCCGACGCCTGCGAGTTCGCCGACGGGAAGGTCATCATCGGGAAGACCGCCGCGCAGGACGCTGTCACCTGGGAACGCGTGCTCGGCGCAGTCGGAGGCCCCGAGGGCGCAAAGCGTCTCTTCACCGGCGCGAGCGTCTTCGCGCCCATGAACTGGACGATGCTCTCCTCCATGACCGACATCTGGCGCGCCGTCGCCCGCGATGTCCTCCCGAGCATCGACAAAGCCGACCGCCCCGCGATGTTCGTCGACCTCGCCGACCCCGCGAAGCGCGGCGAATCAGATCTCCGCCACGCCATCGACGCGCTCCGCGAACTGAACGCGCTCTGCCCGGTCACGCTGGGCTGCAATTTCAGCGAATCTTCACGCATCGCCGCCGCCCTGAACACCAAACTCCCCGACGACGAGCACGATCTGGCCCGCCGCGCCGCAGCGCTGCGCGACGCCGCCGGCCTGACCGGGATCTGCCTGCACACCCGCCGCTGCGCCGCCGCCGCGATGAGCGGCGACTCGTTCGCCTTCGACGCCGCCTTCACCAGCGAGCCCGCCATCAGCACCGGCGCGGGCGACACCTTCAACGCCGGTTACGCGCTGGGCCTCGCGCTCAACCTGCCCATCGCGCAGCGCCTTGCGCTGGGCGTCGCCAACAGCGGGTTCTATGTGCGCAACCGCAAGCCGCCTTCGATCGACGAACTTACAGCGTTCCTGCGCAACCTCCCCGAACCCGATCCCGAGTAAACGCTCAGGCCTTCGCGGTCGCCGGGGCTTGGGGACGCGGCATCGCCTCGCCCATGCCCATCACGCGGCGCCACGCGCTGATCT
>CAYGLT010000041.1:6367-13938 GCA_964350875.1 uncultured Phycisphaeraceae bacterium | reverse complement strand
TGGGGACGCGGCATCGCCTCGCCCATGCCCATCACGCGGCGCCACGCGCTGATCTGACCGAGATGCATCATCGTGTGCGACTGGAGCATGAACGCCGCCATCGCGCCGATCGTCGGGAAACGCTCGCGCATCGCTTCGTTCGGGTTCTGCTTCGACAGCGCGCCGTCATCGACCGTCTTCAGGAATTCGATCAGCGCGTCGGTCCGCTCGGTGTACCGCGCGAACACCTCGCTGAGCGGCGGATACTTCCTGCCATCGCCGTCGTGCTCGCAACTCACCATCGGAGAGAAGAGTTCCTCGTACCGCGCGTCGGTCTTCGCGAGGTCCTCGCGCCCCAGCATCTTGAAGATCCGATCCGGATAGATCGCCAGGTGGCCGTACACGAAGGTCGGGTGGTTCGTGTTCACGCCGTCGGGCATGCACGCCCCCTGCGCGTCCTCGATCCCGGCGGCGACAAGACCCGCGTAGCCGCGCGAAAGAACCGCGCCCGGAAGAACGAATGTCGCGAAGTGGCTCGGCATGGCTGACCTTTCGATCGGAGTGATGGTTGTATCTCGCGGAATCCTAGAACCCGAACAGCCACCGCAGCCGCGCGATCAAACCGGCCTCTCGGCCGTACCATATTGGGTATGAGCCGCGCCCGGGCCATCGCGAACGCCGCGGACCGCCGCCTCTGGCTGGCGTCGCTCGTCCGCGCCGCCGGACGCTGCGCCACCGTCTCCGCCCTGGGCGGGCTGGCGCTCGTCGCCGCCGACAGAATCTTCGCGTTCGATCTCCCGGTGTGGGCGCTGATCGCAACGCCCCTCACGCTCGGCGCCGCAGCCGCAATCGTTCTCGCCTCCCGCGCGCGACGCCGCGCAGGCGACGCCTCCATCGTGCTCGACCACGCGCTGGGCTTCCGCGACCGCGTGTCTTCGGCGCTCGCCCTCGAACACGCCGCGCACAACGGAGAGGCGAGCGACCCCTTCTTCACCCTCGCACAGCGCGACGCCGACCGCGTCGCCGGCGACGCGAAGATCCGCCGCGCCATCCCACTGCGCTTCGACAACTGGTGGTTCGCCGCGCCGTTCGCGGCCGCGGGCCTCATCGCCGCCGCCCTCTTCACGCCCGTCTTCGATGTGCTCGAGCGCAACGACCGTCGCGTCGTCGAAGTCGCCATGCAGGAAGATCGCGATCAGGCCGCGAACACGATCGAACAACTCAAGGAAGAACTGCGCAACGCCGCGACGACCGAGTCGGGCGACGCCGCAACCCCCGAGCAACTCCGCGCCCTCGAAGAACTCGAGCGCGAACTCGCCGAGGGCGCCATCGACGCCGACGACGCGCGCACCGAGGCCGCGTCGCGCTTGGGAGACCTTGCGCAGTCCTTCGAAGACCGCGCCGAGCGCGAAGACCGCTCCCTCGACGCGCTGAACGAGCGACTCGGCGCGCGCAACGACGAATCCGCGCAATCCTCGACCTCCGAACTCGAAGACGCCCTGCGCCGCAACGACTTCGAATCCGCCGCCCAGGCCCTCGAAGACCTCCGCCGGGAGATCGCGAAGGACTCCGCAGCCACGCCCGCCCAGCGCGAACAACTCGCGCGAGACCTTGACTCGCTCGCCCGCGCGCTCGACGAAGCGTCCGCGCCGCGCGAAGGGTCGAACGAGCCCGCCGAGGCCACGCCCGGCGCCGACGACGCGACGACCCCGAAGAATCAGGACGCTGCCGAATCACTCCGCGAGCACGGCGTGCCGGACAACACCGCCAACGAACTCGCCGACTCGCTCGACGCCGACGAGATCCGCCGCGCGCTCGAAGACCGCCAACTCGCGCCCGAGCAGGCCGACCGGCTCGCCGAGCGAATCGCGGAACAGAACAAGAACGCGGCCGCCGACGAGCAGGCGCGCCGAGACCTTCGCGAACTCGCCGACGCGCTCGACAAGGCCGCCGAGAACGCGCGCGATCCCGAGAGCATCCCGCCCACGCCCCCGCCGCCTCAATCACCCACGCAACAGCCGCCGACAGAACCGTCCGCGCCCGAGTCGGACAACGCGCAGCGCAACGAGCCGGGCACACCGCCGGACGATCAGCGCCGCGCCTCAGCAGGCGAAGATCGCCCGCAGAACCAGAGCGATCCATCACAGCGCGAATCCGAGAAGGACCCCGGCGCACCCCAGCGCACGCCTCAGCAAGGCCCCGCGCAGGATGTCGGCTCGGACCAGGGCGACGACAACACCGCCGAGAAGGGCGCCGGCCGTCAGGTTGACGACGCCAAGCGACCCGACGGCAACCCTCAACAAGGCACGGACGACGCGCCCGGTTCCAGCGGCGACGACGCCGCTTCGCCCAGCAACCAACCGACGCCCGACGACGCGCAGCCCTCGCCGCGCAACGCGCAGGGACAGGGCGCAGAGCAGGAAAGTGTCGAGCGCAGGCCCGGAGGCGCCGCGGACCGCCCGAGCGACAACGACGCGCCCGGATCCTCCACCAACGAAGCGGAAAGCAGCGGCGAGCAGTCGGGCCAGGGCCAAACCAACGACGGCGTCGGCCGCGCAATAGACAAAGTCCGCCAGTTCGCCGAACGCCAACGCACGGCGCAGCAGAGCCGCGAAGAGGCCGCGCGCCTACGCGAGCAGGCCGAACGCGTCATGCAGGACCTCTCGCCGCAGGAACGCGAAGAACTCCGCCGCCTCGCCGAACAGATCGCGCGCGAGCGGGGCCCGACCCCCGACGATTTCACCGACGCGCGCACCGCTGACATGGACGCCCGCAGGCCGGGCGGAACCGAAGACGACGCGGGCCGCGTCATCGCCGAGTGGCTCACCGAGGGCAAGCCCGAGGGCGACGCGTCGCGCGGCACGGTCGACGCACAGCGCCGACTCGCCGAGGCCGCGCAGGGCGCGCAACGCGCCATCGAAGAACAACGCGCGCCCTCGCGCTATTCGGACATCATCCGTCGCTACTTCCAGCGACTGCCCAACGCAGTCGAACGCGCGGCGCCCGCGCCCGACGCGGCCGATGTGAAGCCGTCCTCCGGATCGCGGGGCAGCGGGGGCGGCGGGGGCGGCGGGTGAGCATCGGGCTCAATCAACCGCTGTGGCTGCTCCTCGCGCTGCTCGCGATCCCGTTGGCCTTCATCGCCCTGCGCTGGATGGTCGCCATGGCGCGCGTGCGACGCTGGTCCGCGATCGCCCTGCGCACCGCGCTGCTCATGATCCTCGCGGGTGCGCTCGCCGGCGCCGCGGCCCTGCGCACGACCGACCGGCTCGCCGTTATCGCGGTCGTCGATGTCTCCGAATCGGCGCGCGCACTCTCGTTCACGGACTCAACGACCAACTACGCACAGTCCGTGCGTGAATGGCTCGAACAGGCCAAGAACGACCGTGAAGCCGACGACCTCTTCGGCGTCGTCGTGTTCGACGGCCGACGCGCTGCGCTCCTCGCTCCCGCCGCGCGAGATACAGGCGACATCGACCTCTCCCTCTCGTTCCGCGAGGGCACGGACATCGAGGGCGCCCTCCGCTTCGCGAGCGCCCTCTTCCCGCCCGGCGCTGCGCGGCGTTTCCTGCTTGTCTCCGACGGCGTCGAGACCTCGGGCGACGCGCTCTCCGCCGCGCGCGACCTCGCCTCAGGCGCCGGAGCGCCGCGCACCCCCGTCGATGTGCTCCCCATCGCGTACGCCGCGACGGGCGAAGCCTTCATCGAAGCCGTCGACGCGCCGCCCTCCGCGACATCCGAATCACTCGTCACCGTGCGCGTCGTGCTCCGCGCGACGGGCCCGACGCGCGGCACGCTCCGGCTCCTCGCCGACGGGCTCCCCGTGCAAACCGAACGCGGCCCGTCGTCGCGCGAGGTCTCGTTCGGCCCCGGTCGCGTGGTCGAACTCTTCCAGGTGCGCCTCGAAGACAAACGCGTGAACCGCTTCGAAGCCGTGTTCGAACCCGAGACGGGCGACGACGGTGCGCCGATCGCCGACCGCGTGCTCGCGAACAACCGCGCCAGCGCGTTCACGATCTCTCCCGGCCGAGGCTCGATCCTCCTCGTCGATGGCGTGTCCGACGGCGATACGCAGGGCGCCGGACGCACGCTCGTGCGCGCGCTGAGCGAGAGCGGCCTCGAGGTGCGCGTCGTCCCGCCGCTCGAAACGCCCGCCGACCTGCTCTCGCTTCAGAACTACGACCTCATCATCCTTGAGAATGTCGCCGCCGACGAAATCACGCCCAGCGCGCAGCGCCTGCTCGCCGACTATGTCGCGCGCTCGGGCGGCGGGCTTGTGATGATCGGCGGACCGGACTCGTTCGGCGCGGGCGGCTGGAAGGGCTCGCCCGTCGATCCGCTCCTGCCCGTCACGCTCGACCTCCCCGAACAACTCATCGTCCCCCCCGCCGCGATGATGATCGTCCTCGATTCGTCGGGTTCGATGGCCAGCGGCCTGCTCGGCGGGATGCGCTCTCAGCAGTCGATCGCAAACGAGGGCGCCGCACGCGCCATCCTCTCGCTCGACGAGCAGGACCTTGTCGGCGTGCTCGAGTTCAACAACTTCACCAACACCGTCGTCCCGCTCGGACCGAACCGCGACGCCGACGAATCCGCGGAACGCGTACGGCGCATCGTCCCCGGCGGCGGCACAAACATGTACCCGGCGCTCGCGGAAGCCGGCGCAAACCTCGCGGGCGTCGAAGCGCAGGTTAAGCATGTCATCCTTCTGTCCGACGGCATGGCGCAAGGATCGCCCGCGCAGGGGTTCGACATCGCCGAGAACCTCCGCGCGCAGGGGATCACCGTCTCCACGATCGCCGTCGGTGACGGCGCGGACACCGACACCCTGCGCGAGATCGCGAAACGCGGCGGCGGGACCTTCTACCGCGTCATCGACCCGAACACCCTCCCGCGCATCTTCCTCCGCGAGACGCGCGTCGTGCGCAAGCCGCTCATCCGCGAGGGCCGCTTCGAACCCGTCATGCGCGCCGTCGGCTCGCCCATCACCGCCGGAATGCCCTCAACAACCCCGCCGCTCTTCGGGTATGTGCTCACCCAGAAACGCGAAGACTCCAGCGCGGTGTACGCGATCGACTCACCGACGGGCGAGCCGATCCTCGCGCACTGGAACGCCGGGCTCGGCCGCGTCGCCGCGTTCACCTCCGACGCGCACAACGAGTGGGCGCGCGACTGGATCCCCTGGCCCGGCTTCGCGCAGATGTGGACGCAGATGGTGCGCACGATCGCGCGGCCGCCCGCCTCGCGCGGGTTCGACCTCGCCTCCGACATCGTGGGCGACACGCTGACACTCCGCCTCGACGCGCGCGGCGACGACAACATCCCCATCGACCTGCTCACCGTTCCGGGCGTCGTCTACAACCCCGACGGCACGCGCACCGACATCACGCTGAACCAGACCGGACCGGGCATGTACGAGGCCAGCGCGCCGGCGCCCGAGAGCGGCGCGTACATCGTCGCGCTCACGCCCCGCTCGGGCGAACGCGCACTGTCTCCCGTGCTGGGCGGCGCGACGCGCGCCGTCGGACCCGAACTCCGCACCCTGCGCTCGAATGTCGGGCTGCTCAAAGAGATCGCGGACCTCACGGGCGGCCGCGTCCTCGACATCGAGGATCCCTCCGCCTCGCCGCTCTTCTCACGCGAAGGGCTTCCCACGAGCCGCGCATCGCTCCCGATCTGGCGCCCGCTGCTCATGCTCGCCGTGCTCGTGTTCCTGCTCGATGTCGCGACCCGGCGCGTCGCGTGGGACCGCTGGATCACCCGCGAGTCGCTCGCCGAACTCCGCGAAGCCGCGGCCACCGCAAAGGCCTCACGCGCAGCGACCGTCACCGGCTCGCTCAGACGCGCGAAGGAACGCGTCGAAGAGAGCGAAGCGTCAACCGTCAAACTCGGCCGTCAGGCGCTCGATCCCGAGCAGGAAGCGGAGCGCCGACGCTCGATCCGCCGCGCGATCCAGGCGCAGCAGCGATCCGCCGCGCGGCCCGACGCGCCGGCTCAACCCGCGCCCCAGCCCCGGCGCGAGAGCGACGAAGGATCGGCGTCCGGGTTGCTCGCCGCGAAGAAACGCGCACGCGAACGCATGGACGGCGCGAACGAGGGCGAATGACCCCCTCCCCAGCCCTCCCCCATCTTCGACAGGGGAGGGAGTAGAGAGGCGCTCACTCGCAACTCGAACCGAACGCCGAGAGCACGCCGTTGAGGTCGATGAAGTTGACCGATCCATCGTTGTTGAAGTCGGCCGGCAGATCGGCGCCCATCTGACCGAACGACGAGAGCACGGCGTTGAGGTCCGTGAAGTTCACGATGTTGTCGCCGTTGGCGTCGAACGGGCAGGGCTTGATGATCGTCACGCGCAGGTCGTGGAGCGTGAGCGTCGACGGCGGCGAGGCGGGCGCCGTGTCGTCGTCGCCGCCCCAGACGAACACGGTGTCGAGGTTGCGATGCAGACGCGGCTGACCGATGTCGTTCGTGCCCACGATCGGCCGCGTCGAGCCGAGCGCGGCGCCGTTCATTGACCAGTCGATCAGCCCGGTGTCGCGGTTGTACTCGGCGCTCGCGGCGAACGGCGCGCCGGGCGTCACGCCCAGCGTGTTGAGCGTGAATCCCGTGTCGATAACGACAAGGTCGTGGTCGGGCTGCGCGTTCTCGGGTGCGCCGAAGAGGTAGACCTTCTGGTCGATCGCGGAGATCCAGAGATACCCATTGATTTCGCGGGCGGCGCCGACATCCGCGAGTTGCGCGGGCGAGAACCCGCGCGAGGTGAGGAAGTCCGAGAGCGTCATCGTCAGTTCGATGCGCCAGGTGATCTCGGGACTGACAACCGCCGAACGCGTGTCGGTGCTGAATTGGGTGAAAATGAACGCTTCCTGTCCGTTGGGATTCGGCGGCGCCGAGTGCGTCGTGTCCCGGAAGATGTTGCGCATCACGACGGCCTCGTTCAGCATGACCACGCCGTTGGCGTTGGTGTAGCGCGTGCTGGAGATCGGCGAGATCGTGGGGTCGTCGATATGACGGTTCGGCGGGATGTTGTCCACGCCCCAGCCGAAGGTGTCGAGATAGTTGTTGACAAGGAGATCGGGCAGCGTGACGATCGGCAACCCATCGCAATCGAAGTCGATGTTGTCGAGGTCGAGCCGCGCGCCCTGACCGAACGCGTTGTTCTCGGATTCGACGCGCAGGAGATTCGCGCCGTTGCTGAACGCCGCGCCCGAGAAGATCTCGACGCCCTCGAGCGAGACGGTCATCGCGTTGTCGTTGGCGACGGTGACGCACAGCGTGCGGAACTGGCCGTCTGCAGGCCACTCGACGCCCGTCGAAACGATGTCAACACCGACGACGGGCGGGAACTCAAGCGGGTTCTTCGTGAACGGATCGTCGACAGGGTCGTACTCGACATTCGTCTGCACATAAATGATCGAGTCGGCGATGCCCGTGACGGGATCGGTGAGTCCGAGGTACACGCGCGCCGTCACGCCGCCCGCGACGAAGTTCGTCGCTTCGGAGTCGATCGCGAACGCACGGGCGGTCGGGCTCCCGCCGCTGCCGAGCGTGGTGGCGGCGTCGAGGCACAGCGTCCACGGATCAGCGGGGAG
>CAYGLT010000041.1:1280-6267 GCA_964350875.1 uncultured Phycisphaeraceae bacterium | reverse complement strand
GGGCCCGACACCGGCGCGCCCGAGAGATCCACGAGGCGCACGAAGTTCACGCTGGTCTGCCCGCGCAGGTTATTCAGCGGCCAGAGGAATCCCGGAGGCCCGGTGAACGAGGTCGCGGCCGCCGTCACGCCCGTGCCGCCCAGCGAGGTGTCGACCGGGAAGTTCTCGAGTTCGTCGCGCATGGTCACGATCGACCCGGGCGGGAACATCGTGCCGCGCGGCGAGGCGGCCTGTCCCGTCTGCGACGCGTCGCGCGCGACGCCCACATCGGTGCGCGACAGACGCTCGAGCCGGGATGAATCGACGGCCTGCGCGAACGCGGGCGCGGCGACCGCAAGACCGGCGGCGAGAACGAACGATGACACGGTCTGCATGGGAACCCCCTTGTTCCTCGCGCGGCGGCGTGCCGCGCTCCTCAACGCTCAAAGTACCACGACTCCCGCGTGAGGCAAGGGAATATCGGAGGATGGAGCGTGATCCGCTTCCTCCCCCATCGTGAGATGGGGGAAGTCAGGAGGGGGTCAGTTCTTCGCGCAAGAAGGGGTTGTTTGAACCCCCTCCCCGGCCCTCCCCCGTCTTCGACAGGGGAGGGAGCACAGTGCCGCCTTCCGCCTCAGACTTCAGCCGGCGCATCCGTCAGCAACTCCACGACCGAGTACTGGTCGAGGTTGCAGAACACGATCTCGCCGTCGTCGCGGACGATCTCCAGCCGGTCGAGCCACACCTTGTTGTCCTTGGAGTGGGCGAACCACGAGCCGGTCTTCTGCTGGCCGAAGCGGCGGATGACGCCCTCGATCGTGATCGTGAAGGTGTCCTGGGCGCGCGGGATCTGCTGGGTGATGCGGACCCGCTGGCCGATGCGGTACTCGTGGGGCTGGAGGGGGCGTGCCATAGGCCCGGAGTGTAGGGGAAGCGTCGGCCCGGCGAATCGCCAATGATGATCCCAGCGAAGGAGCGTGGATGAAGAAGCGGATCGTCATCGGGATCAGCGGCGCCTCGGGGGCGGCCTACGCCCAGCGCGCCGTGAGCCACCTCCTCGAACTCGGGCACGAGGTCCATGTGGTCGCCACCGCCAGCGGGGCGCGCCTCCTCGTTGATGAACTCGGGGCCGACGGATTTGATTTGCGCCTCCTCGGCGGCCTGCCCGAGGGCGTCGACCCGGCCGAGCGCGGCCTCATCAAGCACAACATCCGCGATGTCGGCGCGGTCATCGCCTCGGGGAGTTTCCGCCACGACGGGATGGCGATCGTCCCGTGCTCGAGCCACACCCTGAACGCCGTCGGCGCCGGGCTGGGGGACAACCTGCTCGTCCGGGCCGCGGCCGTGACGCTGAAAGAGCGGCGCCGCTTGGTTCTGCTCCACCGGGAATCGCCCCTCACGCTGATGGACATCCGCGCGATGGAGACCATCACCCTGGCGGGCGGGATCGTCGCTCCCGCGAGCCCGGGGTTCTACCTCCTGCCCAAGACGATCGACGAGATGGTGGACTTCATGGTCGCGCGCGTGCTCGACCTGCTCGGCGTGGAGCACGAACTGGGCCAGCGCTGGGAAGGCGAGACGCCGAAGGACGACTGAGCCCTCCGATCACTCCCCCAGATTTTTCGCGATCCGCTTGGCGTCATCCTCCGACGAGGAAACGACATACACCAGACACTCGCCGTGGCGGAACGCCTGCACCGACTGGCCCTCGGCCGTCTCGCCCAACTGGGCCATCGTGCGCGGCAACTCCTGAGGATCGCGCGCCGAGGCATCCTGAATGAACACGCTGATGGGCGTGTGCTCGGCGTCGGTAGGAGCAAAGACCATCTGCAGGGAGTCCCCCCCGCCCGGCACGCCGCACGGACCGACACCAAGGAAGCGGAAGCCCGGCCCGGCCATCGTGATGACCTTCGGCGCGTCGGGCGTCCACTGCGCGATGTACCGCTCGGCGTCCGGCCGCTCACGGATCGGGAGTTTCAACTGCGAGTACCGCGTCATCGGCGCGCAGTTGTTGTGCTCGCCCCCGAGGAACGAGACCAGTTGCACGCGCGAGGACTGATCGGGCGGCCAGACATGCGAGTTCGGCGCGACGATCGGCAACACGAACAGGCCCACCAGCGCCGCGAACAGCACCGCCGCGGCCGCGGCCAGCGGCCAGTTGCGCCGGAACATCGTGAACACGAACGGCCCACCATCGTCCTCACGAGCGCCCGGCGCCGGCGCAGCGCCCGCCTCGTCGGCGCGCACCGCGCGGAGCACACGGTCACGGAGATCATCGGGGCACGGAGGGCAATCGGCGCGCATGCACTCGTCGGTGGCGCGGCGGAGCGAACGCTCGGCCTCGATCGTCGCCTCCAGCGCCTCGCGATCCGCAGGGGAGAGCCGCGCCGATGCACGCTCGAGAGCGGCGCGCTGCTCGGGCGTCGCCTCGCCGTCCGCGACCAGACGAACGACCTCGCCCAGTTCGCCCAAGGGCGAACGGTGCGTGCGGTTCGGGTTGTGGTTGTCGTTGGTCGTCACGGCGGCGGTCTCTCTCGGTCGGTCAGTCGTGGTTCGTCGTCAAAGCGGCGGCGTGGCGGATGCGCACCGCAAGGTCGTCGTCGGCGTCCGCGGTCGAAGACGACAACGCGTCCGCGACCGCCTTTCTCGCCCGGTGAAGCCGGCTCATGATCGTGCCCAGCGGCACGCCCAGAACCTCGGCAATCTCCCGGTACTTCATCCCCTCCACACCCCAGAGCAGCAGCACCTCGCGGTGCTCGCCCGAGAGCGCGTCGATCGCGATCTTCATCCGATCGTCCACATGCTCCCAATCCAGATCGCGCAGGTTCCACGCCGGGGGAGCGTCGTTCGGAAGGTCGTGCTGATCGGGCGCGGACTCCACCGCCTCCGACAGCGCCGGCGCGCGCTTGGCCTTCCGCCCGGCCGTGTAGTGCGCGTTGTGCAGAATCCGGAACAGCCACGCGCGCATCGACGCCGACGCGGCCGACTCCCCGTCCTTCGTCGCGATCTCGTCGCGCTGGCTGAACGACTCCCACGCGCGGAACGCGAGCAGATACGCCTCCTGAACGAGGTCGCCGGCAGCATCAGAATTGCGCGTGAGCGTGTACGCCATGCGGTGCATCGCTTCGAGGTGCGAGAGCGCGAGCTGTTCGAACTCGGGTCGTGTCAAAAGAAGGGCGCTCCCCACGAGGCCGACTGCACAACGGCGGTCACTCGCCCAGTATTCCCCGCCAACCACCGAAAGTCGCCGCATCAACCACTTCCGTGCGCACGCGACGGCTCAGGAGGTCGCCCTTTCCGGGAAAACCCTGACATTTTCCTTACTTCAATGCCCACAAAGACATGCTTCACGACACGCGGCACGCTCTGACCGTCCCCGTGCGCACAGGCCGGACCGCGCCGCCATGGGTAGCCGCCCGCATCCGCCGGCGGCAGACACTCACACGAGCGAACCGGACGACGCCATGCCCTACTCCCTCGGACCCTTCCGCGACATCAACCTCGACGACGCACTCCTCTCCCATCTCCTCGCGGAGCACGAGTCCGACACGCTCCCGGGCCTCCAGCGGCTCTGGGCGTACTACCGCAACCCGACACTCAACAAACCCTCCAACCCACTCGCATCGGCGTCGTCCGGCTCCTCGCACTCTCGCCGCAGACCCCGCCTCGCGCAGGCCGCGGGCCTGCCCTCTCGCTTCTCCGGCGCAACCGGCCCGCGCCTCGCCGACGACCGCGCCCCCGACGCGCTCGGCAAAGAGGTCGTCATCGAGAACGACATCGCGTGGCGCATCCACGCCATGGTCGATGTCATGTTCGGGCGACCCATCTCCATCGTCTCCACAGCGCGCGACAACGCCACACGCCGCGCCGTCGAACAACTCCTCGACGCCGTCTTCGAGTCCTCAGGCGGCGGCGCACTCCTGCAGGACATGGCCCTGCTCGGCTGCGTCTACGGCAGCGTCGACCTCCTCCTCCGCGCCGACGACCTCTTCGCCGCAACCGCCACACGGAACGACGCATCGCCAGAGGCCGCGCTCACCCGCGCCATCGACCACGCCCACCTCGCGCGCATCGAACTCCTCGACCCCACCCGCGCTATCCCCCTCGTCGCCGGCGCCGACTACCGCAGACTCGACGCCCTCATCCTCCGCTACACACGCCTCTCGAACGATGTCGAGCGCTCGCGCCCCTCCGCCGCGTTCGCCGCACTCGCGCAGCGCCTCGGGCACACGCCGCGCATCACAGCACGCGCCGACATCAAGGTCGTCGAGGTCCATTCCGCGACGCACCGACAGACCTACGAGGACGCGCGACTCATCGACGAAGCGCCCAACCCGCTGGGCGTCGTTCCCATCGTGCACATCCAGAACATCTCCCAGCCCTTCCACTACCACGGCGTCTCCGAGGTCGAACCCCTCATCCCCCTCCAGGACGAACTCAACACGCGCCTCTCCGACCGCGCCGCGCGAGTCACCATGCAGTCCTTCCGCATGTACCTCGCCAAGGGCATCGACTCCTTCGGGCAGACGCCCGTCGCGCCCGGACAGGTGTATTCGACCGACAACCCCGACGCCTCCATCACGCCCGTGGGAGGCGACGCGCACTCCCCGTCCGAAGACTCGCACATCGAGGAGATCCGCGAAGCGCTCGACAAGATCTCCTCCGTCACGCCCGTCGCCGCCGGAGTGCTGCGCAGCAAACTCGGCAACCTCTCGTCAGAGTCCGCCCTGCGTGTCACCCTCCTCGGCCTGCTCGCGAAGACCCAGCGCAAGCACATCGCCTACGGCCGAGGGCTCGCGCAACTCTGCAACCTCATCCTCCACGCGTTCAACGAGTCCGGACTCCTGCGCACCGACCCGCGCGACCGCGGCGTGCGCATCGTCTGGCCCGACCCGCTCCCCCAGTCCGAAACCGACCGACTCAACACCGCGCTGCTCAAGTCACAACTCGGCGTCCCAACCCCGCGCGTCCTCGCCGAACTGGGCTACGCCCCCACCGACCCCGGCCT
>CAYGLT010000041.1:0-1180 GCA_964350875.1 uncultured Phycisphaeraceae bacterium | reverse complement strand
CCTCCCTCCCCTATGCGCAGCACGGGGGAGGGCCAGGGTGGGGGTCTTCTCTCACCTTCTTCCTGCTCCTCATTGCCCGTTCCCTCTTGCCGATTGCCCTTCCCCATGTCCAAACTCGACGACCCCACCAATCCCGACCCCATCGACGACCCGATCGTCGGCGGCGAAACGCCCGACCTCACCACCAACGACGACGCGCCCACCACCGAACTCGCCGAATGGCGGCGCAGAGCGCTCGAAGCAGAAGCGCTCAACGAGCAACTCGCCGCCGAACTCGCCGAGACCCGCGCTCAACTCGACACGCTCACACGAACCCACGCGCTCGACGCGCTCCTCGCCGAATCCGGCGCCGTCGACGCCGAGACCGTCCGCGCGCTCGTCAACACCCGCGCAACCAACGGCGGCGACACCGATCTCGGAGTGCTTATCGCCGACCTCAAGCGCGCCAAACCCTTCCTCTTCGCGCACGACGCGCCGCCGCGCACTTCCTCCGCACGCTCCGCGATGTCCCCCGCCCCCATGAACACCACACCCTCGTTCGACGACCTCGACAGCGCGCTCGAACTCGCCGCCACCAGCGGCGACCGCGCCGCCCTCCTCCGCTACCTCCGCCTCCGCCGCGCGGTGTGAGCGCACATCTCCCTCCCCTATCGAGCATCGCGAGATGGGGGAGGGCCGGGGAGGGGGCATCACTTCTCTCCGTCTCTTCATCTCTTCTCCCGCTGCCTGCTCCCTGCCGCCTTCTTCTCCACCTCTTCTTCAGGACTCCACCACATGGCCTTCACCGGCAAAGCCACCTACACCGCTGGACCTTCACTCCCCGAAATCGCCGAGGATGTCTCCGACATCATCGGCATCGTCTCGCCCTTCGAGACGCCCCTCCTCGATCACCTGGGCGACCCCGCCCGCGCCGCGCGCTCCACCGTCCACGAGTGGATCGAGGACTCCCTCCTCCCCAACACCGACGCCATCAACCAGTCCTCGTTCACGCCCTCGCCCACCACCGCCGGCAACATCACCGTCGACAACGGCGACCGCTTCCGCGCCGGCGACCTCGTCAAGCCCGCCAACTCCACCGAGGTCATGCTCGTCACCGTCGTCGCTGGCAATGTTCTCGCCGTCACGCGCGGCTACGGCGGCACCACCCCCGTCGCGCTCGCCGACAACATGCCCCTGCTCA
>CAYGLT010000040.1:9973-22436 GCA_964350875.1 uncultured Phycisphaeraceae bacterium | reverse complement strand
ACGCGGCCTGCGGTGATGAAGTTGCGCCGGGTGAGGTCCTGATCGAGCATGCGCTCGTAGGTGCCCAGGTCCATGTCGCACTCGGTGCCGTCGTCGAGGACGAAGACCTCGCCGTGGCGGAACGGATTCAGGGTGCCCGAGTCGATGTTGAGGTAGCCCTCGACCTTGATCGGGGCGACCACGAGGCCCTTGTCCTTGAGGAGCCGCGCCAGACTGCTGGCAAAGATGCCCTTCCCGAGCCCCGACATGACGGTGCCCAGCACGACGACATACTTGGTGCGGCCCTTGCGGTACCCGTCCGGGACGGGGCTGTAGAACTCGCTGGCGGCCGCGTCGCGGGTCGCGGCAAGGAGTTCGCCCGAGTCGCCGCCCCCTCCGGGGGTTCCGGGGCCGTCGTCATGGGGGGTACGGGAACCGGGGTGAAGTTCACCCCCTCGGCGACGCTCGGAGCCGGCGGGATTCTGATCGGGCATAACCGATTGTACGGCAAAGCGCGGCGTGCGCACAAGCCCGGGACGCAACGATGCGTGCGCTTCGTGGTACATTTTGACGATCAGGCGCTCGTCCGGGCGAGATCGTCGGTCTTCGGAAGTCGTGCCCCCCTCTCTTGTGCCTTTTTTTCGGGCGTCATGCCCCGGTGTTCGCGTGCCACGCGCGACCGTCACAGTGCGGAGTCGTCAGTCATGCCAAGCGTTTGCTCTTCCCGTGTTCTCTCCGGACGGGTCGCCGTCCGTCGCGTTCTCATGGCCGCCGGCGCCGCCTCGGCGCTGTGGTCGACGACCATGGCCGGATCAGTCTGGGACAGCCGCGAACTGGTCCGCTCGCACGAGGACGCGCTTGGCCACACCTGCGTCCACGAATCGCACGAGGCGTTCGGCATGATGCTCGGGGCGGTCGATCTCCGCTACGACGAGGCCACCGGCGCCGACAACCGCGTCTATCCGCCCGACCGGCTCGCTGACTACAAGCGGATGGCGCTCCAGATCGACATCCCGGACATGGACACGCCCCGCTTCGACGCCGTCCAGACCCTGACGCTTGAGCCGATCAACTCCCCGCTCTCGACCCTCACCCTCAACGCGGTGGAACTGGATATCCAGAAGGTCGAGATGGGCGGCCGCCCGGTCCCCTTCTCGTACGACGGCGAGACGCTCTCGATCTCCTTCGATCCCCCGCTCGCCCCCGGCCGCGACGCGACCATCGTCACGACCTATTCGTGCACCTCACCCGCCGACGGGCTCTTCTGGCTGACCAGCGACAACGGGATGGACGGCCGCCCGGCGCAGATCCACACGCAGGGCCAGCCCGAGACCAACCGATTCTGGTTCCCCGGGCACGACTTCCCCAACGAGCGGCTCGCGACCGAACTCATCGTGACGGTCCCGGACGGCTACACCGTGAGCAGCAACGGCGAACTCCGCGACGAGGTCGTGCGCAACGGACGACGCACCTTCCACTGGGCGCTCGACAAACCCCACGCGATGTATCTCGTGACGATGATCGTCGGGAAGTTCGATGTCGTCGATGTCGCGCGCCCGAACGATCGCGTTTCGATGCCCGTGTATGTTCCGCCCGGTCAGGCGTCGCATGTCCGCCGAACCTACGAGAACACCCCGAAGATGATCGAGGTGTACGAGCGCCTGCTCGACGAGCCCTATCCGTGGCCGCGTTACGCGCAGTTGGTCGTGTGGAACTTCGGCGCGGGCGGCATGGAGAACACCTCGGCGACCACCATGTACGACACGGCGGTCTTCGACGAGATCGCGATGGAGGACGCCGACCTCGACGGGCTCATCGCGCACGAACTGGCCCACCAGTGGTTCGGCGACTACCTGACCTGCAACTCGTGGGAACACATCTGGCTCAACGAGGGCTTCGCGACCTACCTCGAATCGCTGTGGCTCGAAGAGCGCGACGGCTACGACCGGGGATACCTGTACGACACATGGATCAACATGCGCGGCGCCGCCCGGCGCGACCGCGTGCCGTCGAGGGATCCACTCGGCCGCGCGGGCATGGTCTCCAACATGTACGCCCACCCGGACGATGTCTTCCGCAAGCCCTCGAACCCGTATCCGAAGGGCGCCAGCACGCTCCAGATGCTCCGCGCGAAACTCGGCGACGAGGCCTTCTTTGCCGGGCTCCGCTCGTATGTCGACGAGTACAAACTCGGGACGGTTCGCACGCATCACTTCCAGGAGGAACTCGAGAAGGCCAGCGGGCTCGACCTCCAGCGCTTCTTCGATCAGTGGACGGTCCGTCCCGGCACGCCCCAGGTGACGGCGAAGGCGGACTGGGACGAGAGAACCAAGTCGCTCAAAATTGTGGTGGAGCAGACCCAGCCGATCTCGCCCGAGATCCCCGCGTTCGCGTTCGACCTGCCCGTGATGATCCACGACGGCAAGGAATGGTCCGAGGTCATCATCCCTGTCGACGGCAAGCGACACGAGACCAGCGTCGCGCTCGCGGCCGACCCGAAGATGGTCTGCATCGACCCCGAACTGCATGTCCTCATGACGCCCGAGGTGAAGCAACCGCGCGGGCGGTTCATCGCCCAACTCCGCGAGGGCCCGACCGTCCCGTCGCGCCTCGACGCGGCCATCTTCCTTGAGGATCACCCCGGGCGCGACACCGTCACGGCGCTGATCGCCTCGATGGGCGACACCAGCGAGTTCTACGCTGTCCGCGCACGAGCCGCCGAAACGCTCGGCCGCCTCAACAAGCCCGAAGAACTCACGACGGCGCTGAGTCGCGGCATCGACAATCCCCGCGTCCGGAGGGCCGCGGTCGACGCGTTGGTCGGCACGGGCGACAAATCCTCGCTCGCGCTGCTCGAACGGATCGCGGCCAACGATCGTTCATACGCCGTGCGCAGCGCCGCGATCGAGGGGCTCGGCCGGCTCGGCTCTTCGGCGCAGATCCCCGTCGTCATGTCGTTCATCGACACACCCAGCCAGCACGATGTGATCCGGCGGGCGGCGTTCGGCGCGCTCGCCGACCTCGACGCCGAGCCCGGGCTCGACGCCGCGATCATGTACATCGGTCCCGGCTACCTGTCACGCACGCGCACCTCGGCGCTGTCGGCCATCGCCGCGCTGTCGCACTACGACGAAGAGAAGGCGTTCGACGCTGTCGCGCCGATCATCTACGACGGCACGGAGCGTGTGCGGAACGCCGCGGCGTACGCGCTGATCGGCATCGAGGACGAGCGCGGCGTCGAACTGCTCAGTCGCGCCGCGAAGAACCACCCCCACCCGGGCTTCCGCGACAGCGCGGGCTCGTGGTCGGACCGGCTCGCCGGACGCATGAGCGGCGACGATGTCGAGTCGCTGCAGGAGACCGTCGGCGAACTGCGCAACCAGATCAACGAACTCGAGCGCAAACTCGAGCGCGAATCACGCTGAGATTCAGGACTATCCGAGGTCGCGCGGGGAACCGCGCGGCCTCGCTTTCGATCAGACCTTGGCCGGCTCGCGCTCGCGGCGCGATTCGCGGCGACGGTCGGCCTCGTTGAGCAACTTCTTGCGAAGCCGGATCGACTTGGGCGTGACCTCGACGAGTTCGTCGTCCTCGATGTACTCGAGTGCCTCTTCGAGCGACATGGAACGCGCCGCCTTGAGCGTGACGGTCGCCTCCTTGTTCGCCGAGCGGATGTTGTTCAGTTGCTTCGCGCGGCTGATGTTGACGCTCAGGTCGTTCTCGCGATTGTGCTCGCCGATGATCATGCCCGGGTAGACGGGCGCCGCGGGCTTCACGAACATCACGCCGCGGTCGGAGAGTTGCTCGAGCGAGTACGCGGTGGCCTGCCCGCCCTCGGTCGAGATCAGCACGCCGTTGGCGCGCCCCGGAGGGGCGCTGCCCGCGGGGGCGTAATGCTCGAAGGTGTGGTGGAGGATCGCCTCGCCCTGGGTGGCGGTGAGCAGTCGGCCGCGGAGGCCGATCAGCCCGCGCGCCGGGGCGATGAACTCCATGCGGGTCATCTCGCCGCGCTGATCCATCGTCTTGAGTTCAGCGCGGCGGGAGCCGAGCATCTCCATGACGGCGCCGACGGCGTTGTTGGGCGCCTCGACCACGACGCGCTCGAAGGGCTCGTTGACGACCCCGTCGACCTCTTTCGTGATGACGATCGGCTTGCCCACGGAGAGTTCGAAGCCCTCACGGCGCATGTTCTCGATGAGGATGCCCAGGTGGAGCATGCCTCGACCGGAGACCATGAACTCGTCGGCGGTGCGGCCCGGTTCGACGCGCAGCGCGACATTGCTCTGCAGTTCACGCTCGAGACGGTCCTTGATCTGGCGGCTGGTGACATAGTCGCCGTCCTGACCGGAGAAGGGCGAGTCGTTGATGCGGAACAGCATCGAGAGCGTCGGCTCGTCGATGGTCACGCTGGCGACGGCGACGGCGTTGTTGGGATCGGCGATGGTGTCGCCGATGTCGATGTTCTCAAGTCCGACGACGGCGCAGAGGTCGCCCGCCTCCACTTCCTGGGCCTCGACGCGGCCGAGCCCGGAGAATCGGAGGAGTTTGGCGATCTTGCCGTTGCGCTTGGCGCCCTCGCGCTCAACGATCGTGACCGGCTGGTTGGGCTTGATGACGCCCGCGAAGACGCGGCCGATGCCGATGCGGCCGACATACTCGGAGTAATCGAGCGTGGTGACGAGCATCTGGAGGGGCGCGGTCTCGTCGTTCGCCGGCTGAGGGACATGGCGGACAATGGCGTCGAAGATCGGACGCATGTCGCTGCCGCGTTCCTTGTAGTCGTTGCTCGCCCAGCCCTCGCGCGCCGACGCGAAGACGATGGGGAAGTCCTCCGCCAGATGCTCGGCCCCGAGGTCGATGAGCAGCCCGAAGACCTCGTCCACGGCGTACTGGGGACGCGCGTCCGGACGGTCACACTTGTTGACGACGACGACCGGTCGCAGGCCGCGCTCCAGCGCCTTGCCCAGCACATACCGGGTCTGGGGCATTGGGCCGTCGAACGCGTCGACGACGAGGAGGCATCCGTCGGCCATGAGGAGGACGCGCTCGACCTCGCCGCCGAAGTCGGCGTGGCCCGGGGTGTCGATGATGTTGATGCGGTGGCGTCGCCCGTCGGTCGCGAGGTACTCGATGGCGCAGTTCTTCGAGAGGATGGTGATCCCTCGTTCGCGCTCGAGCGGGTTGGAGTCCATGATGAGGCCGTGCTGACCGCCCGCGAGTTTGTCCAACTCGCCCGCGCGGAACATGCCGGACTGCTTCAGGAGTTGGTCGACCAGCGTGGTCTTCCCGTGGTCGACGTGGGCGATGATCGCGACATTGCGGATCGAGTCGTGGCTCATGGTCTTGCTTGCTGGGAAGGTCGGTCGGTCAGGGCGTACGGAAAGACGCTCTCGCCCCGGGTTCCCCCCTTCGGGAGGGAGCCGGTCCGGGCGATGCGGACGGCGGGTGGTTTGAGGAAGGCCTCGGACCAAGTCTAGGAGCGGCACATGCCCGGTTTCAGCGGGCGCGCAGAAAGGGCCCGACCCGCTATGGGAGCGGACCGGGCCCGTCAGCCGGAGGGTCGGACTACCTGATCAGCGGCGGCGACGGAAGGCCGCGAGCCCGCCCAACACCGCGAGCCCGGCGGCGCCCGGGGCGGGGATCACCTCACGCGTGAACGACTCGATCTCGAACTCGGCCCCCGGGTTCGCCGTGAGCGTGAGCGTGACGGTGTCGATGTCGGTGAAGTCCACGCCCGTGAACACGGGCTGATCAAAGTTGAACTGGTAGGACCCGGACGCGCTGACCAGAGTCTGCGCGGAAACTCCCGATCCGCTGCCGCTCTCGAACTCGACCGAGAGCAGGCCCGTCCCGACGACGGACGCGAAGTTCACGGCCACCGAGTCCCACATGGACGCGAAGTCCGCGTTCAGGGGCGTGCCGCCGCCGAAGTCGCCGTAACTCAGGGTCAGCGTGGGCGACGCGACGCCGAGCCCATCGAAGAAGATGGTGTTGTCGCCCGGGGCGAGTTGCGCGATGGCGTCAACCGTGTCCATGGAGACGAAGCGCGCCCCGCCCAGGATGTTGTCGGGGTTGCCCCCGACGGTCGTCGAACTGGCGCCGTTGAGCGTGAAGGCGCCGTCGGTCATGAAGTCGATGTGGTTCGCGCTCGCGGCTCCGGCGAGCAGGGCGACGGCGGAAGCGGTCGAAACAAACAGGGCCTTGGTTGTCATTGGTGACTCTCTCCTTGTGCGATCCGAGTGCGTGAATGATCGGTCGAACGCCGCCGTCAAGCGGCCGCCGTGCATCCGTTGCGCACGGCGCGACCTTCACCCCGAACCTACAACGCTGCGCGGATCGATGGTGTAGAAACCACCGAATTGCGACCTAAAAGAGCGTTCACAACAGGTTCATCATGCATGGCGCGCGCAAAGCGTTGTGCGCACTGCGCATGAGTTCGCTCGCGCGCAACGCACACGCTTTGTCCCGTATGCAGATAGTTGAGTGTGACCGCGCGAATCAGCGGCGCGCGGGCGCACGGTTCGCGGCCACATCGCCGCGATCGACGACGAAGCGCACCGTGAGTCGGCCGTCGAGCACCTTCTCGGCGGAAGCGCCCTCGATCCACTCGAGCGAGTCGATGCGTGCGAGCGCCGCGACGGCGGCGGGCTCGGGGAGCGGGTTGCCGCCGACCTCGAGCGAGCGGATCAACCTCGCGGGGTGCGCCGACACGAACGCGCGAAGGCCGCCCGCCTCCGGTGTCAGCCCGGGGAACGCGGCGCAGTTCGCGGCGAGGTGATCGGGCTCGGTCGTGTGGACCCACCAGGCGCGTGACTCGGGCGCGGCGGCATCGACCGGCGCGTACGCCCACGCGAGCGAGATCCCATCCTCATCGACTCGCCTGACGGCCAAGGGCGCCACTCCACCGAATCCATGAGGCGGAGCGCCGACCATCTCGAGCATGGCGTCCATGACTTCGTCGCCGAACTTCGCGCCCTCGCCCAGATTCGCGATCTCGACGCCTGCGAGCAACGCGGGGGCGCCGTCCGAACCGGGCACGAGGAGGACGATCTCGCGACCGGTCAGCAATTCGCCGCACTCGAACAGCGAGCGGATCTTGGATGGGAGCATCCCGCCCAGGACATCGCCGACTTCGGCGAGCGCGGACGCGCCCGACTCGAACACAGCGGCGTAGGAATCGCCGACCAGCGCTCGGACTTCCCTCTCGCTCCAGCCCGGGATGTCTGCGACATGGGGCTTGGTGTGCGAGAGCGCGCCTCGAACAGTCGCGGTCAGCGAGTCGTCGTCGATGGAGCCCACGAGCGCCGCCCAGGCGTCGGCGCGCTCGCGCAGCCGCGCGAGCACGAGGATGTCCCCGAACGGCGCGCCGTGCAGCGATTGGCCCATCGGCGTGTCGAGCACGGAGGGTGTGATCCCCGGCTTGGCGCGAAGGATCTCGGCGAACAGCGGAGAGCCCGACGGCGCGACGACCACACGGGCTTTCCCCGAGCGGCCGGCGACTCGGACCATGCTCAGTTCGAGCGCGCCGCGCTCGACGGCGTAGAGCGTCTGGCCTGCGACGATGGTCCGAGGAACGACCTTCAACCGGTCGCGGAGCAGCGCTTCGGTCTTCCCGTTCACATACGACTGGATCGTCCAATCGGGGAGCGAGTCGCCGTCGCGACGGACCGCGAGGACCACGCGTTCGCCAAGGATGGCGTCGAACGCCTGCACCGGGCTGAGTCCGACGGCCTTGGCGAGTTCGCTCCAGCCCTCGCGCACGGGATCGAGCGCGTCGGCGGCGAGCGTCTCGGTGACAAACGAGGCCGCGGCGGTCGTGCGCAGATTCGAAAGGGATCGGAACGCGACGACCACATCGACATCGGCGGGCAATCCCGCCAGCGTGTCGGGCGCGGAGCGTTCACGCGGGGCTTTCGCGGGGAACCCGGCGTCGCCGCGCGGCTGAGCGAAAGCAGGAGCCGCCGTGAGCAACCCGAGCAGGGCCACCCCGATGATCGTCGTGATGGCACGGGCGCGAAAGTTCATCGGTTCAACGAGGCGGGAAGGCGATCAGCGTCGCGCCGACCTCGGTGTCGGCCTGGAGCCCGTTGAGCCGGAGGATGACGACATCGCGATCGCCGCGCGAGCCGGAGGCGCGGAAGCGGCCGGAGCAGCGTTCCTCGACGGGCTTGAACGAGACGGTGTACGCGGCGCTCGCCTGAGGAAGATCGGGCATCGTGGGCTTGTACGAAGCGGTCGACGCCGCAGACTGCTGCGCGACCCCGAAGACGGTGGAGTCGACGCGGAAGTTCGTGAGCGCGGCCTGCGCGTTCTCGCGTGTGCGGCTGGTTGCCTCGCCGCTGGATCGAACGAGTTCGGTAAGGGGCGCAGGACCGGCGTTCCAGACGGCCGCGTCCGGGGTGGCGCGGCGCTGGAGCAGCACTCCGCCCAGGACGAGCAGGAGCATCGCGACCAGACCGAGACGGCCGAGGCGGACGCCCCACACATCACGATCGCGGAGCCAAGGACGCTGCGCGTGAACCGAACCGAGGATGTCGGCGGTGAGGTCGGGGCCATCGACGGGAACGCGGAGTTCCTCGACGAAGCGGCGCGTCTCGGCGAACTCGCGGGCCTTGCGCGGATTCGAGCGCAGCCCCTTGAAGAGCGAGCCGGATTGCTCGGCGCCGAGGTCCTTGTCGAAGAAGGCATCGATCAGCGCGTCGAGATGAGCGTCGTCGGCGCGCTTGCCGGGCTGTCCGGCCGGGTTATTCCCACGAGCGTCAGTCATGCCAGTCCTCGCTCGGAGAATGTGCGCGCGACCGTCGGGTTCCGTTCCTCGAGCGCGCTGCGCAGTCGCTTGCGCGAGCGATGCAGGTGACTCTTGATGGTGCCTTCGGGCATGTTCATGTGCTGCGCGATGACGGAGATGGGCCAGTCGTGCTGGTGGAACAGGATGAGGATCTCACGCTGCTCGTCGGTCAGGTCGGCGAGGGCGACGGAGAGCGCGTCGCGGTGCGACTGACGCTCCTCGGCGCGGAGCGACGGCGAGAACGGCTGACCGAACACACTGTCGTCGGGATTGAACCCCGACTTGGACGAACGGCCCGAACCGGGCGATGGTCCCCAGCCGCCGACGGCGTCGCTGTCGTACACCGGCTTGTGCTTCTGCATCGCGTTGACATAGAGCCGTTTCGCGATGGTGAAGAGCCAGGTGCTGAAGCGGTAGGTCGGCTCGAACCGGTCGAGGTGCATCAGCACACGGACGAACGCGTCCTGCGTGATGTCCTCGGCGATGTCGGGTCGGCCCGAGAGCCGCAGGAGGTACGCGTACAGCGAGGGCTGGTGCGCACGGATGAGGGCCTCGGCGGCGGACTTGTCCCCTGCCGTGGCTCGCTCGATCAACCGCCGTTCTTCGGTGCGGGTCATGCGATAAGTCTACTCGATGATGGTGGATGCGGTTGCAGAAAAAGCGTGGCCGTTCGGGTGTTCTTCGGTCCGAGAACGCCGGTCGGCCCAGCGATTCACGCCCAGAGAGTCTGCTGGACCGGCTCGGCGGCCAACGCGGCCTCGGTCAGAGGGGCGCACTCCAGCCGTTGGACGCCTATCCACCCCGTCGGTTCGTGCTGGTTGCTGACCGCGACCTTCCACGGCGAACGCTCGAATCCCGCCCTGGCTCGCTCGGGCGTGTTGCACTCTTCGGACAGATGGAGCAGCACCACCGGGGCGCCGGGCTTGGGCGCGATCCGGCGCACGGCGTCCGCGCACTCCTGGTTCGACAGGTGCCCCCCGCCGCCCATGATCCGCCGTTTCAGGAACTCGGGCCGGTCGCTCGCGAGTTGGAGTTCTGGACAGTAGTTCGACTCGAACGCGAGCGCATCGACGCCGCGCAGGTGCTCCACGATCGCGCCGGGCACATGCCCAAGGTCGGTCGCGTAGCCCAGGTCCGCGTCATCATCGATGCGCACCCGGAACGCGGCGACCCCGAGCGAATCGTGCGACGCGATCGCCGCCGTCATACGCACGCGTTCGTGCGATCCGTCGCGGGATTCGTCGAGCCGCACGGCGTCATCGAATAGCCGCGAACGACGGTGGAGGAGGCCCATCCGTTCGGCGCGGCCGCGATGCCCGCGGTGCACATGCACGAGCGCGTTCGGTGCGCCGCCGCCTTTCGCCCCCGCGCACCAGCCCGCGTGGCAATGGTCGGTGTCGAGGTGGGTCAGCACGATGTCCGTAACGCGCGACAGCGAGAGACCGACCTCGTGCAGAAGGCGCGCCGTACGCCGGGGCGACAAGCCCGCGTCGAGAAGGATGACCCGCCCCCCCGCGCGCAGCACGGTGCAGTTCCCGCGCGAGCCGCTGGCCAGCACGCAGAACGCCGCGTGCGACCCGCCCTCCATGGCCGGTTCGATGCCTCGCATGACCGCGAGAATAGCACACACTCACCCCGGCGCCGACGCCCATTCCCAGAGCCGAACGCAATACGCCGTAGTGCCGAAAACTTTCGGCCCAAACCGACCCCGGGGTCGTATGATGTCCTTTCCCCAAAACACCCTAATCCAGTCGGAGACCAGCCGATGACGACCGCCCCCTCCCACCGCCCGATGACCCAGCCCTCGTCCCTCGACCCGACGGACCCGCTCAACCTCATCGATGTGGACCATGTGCGCTTCTTCGTCGGCAACGCCAAGCAGGCCGCGTTCTTCTACGCCAACCTCTTCGGCTTCCAGATCCAGCAGGTCTCAGACCTCACCACCGGCTCGCGCGACCAGGCCTCCTACCTCCTCACACAGGGCAACATCCGCTTCCTGCTCACCACGGGCCTTTCCGAGAACCACCCGGCCCAGCAGGAGGTCCTGAAGTACGGCGACGGCGTGAAGGATGTCGCCTTCACCGTCGCCGACGCCACTGCCGCCTACGAGCGGGCTCTCAAGAACGGCGGCGAGTCCGCCTACGAGCCCGTCACCGTCTCCGACGAGACCGGCACGATCACCAGCGCGGGCATCAAGACCTACGGCCGCGCGATCCACTCCTTCGTCTCGCGCACCGGCGGCTACACCCTCGACCGCATCAAGATGGGCGCGCAGTTCGCCCCGGGATACAAGGACATCTCGGGTCAGCACCCCATCAACGAGTACAACAAGCAGCACCCGTGCGGCCTGATGTTCGTCGATCACCTCGTCGGCAATGTCGAAGAGGGCAAGATGAACCACTGGGTCAAGTGGTACGAGGATGTGCTCGAGTTCAAGATGTTCAAGCACTTCGACGACGCCGACATCTCGACCGAGTACTCGGCGCTCATGTCGAAGGTGATGGCCTCGGGCAACCACCTCATCAAACTGCCGATCAACGAGCCCGCGCAGGGCAAGAAGAAGAGCCAGATCCAGGAATATCTGGAATGGCACAACATGATGCCCGGCGTCCAGCACCTCGCGCTGCGCACGAACGACGAGATGCATTCGGTCGCCGAACTCCGCCGCCGCGGCGTGGACTTCCTCGCGCTCCCGGACACCTACTACGAACTCGTCTGGAACCGCGTGAACAAGGTGCTCACCGAGAACGGCCACGAGGCCGTCCGCGAAGACCACGAGCGTGTGAAGGACCTGGGCATCCTCGTGGACGCCGACGACGAGGGCTACCTGCTCCAGTTGTTCACCAAGCCCCTGCAGGACCGCCCGACGCTGTTCTTCGAGATCATCTGCCGCCGCGGCAGCCAGTCCTTCGGCAAGGGCAACTTCAAGGCGCTCTTCGAAGCCCTCGAGATCGAGCAGGAGCGGCGCGGGAACCTGTAAGCGCAGGCACGAGACAGACGGCACACGGGCGGGAGCATGGCTCCCGCCTTTTTCGTTCGAACGATTGCCTATTGCCCATTGCCGATTGCCTCTCTCTACACTCCCCTCATGCTCCCCATCTTTGACGCGCATCTCGATCTCGCGTGTCTCGCCGTCAACGGGCGTGACATGCACGCCGACCTCGCGTCGTGCGGCGGGCCGTGGCAGCCCGCGGCCGTCACGCTCCCGTCGCTCCGCGAGGGCAATGTCGCGTGTGCGCTCGCGACGATCTTCACCGAGGCCGTGCCCGAGGGTGAGCCGCTCACCGACGCCGTCGCGTACCCGATGGGCGACGCGGAGGCCGCGTATCGCAAGGGCCGTGCGCAACTTGAGGTCTACATGACCTGGGCCGACGAAGGCCGCGCGCGGCTCGACCTGCGCAGAGCCCTGCGCGTCGATCCTCACCTCGGGACGGTCCGCGCCGGGATGGGCGTCGCCGAGTCGCTCCCCGACGATCCCGTTGCGCGGCTGGCGCGAACCTATCAGCGCGACAAGAACCCCGGGCCGATCACGCTCGGAATCCTTGTCGAGAACGCCGACCCGATCCCGTCGCCCGACGACCTGCCGTGGTGGGTCGAGCGCGGCGTCGTCGCGATCGGGCTCACCTGGGCGCGCCCGTCGCGATACTCGGGCGGGAACATGAACCCCGAACTCGGGCTGACCGACCTCGGCCGCGC
>CAYGLT010000040.1:4302-9873 GCA_964350875.1 uncultured Phycisphaeraceae bacterium | reverse complement strand
GGCGCGACGGTCTCGGGCTGGGAACCGATATGGACGGCGGCCTGAGCGCGAACGATCTTCCTGAGGGCATCGCCTCGCCGCGCGATTCGCACAAGATCCTCGACGCGCTCGGCGAGCGTGGCTGGCCCCCTCGCGAGATCGAAGGGTTCGCCTACCGCAACTGGGCGGAGTTCTTCGGGCGCAAGGCGAGGTCACAGTCCCTCCAAGAGGTGCAGCGGGAACGCGAGGCGAAAGGGCGGTAGGAAATGTAGCCCTCACCCTGCCCTCTCCCATTCGCCTTCGGCGAACAGGAGAGGGTGCGAGACCATCCGCTCCCATTGCCCATTGCCTATTCCCTATTGCCTCACTTGAAGATCAGCACGCGCGGGCTCGCGAGGATCACCGGCTCATCGCGCATCTGCATGAACGCGCCGAGCGATTCGCGGAGTTGGTTCCAGGAACGCTCGCCCAGCAGTTCCTTCGCGGCCTGCGCGAGCGGCGAGACCGTTGGCGCGTTCACGCCGAGCCCGAACTGGCCCAGCATGTCGCTCAGGATCTCGTCGAGCGAGCGCGGCGCCGGGAAGTCCATCACCTCGTAACGCCCTTCGGCGAGCGAGAGGGACGCGGCCATGTCGCCGATCGCCTCCGTCAGACCGCCGAGTTCGTCGGCCATCTTGAGGTCAATCGCGTCCTGACCCACGAACAGTCGTCCCTCGGCGGTCTGCGCGATGTCGATGCCCTTGCGCCCGCGCTTCACGCGATCGACGAACTGGTCGTAGGTCTTGGTCATCGTGTCGCGCACGAGTTTGGTCTCGGCCTCGTCCCACATGTCCACGGTGGACATCATCTCGGCAAGCGGGCCGCGGCCGCGGGGCACGATGTTGATGTGCACCTTCTCGTACACGCCGCCCAGCACGATCTTGCCGCCGACAACGCCGATGGAACCGACGATGCTCGTCGGCTCGATGTACACCTTGTCGCCGGCCACGAGGCAGTAGTACCCGCCGCTGGCGGCCATATCGCCGACGCTGACCCACACCGGCTTCTTCTCGGCGACGCGGCGCAGGCCGATCCACATCGACTCGCTCGCGATCGCGCTGCCGCCCGGTGAGTCGATGCGCACGACGACGCCCTTGATAAGTGAGTCGTCCTCGATCTGCTTGAGCGCCTTGCGGATCGTCAGCGCGCCGACGCTGGAACCGCCCATGAACGACGCGGGCTGGCTCTCCCCGTCCACGATCGGCCCGTCGATGTGCAGAACCGCGATCGTGTCGCGCGTGGCCTTGGTCTTGGGCTTCGCGCTGAGCAGTTCGAGCATCGCGAAGGGATTGGACGCGTTGAGGTTCATCCCGCCTTCTTCCGCGAAATCGGTCACGCGGTAGGTGATGTCCTTCCCGTATTCGCCCTGCAGGCGCGCGTTGAGGTCGAGCCGGTCGACCGAAGCGTCGATGAGCCCGTACTTGATCGCTTCTTTCGGGTCGCCCAGCCACGCGTGGCGCAGCGCTTCATCGAGCCGCTCGCTCGAGAGACTGCGCCCGGCCATCAGGCGGTCGCGCATGGCCTCCCACATGGAATCGAGCAGCCGCGAGATGTTCTGGTCCCACGCCTTGCTTGGCTTGGCGTTCATCAGTTGCTCGCTGGCGCCCTTGTAGTCGCCGATCTGCACGAAATCCGCCTTGGCGCCGACCCACGCGAGTGTGTCCGCGAGGAACATCTCCTCCATGTACAGCCCGGGGAACATCACCGCGCCGCCCTCCTGCACGATCACATCGTCGCAGAACGAGGCGAGCAGCAACTCGACAGGCCCGTAGATCTCGGTGAAGGAGTGGACGGTCTTCCCGTTCTCTCGGGCGTCGCTGATGGCGCGGCCGATCTCGTAGACCTGCGCCATGTTCGCGCTGAAGTCGTTGAGTCGAACGACGATCGCCGCGACCTCGTTGTCGCGCCCGGCTCGCTCGATGGAGTCCACGACGCCGCGCAGGGTCATGCCGCCGTCACCGCCGAACACCGCCGCGAACTCGGGCGCCCGGTCGGTGACCTCGCCCTTCATCTCGAACCATGCGATCGTGGACTGCGCCATCGCGAGCGGTGCGAGAGCCAGCGTGGCCAATCCGGCGGCGAAAGCGAGGAGCGGGCGGTTCAGCGATCCGGGCATGGGAGAGACTCCAAAGTCGGGGGCAAGGGCGATGCTCGGTTCTTGGGCCGAGCGGGCCGCCGGTTGCGAATGGTACGGCGCCCGGGAACGCGATACCCTTACGGTCGATGGCGCAGGACGCGACGACCCAGACACATGCAGGCCCGCTGGCGACCGATCTGCTCGGCGTGTCGCTCCGCAATCCGATCCTCCTCGCCGCAGGAACCGCGGGATACCTCGACGAGATGGACGATGCGGTGGATCTGACCAGCATCGGCGGGCTCGTGACGAAATCGATCACCGCGCGGCCGCGACCGGGCAACAAGACCTGGCGCATCCTCGATTCTCGCGCCGGGATGCTCAACGCGATCGGTCTTGCGAATGTGGGCGTCGATCACTACGGGGAGCACATCGCGCCGCGCGCCGGCTCACTCCCGTGCGTCGTCGTGGGTTCGGTCGCGGGGTTCTCGACCGAGGACTACATCAAGGTCGCGGCCATGTTCGACGACGCGGCAAACATCCCCATCGTTGAACTCAATGTCTCCTGCCCGAATGTGCACGGCGGGACCGTCTTCGGGCACGACGCGGCGAAACTCGGCGAACTCATCGCCGCCGTGCGTCCGGTCCTCGCGAACACGAAGTTGCTTGTGAAACTCGCGCCCGACGCGCCGGACATCGTCGCGACCGCGCGGGCCAGCGTCGAGGCGGGCGCCGACGGGCTGACGATCAGCAACACGATGCCCGCGATGGCGATCGATGTCGACACGCGCAGGCCCCGGCTGGCCGCGACGACGGGCGGGCTCTCGGGACCGGCGATCCACCCCATCGCGGTTCGGCTTGTGCACCTGGTCTACCGAGCAGTGGCGAAACCCGCGGGCGTTCCGATCGTGGGCGCGGGCGGCGTCTCGACCTGGGAAGACGCGGCCGAGTTCATCCTCGCGGGCGCCAGCGCGGTCGAGATGGGCACCGCGCTCTTCGCCGATCCGAAGTCGCCGGGCAAAGTCGCGCGCGGGCTCGAGAAATGGGTTGCGCGTCAGGGATGTTCTTCGATCGCTCAACTGGTGGGCGAGGTCGATCTGAATCCGCCGCCCGACGGGGCGCACTGATGGCGCGCAGGCACGAACGCTTCCGCCGGAGGCGCGAACTCGTCAGCGACGCCGAGCGTGATCGCTTCGATGCGCTCATGGAGGAAGCCATCGAGGCGCTTCCCGAGAATATCCGGGCGCTGCTCGAAGAAACGCCGGTCATTGTCGAGGACTCCCCCCCCGAGCACATCATGCGTGAGTTCGAGATCACTGACCCGAGCGAACTCTGCGGCCTGCACAGCGGCACGGCGATCACCGAGCGTTCCGTCGAACACGGGCACGACCTGCCCGAAGAGATCCGCCTGTTCCGCGCGGGGATCGTGGCCGTCGCGGGCGGATGGGATCAGGACGACGCCGACGACGCGGTCTACGGCGAGATCTGGGTCACGCTGCTCCACGAGATCGGTCACCACTTCGGGCTCGACGAGGACGATCTGGAGCGGCTCGGCTACGCGTGATCACGCGGGCTGGCGACGACGAGAGTCGGCGGAGCGCATCAGCGAGTGCCAACGCGATTCGTTCTCGTCGGCGAGCCAGCCGGTCTGGGTGGGCACGCCGACATCGACCGCGAGGTCCGCGAGTTGCGATTCGAGCAGGTCGAGCACGGGCGTTTCGATGGAGACGCCGCCCCGGCGCGCGTCGAGCGAGGCGAGCGTGCTGACGAGCCGCGCACGGTCGAGCGCGAGGGCGATGCCGTCGACTTCGCCGGCACACCACACGGGCCAGATCACGCGTTCGCATCCCTCGGCCTTGCACGCGGCGCAGGCGTCGAGGAGGCGGCGAGATTCGGCGAACGGGTCGGCGCTCGTAGTGGGCAGCGGATCGATGACACGCGCGCCGGCGAGTTCGGCCTGACGCGCGATGGCCGCCAGTGCGGCGGGGTTGTTCGTGGACGGCGCGATCACGCACAGGTCGGGTCGACGGAGCGAGAGCAGCGTCGTGAACGACGCCAGATCTCCCGAGGAGAGCACGAGGCCGTCCGGCCCGTTCTGTGTACGCGGGTTCGCCATGCTCAGGGAATCGGCGAAACGCGGGCCGGCGGATCAATCGCGGGCGAGACGACGCCAGCGGTCCCTGGTGAGCCGCAGGAGCACGATGTCGTCGCGGCCGAAGAAGGACATGAGTTCGGGCTTCCCGCCCGGCCCCGCTCCGGCGAAGCCCAGCGCCTCGGCCGTCCGCCACGACGCCCCGTTCTCGGGGTAGAGGGTCGCGACGATCTCACCGAAACCGAGCCCGCCTGGCGCGTCCTCGAACGCGAACGCCAGCACGCTCCGGCCCGCCTCGCGGGCCAGGCCCTTGCCCCACGAGCCGCGCGGCAGGTGGTAACTGATCTCGACCATCGGCGTAAAGCGAGAATCGAACCGCGCGTCCGCGTGCGGCCCTTCGTTGATCGGCCACAGACCGATCGAACCGAGCGGCGTGTCGGTGTCGTCGTCCTTCGCGACCATCGCCCACGATGTGTAGCCGTTCTTCTCGAACATCGCGCGGCGGCGCGCCAGCCGGGCGCGGACCTGCTCGCTGTCCTCGATCCCGCCCATGCCGATGTGGCGCATGACCTCGGGGTCGTTGTAGATCGCCATCGCGGCGTCGAGGTCGCTCTGGGAGTCGCTCCACATGCGGAAGCGCAGGCGCTCGGTGTCGCGCGGGATGGGGCGGTCGGTGTTCATGCGTTCTGCGTACTGCGCAGATCGTTCAGCAGTTCTTCGTCGATCCCGAGATACTCGTACATGTGCTGGTCGTAGGTCTTCTCGTCCTGCTCGCGCGAGAGGTCCAGGCGCAGTTCATTGATGACCTTCGTCCCCTGCTTGATCCACTCATGGAAGGTCTCGGCGGAGATGTTCTCGTAGATCCACGCGCCGATCGGGCCCTTGAACGGGGGCGCGGGCATCTTCGTGCCCGGTCGGCCGGTGCGCTTGCACACGAACCCGCCCGGCACGGCCGTCGCCGCCCGGTTCGCCTCGGATTTGGTCGCCTCGTCGAGTTCGGGGACATCCTCGCCGATCTCCTGGAGCAGTTTCTCCATCGCGTTGCGCGGCATGAGGTCGCCCAGTCGCGCCGCCGTCGTGTAGCCCTCCTTGAGCACGCGGGCCGCCTCGGTGCGGTCGCCCGCCTTGATGAGTTCGGCGCCGGCCAACTGGTAGGCCTTGCTCATCTCGGGGTTGAGTTCAACGCACTTCATGAACGAGCGGGCGGCGTCGGCGTGGCGGTCGGCCTGCGCGTAGGCCCCGCCCAAGGAAAAGTGGGCCATGTCGTTGGTCGGGTCGGCCTGCGCCATGTTCTCGAAGCGAGCGATGCGTTCGTTGGTGTCCATGCCCCAAGGGTAGAGGGCGCGAACGCAAAAAGAACGCGGCCGGACCCATGTGGATCCGGCCG
>CAYGLT010000040.1:0-4202 GCA_964350875.1 uncultured Phycisphaeraceae bacterium | reverse complement strand
CCGCCGCGACCGGGCAGGGTCACGGGCGCGTCGAGCATCGCGTGGGCTTCCTTCTCGCCCACGATGCGCGACTTGAGCAGCAGCACGGCGGTCTCGAGTTGGGGGTCGAGCCCCTCGGTCAGGAGACGATCCGGGTCGGGACGATCCGGGTTGGCGACGATGTTGCCCCGCGCGTCGAAGTCGACGATGTCGGCGTCCTGACGGAGTTCCAGCGCGTCGCCCACCTGCTTGGGAAGCATGGTGATCTCGATGTCGGGCTGGATGCCCCAACCCTCGACGCCGGGGCGACGGTGGATCAGGCGGCCGCCCGGCAGTTTGTAGTACTGAGTCGTCAACTTGAGCGCCGACTCGCCCTGCCCGAGGTCGTAGACATTCTGCACGCTGCCCTTGCCGTAGGAGTTGGCTCCCACGAGGAGGGCCTGCACTTTGCCGGCCTTGCCGTAGTCCTGGAGCACGCCCGAGACGATCTCGGAAGCGCTGGCCGAGCCCTCGTTGATGAGGACGGCGACCGGGACATCGGCGAGCGAGGCGAAGCCCCGACGCGCGACCTGTCGGTCGGTCTGGAAGCCCTGCGCGTCGTGCTGAGACACGATCACGCCGTCATCGACGAAGCGGTTCGCGATGCCCACGGCCTGCGAGAGCAGACCGCCCGGGTTGAAGCGCAGGTCGAGCACGAGGCCCTTCAGGCCCTGCGCCTGCATGGCGCGGATCGCGGCGTCGAAGTCGCGGGTGGTGTTCTCGGTGAACTGCGTCAGGCGGACATAGCCGATGCCCGAAGCGTCATCGACGAACCAGTTCCAGTCGCTCTCGTGCGGGCCGTTGCGCTCCCAGCCCTTCACGGTGTAGATCGGGATCTGCGCGCGGGTCAGCGTGAACTCGATGAGTTCGTCGTGGCCCTCGCGCTCCACGCCCAGCACGACCTTCGAGCCGGCCGGGCCGGTGATGCGGTCCACGGCCTGCAGGAGCGTGACGCCCAGCGTGGACTCGGAGTCAACCTTGCGGATGACATCGCCGCGCTTGATGCCCGCGCGCTGCGCCGGGGTGCCCTCGATCGGGGTGACGACCTTCAGGTTGCCCGCCTCGTCGAGTTGGATCTGGATGCCCACGCCCTGGAACGAGCCCTGCGTCGAGCGCATGAACTGCTCCATGTCGTAGGGCCAGATGATCGACGAGAACTCGTCGAGGGCCAGCATCGCGCCGTCGCCGAACGCCTGGAGGACCGCCTGCTCGGGCAGGTTGACCGTCGAGGCGTTGGTCTGGAGCACATTCGTCATCGCGCGGCGGAGGTCGAACTGGCTCGCGTTCGCGCGGTTGTTGAACTTGTTCGCTTCCGCCGAGACCGCGGCGAGGAACGCCTCGCGGGCCTGCGGGTTCTTGAGCGAGGGGAAGACATCCACCAGCGGCTCGGTGGTCGCCAGCGTCTCGACGGCGCGCAGGCCCGAGGCGATCATCTCGCCGAGCCCGACGCCGTCGACGTTCGCCTGCTCGGCGCGCGACATCGCGCGGAGCACCATCATGCGGTCGATGCCCTTCAGGCGCTCACGCCAGTCCTCGCCGATGGGGTTGTACGGGGGCAGCGGGTCCTTGCCGTCACGCACACGCGCGGCGTCGCGCATGTCGTGGAGCATCTCCGGGTCGTACAGACGCACGAAGGTGAGTCGTTGGGTCAGACGCTTCATCTCCGCGTCGTAGCGCTTCGTGTTCTCGAAGAGCAGCGACAGGCGGAAGTACAGCGACTGCGCGCGGAGCCATTCGTTGTTCGCCTCGGCGACGCGGGCGGCGTTCTCCGAGCGGGCGATCAGGTTCGCGATGTCCGGCTCGCGCACGAACGACTGCTTGTCGCCCGACAGGTCCTGCATCTCGACGGCGTTGGCGAGCGCCTGGTCGAACTCGTCCTTCTCCATGTGCTCGGCGAGTTCGGTCCGCAACTCGGCCATCCGCTCGGTGCGGGTGCGTTCGCGGTTCTCGATGTGCAGGATGCGTTCATCGACCGACTTGCGCAGGTCCGCGACGCTCGGGTTGGGCGCTTCCTTGGGGAGCGCTTCGAGGAGTTTGAACACGATGTCGCGGTTGCCCGCGCTCGCGTTCATCCACACCAGTCGCGACCACTCGTCGAGCGAGACGCGTTCGTTGGCCGTCGGAGACGACGCCGCCACCGCCGTCGGCGACAACGAGGAGAGGCCGATCGTGCCGGCCGCGAGAATCCCAAACGCCCCGCCGATGACCCCCGAGAGGATCCGGCCGACGCTCCGCTTCGCTCGTGTGCTGTGCATGCTGTTCATCCTACAGATCGCCCCACGCTCGGCTGCATGCCGGGCAGGACGCCGTTCCAAGCATCGGGCCGCCCATGCCGCGGCCTGAAAGACCTCTCCGAACCCAAACCCGACGCCCGGCTCGCTAACCCGCACAGCCCGTGCGGCGAGGCCGGATATCGGCTCCGATTCGGCGAAGCCCGTTCCCGTACCGACCCATAAGACGGATCGCGAGGGCCCGGGGTTCCTCCGATCCCGGACACATCTTCAGGCGCCTCACGCGGCCTCAGGACCGCCCCATCGACTACCCTTCCCCGATGCTCGCGATCGCCGCCCAGCCCCCGGAGCCCGTCAAAGCGATCGAGGCCCTCCACCTCTTCGCCGTCCTGACGACTGTGCTCATCGTTTTCGTGGTGATGATCGGGGTCATCACCGCCCGACGCCGCGCGAGGATCAGACGCGAACGCATCAAGGCCCAGCGCACCAATATGGCCGACGCCTGGGTCGAGTCCGCGCGACGCCTCACCATCGTCCCCTCCGAGATCCGCGGCCAGGGGCCCAAACTCCCCGACGACCGCGACCCTCCTCCCCACGACGACGACGAGCCCAACGACCCGCGCGGCCGGTGGAAGCCGCGTTGAGCCCATCGACCGATACACAACCCATCGCTCTGGTCACCGGGGGCGCACGACGCGTCGGACGCGCCATCTGCGACGAACTCGCCCGCGCCGGCTGCTCCGTCGTCCTCACCTACAACACCAGCGAGGATGAGGCGCACCGCACCGCGAAAGAGATCGGCGGCCGCGCCGTGCCGCTCAACCTCGACGACCCCGACGAAGTCGCGCGCGTCGGCGCCTCGCTCGCGTCGGAACTGCCGCGCGTGGATGTTCTCGTGCACAACGCGTCCGTGTATGACGCGACGCGCCTGCACGAATTCGCCGCGGAGGACGCCCTGCGTCACTACCGCGTGAACGCGCTCGCGCCCGCGCTGCTGACCGCTGCGCTGGCGTCGAACCTGCGCGCGTCCACGCTGTCCACGGGCGGCGCGGTCGTCGCGATGTGCGACATCCACGCGATGGGCAGGCCGCGCAAAGATTTCCTGGGCTACTCGATGTCCAAGGCCGCGCTCGTGGAACTGGTGCGCACGCTCGCGCGGGATCTGGCGCCCGATGTCCGCGTGAACGGCGTGGCGCCGGGCGTGGTCGCGTGGCCCGAGGAGGGCTACGAGTCCGACCGGGCCGCGCAGGAGGCGTATCTGAAGCGTGTGCCCCTCCAGCGGGCGGGAACGCCCGAGGACGCCGCCCGGACGGTCCGCTGGCTCGCGCTGGAGGCCGGGTACATCACGGGCGAGATCGTGCGGCTCGACGGCGGCCGCTGGCTGGCCTGAGACGCCCTCTTGCGTCGCCGATCGCGTTCGGAGTCGACTCCACGGGGCCGACGGGTATACTCCCGCCCTCCCGCGGAACGGCCTCACGGGGCCCCACGCGGCGTTTGGTAAAGCCCAGGTGGCGGAATTGGCAGACGCGCCAGCTTGAGGTGCTGGTCCTGGTTAAACGGGGTGGAGGTTCGAGTCCTCTCCTGGGCATTCACGACCCGCCCGCGACCCACAGAGTCGCGGGCGGTTGTCGTTTTGGGGCGTGTGCGCTGGCGCCAGCGCGATTCGATTCCGTTCCGCCTCTCTGTGCGTGGCGGAACGGAATCGAATCGAGAGCCGCCGCCTGACGGAGGGTCCGATCCCCCGGCGTGTCGCGTCGTGCCCGTATTTCTCTTGCGTCGCGACCGCACTCTGGTAAGGTGAACGCTCCGCCGGACGCTGTCCGGCCTGCCTCCATTCCGGGGCCGGGGCCCCAGAAAGAGATTCCGGGTGAACCAGACACGCTCCGCCATCGTCGCCCTGCTCGCGTTCGCTTCTGCCGCGTCCGGCCAGGTCATCCATGTCCCGTCGTACCC
>CAYGLT010000039.1:19305-22654 GCA_964350875.1 uncultured Phycisphaeraceae bacterium | reverse complement strand
CGACGCCGCCGCTCAGCGAGACCTCGCACGCGCCCGCGCCGTCACCGTCGATGGATCCACCCCCTTCCCCTCCGCGTTCCTCGCGCCCCCAGTCGGCAAGCCCGACCCGGGCGCCACCCCCCAGTACCACCTCTCCCGCGCCTCCGCCGAATTCGGCGGCCAGGCCCGCTACACCCTCCAGATCGCCGTCTACGAGTCCCGGAACCCCGACGAAGCCCGCCGCGCCGCCGAACAGGCCGCCTCACAACTCCGCGCCGACGGCGAGCCCGCCTTCTACTACCACGGCCCCTCCCGCTCCATGGTCACCATCGGCGCCTTCTCCGCCTCGCAGGCCGGACTCGACACCGGCCTCCCCGGGCCCATCCTCGCCGAGTACCAGCGACGCCACCCCTACAACCTCATGAACGGCCGCCAGATCCTCACAGGCCAGGGCAACACCGCGCCGCAGACCTCCTTCCTCGTCGAGATCCCCCGCGAGTGACCCACGACAATTCCCCCACTTTCACACCAACACAACAATCTCTCGCGCAACCTTTGCTTTTGTCTTGCAACAACTTGCGGTTCGTGTAGACTCGATTCCGGACGATTCGGCAAAGCACAGGAGCCGCCGTCCACGAGTCAGGAATGACTGCGTACATCCGGTGACCGTTCGCGGCAAAGGCTATTCCAATGCCGCACTTGCGCCGACGCGCCCGCGCCGGCACACACGGTTGTCGCATCCGCAGCGCATCCGGCCCGGTCTCCCCGTCTGATTCCTTCGTTCGACCTGTGCAGCGCCCCGCGCGAGGTCATCGCCACGCGTGAGGCTTCTGCGTCTGCCCCTACTGGGGCGTTGACGCCCGCAGGCGGCGCCGAAAGGCGAAAACGCGGCGGGCAGAGAGGGAGCAAGGTCCGCACCCCGGCCACACCTGCTGTGACCCGGGACAGGCGCATTTACACCGCTCGGCAGCCCACCGCGCCGAGCGGTTTTTCTATTCCGCTCCCTCCCCTATCGAAGATGGGGGAGGGCCGGGGTGGGGGTTCCCGCCCTCTCCCACTGGGAGAGGGTGGTTAGCCGCAGGCGAACCGGGTGAGGGCAAGAGCCCCTTCCATCCTCCTGTACCCTCGTCGCATGCAACCACTCCGCATCTACGACTATCTCACGCGCTCGCGCGCCACAATCTTCGACGGCGCCCGCGCTCTCACCGACGAGCAATACCGCCAGCCCTTCCCCATCGGGCCCGGCTCCCTCGCCGCCATCTTCACCCACACCTACATCTCCGAGTGGTACTACATCGAGCGCATCCTCGCGCACGATGTCCCGCCCTACGCGCAGTGGGAGATCCGCGACGAGAACCCGCCCCCCTTCGCGCAACTCGAGCAACTCTGGAACGCGCAGGCCGCACGCACGCGCGACACCCTCGCGGGCGTCACCGACTGGAACGCGCCCGTGCGCTACACCGTCACCACCGACGACGGCAAGACCTGGCGCGTCACCGCCAACATCGGCGATGTCGCCACACAACTCGCGCTCCACGAGATGCACCACCGCGCGCAGGCGCTCAATGTCCTCCGACACCTCGGCGTCGCCTTCAAGGACGACCTCGACTTCAACTCCACCATGTACGACCGCGCGGAGGTCTGATCTTCACCCGGGCGCCGTGGCGCATGCGCAGCAGGCGCCACGCGTCTCCTCCCTCCCCTATCGAAGATGGGGGAGGGCCGGGGAGGGGGTTCCCACCCTCCCCCGCGGGAGAGGGTGGTTCGCCGCAGGCGAACCGGGTGAGGGAATCTTCCCCTCTTCCCCATTGCCTATTGCCTATTGCCTATTGCCCATTGCCTTCCCCAACCATCCTCACCGCGAGATCCACCGCGCGCTCGAAACTCCCCGCGTCCGCCGCGTTTTTTCCCGCAATGTCGAACGCCGTCCCGTGGTCCGGGCTCGTGCGCACCACCGGCAATCCCAGCGTCACATTCACCGCCGTGTCCCACGCGAGCAGTTTCACCGGGATCAATCCCTGGTCGTGGTACATCGCCACAACGAGATCGAACTCGCCGCGCACCGCGCGATTGAACACCGTGTCGCCCGGGAACGGCCCGCGCGCATCGATCCCCGCCTCCTGCGCAAGACGCACCGCCGGCTCGATCACGCGCTCCTCCTCATCACCGAACAGCCCGCGCTCGCCCGCGTGCGGATTCAGCCCGCACACCGCGATCCGCGGCCGACTCACGCCCAGCCGCTTGCACGCATCATTCCCAAGATCAATCGGATCAAACACGCGGCCGATCGTCAGCATCCCGCTCACGCTCGACAATGGCACATGGATCGTCGCCAGCACCACGCGCAGGCCGGGCGAGTCGAACAGCATCGCCGCGCGCTTGCTCTGATACCTCGTCGCCAACAGTTCCGTGTGACCCGGATACTTGCTCTTGCCCGCAAGCGACCACGCCTCCTTGCTGATCGGAGCCGTCACGATCGCCTCCGCGCGCAAGGGTTCATTCGCCGCGCGCTTCGTCAGCGCGATCGCGTCCTCCACCCACTGGAACGACGCCGCGCCGCCTTCCTTGCTCGCGCGCGCCTCGCCGCCTCTCGCCAGCGCCGACGCTTCCGCGAAGCGCGGATCATCCAGCACCAGCACATCGCGCTGCGCGTCTTTCGATGTCACTTCCGGGGCTTTCGTCGCGTCCGCCGTCGCCCAGAACGGCTCGATCTTCGCCCGCTCCGCCGCCGCCTTCAGCGGCTCGTCCAGACCGAGAACTACGAACCGCGCCCGCTCCCGACGCTTCGCGTCGCGCAGCGCCTTCACCACCAACTCGGGCCCGATCCCCAGAGGATCGCCCATCGACACCGCCACCAGCGGCCGCTCAGCCCCTTTCCCGGCCCCGACTTGCTCGCCTGACCCGCTCATTACACGATGCTACGGCCACCACCGCCCGTTTGATCCCCTCTTTCTGCCCCAGCGCGAAACCCATCCGCCCCCGCTCCCAAGTACCAGCCAGCCATGAGCGACGCCTACGCCATCACGACCCCCTCCGAGCAGGAACGCAACTGGGCGATGCTCACGCACCTGTTCGCCGCCGTGATCGCCGTCCTCGCCACCCCCTTCTTCTCCGTCGGCTTCACCGTCATCATGTGGGTCGTGAAGAAGGACGAGTCCGGCTTCCTCGACGACCACGGCCGCGAAGCGACCAACTTCTGGATCTCCCTCCTCATCTACTCCATCGGCATCCTCCCCCTCGCCGCCATCCTCACCTGCGGCCTCGGCGCACTCCTCTACATCCCGCTCCTCATCATCGCCGTCGTCGGGACCATTCAGGCCACCATCGCCGCCAAGCACGGCGAGTACTACCGCTACCCCGCGACCATCCG
>CAYGLT010000039.1:0-19205 GCA_964350875.1 uncultured Phycisphaeraceae bacterium | reverse complement strand
TCTGAGCAGCAGTGTCTCCTCTCTCTTGCACCTCTCCCCTCCAGGGGAGAGGTCGCACAGCGAAGCGACGCGGGTGCGGGGCCACATCCTCAGCATCTCCTCCCAGCACCTCTCCCCTCCGCGCTCTCCGCGGCCCTCTGCGGTGAACTCTTCTCCCCCCTCCCATTGCCCATTGCCGACTGCCCATTGCCCCCCACTCCCACTACACTCCCCCCGTGCCGCTCCTCGAAACCCATGGCCTGGTCAAGCGCTACGGCGGACGCACCGTCGTCGACGGCGTCTCGTTCCATGTCGAGAAGGCCGAGATCGTCGGCCTCCTCGGACGCAACGGCGCAGGCAAGACCACATCCTTCCGCATGACCATCGGCATGATCGACGCCGACGGCGGCCGCGTCGTCTTCAACCGACGCGATGTCTCCAAACTCCCCATGTACCGCCGCGCCCGGCTGGGAATGGGCTACCTCTCCCAGGAACCCTCCGTCTTCTCGCGGCTCACCGTCCGCGAGAACCTCATGGCCATCCTCGAGGTCACACGCCTCCCCAAGGCCCAGCGCGCCAACCGATGCGACGAACTCCTCGCCCGCTTCGGACTCACCCACAAAGCCAACGACCAGGCGCGCACCTGCTCGGGCGGCGAGCGGCGCAAACTCGAGATCGCCCGCGCACTCGTCACCGACCCCGCGCTCATCCTGCTCGACGAACCCTTCTCGGGCGTCGACCCCCTCGCCATCGAGGACCTCCAGCAGGAACTCCTCCAACTCAAAAGCATGGGCATCGCCCTGCTCATCACCGACCACAATGTCCAGCAGACACTCAAGGTCTGCGACCGCGCGTACATCATCTCCGACGGCAAGGTCCTCCGCGAGGGCTCACCCAAAGCCCTCATCAACGACGACCTCGTCAAGCGCGCCTACATCGGTTCCATGTTCCGCGGCGACGAGTTCGACACGCCCCTCGAACACAAGTCCCCCGCCCGCGCCCCCGGAGGGACGAGATGACAAGCAACATGTCTCACTCCGCACCCTCTCCCCGTGGGAGAGGGTGGTCGCGAAGCGACCGGGTGAGGGCCGCGCGCCGTCTCCCCTATTGCCTACTGCCCATTGCCTATTGCCTTCTTCAGGCCTGCGGCACGAACCAGCGCACGCTCTCCATCACCTCCGAACCCGCCGGCGCGCTCGTCTTCGTCAACGATGTCCAACTCGGCGAGACCCCCCTCGAAGCCGAGTTCCTCTGGTTCGGCGTCTACGACATCCGCGTCAGCAAGCCCGGCTTCGAACCGCTCATCACCACCGCCGAAGCCAAGCCGCAACTCCACGATCAGCCCGGGTTCGACTTCTTCTCCGAGATCCTCCCCGGCACGCGCGAGACCATCGTCCGCTGGCACTTCACCCTTCCCCCCGAAGACAACGACCAGCCCGCCCTTCTCGACCGCGCCCGTCAGGCCCGCGAGTCAATGAACCGACCGGCAGACGAACCCGACGCGCAAGAGTAACCAAAAGCGGCCGCTTTACTCCCCCCAAACGGGGCAGAAACGCCCGCGATCCGCGGGTTTTCTGCGAATTTCCGGGCGAAACTCGACTCCGCGTGGAACACAGAATAGTGCCCCGGCGAATCTGACTTTGTCCACGCGACGACAACCGTTCGAGCGCTGCTCTCAAGGGGTTCTGAGCACGCACGCCCGACCGTCGCATGGAGCAAGGGAGGTTTCGACATGGTGTGCAACACAACGACGCGACCCGCGGCGCCGCTACGCCGCAGGGTCGGGCGCTGTCGCCGTGACCGCGGCACAGCGATACGAAACGACAGCGACGATCCCGGCGGGGCATGAGCCAAAGAGGCGCGGAGGCGATCGACGACGAGGGGCGCAGTCACTCGTCGAGCGAAGTTCCGCCCTTCAGGGGGCCTATCGATTCTTCTTTCCGGAGCGCTCTCCTACACACAGCCGCGGCCACAGCGCCGCGGCTGCTTGCGTTACTGGCCGCCGTGCGCGTCGTGCGCAGGCACGCCGACGACGGTCATGTCGTCGCCCACCGCGCTCACCACCACGCAGCCAACACCCACAACGCTCCGCGCGCCCACGCGCGAACCCGGGAGCGCCTTCGCGCCGAGACCGAACAGCGTGTCCGGGCCGATGCGCACATTCCCGCCCAGCGCCGCCGTCGGCGCAACATGCACATTCGTCCCCAGCGCGCAGTCATGCTCAACAACCGACGCCGTGTTCAAAATCGTGTGCGCGCCCACACGCGCCCTCGCGTGAAGCACCGCCAGCGGCCCCACAAAGACCCCCGCGCCCAACTCCGCCGAGGGAGACACGATCGCCGAAGGATGCACCACCGTCGCGAACGGCCCGCTCAACTTCTCGATCAACTCCCGCCGCGCCGCGATGTCCCCCACCGCGATGATCCGCGGCGTGTCGCCCAGCCGGTCGAAGTCGCCGAATGTCCCCAGGTGTGTCGTCAGCATCGCCACGCCCGCCTTCGGGTCGTCGTCGAAGAATCCCACCACCTCGTACCCCTGCGCGATCGCCGCCTCGCCCACCACCATCGCGTGGCCGCCCCCACCGATCAGCGCGATCCTGCCCATCGACCCCGATGCCTGCCTTCCGTCGCCCATTGCCGGCTCCTTCCGTGTTCGACGCCGCGCCGCGTGCGACGCTCCCCCCGATCATACGATTCCCGCGACCATGAACGACACCGCCGCCAAACCAGCCGCACCCGCCACCCCCACCGACCACAACGATCCCGTGCGCATCGGGTGCGTCTCCTACCTCAACACCGCGCCCATGATCGAGGGTCTCGACAAGGCCCGCGCCGCAACCCTCATCCCGGCGCCCCCCGCGCGGCTCGTCGACCTCCTCAACTCGGGCGAGGCCGAGGTCGCCCTCCTCTCCATCATCGACGCCCAGAAGTCCCCCGCGCCCGTCGTGCTCATCCCCTCGGGCATGATCGGATGCGACGGCCCGACCCTCACCGTGCGCCTCTACAGCGCGGTCCCCATCGAGCGCATCTCTCGCGTCCACGCCGACAGCGAGTCCCACACCGGCGCCGCACTCGTCCGCGTCATCCTCAAACAGCGTTACGGCCTCACGCCCGAGTTCGTCGAGTTCGACGCCCGCGAACGCATCGCCCACGCGCGCGACGACGAATCCTCCACCAACTCCCACGCGGCCGAGTGGCCCGAGACCATGCTCCTCATCGGGGACAAAGTCGTCACCGACTCGCCCCCCGCCGTGCGATACCCCCACCAACTCGACCTGGGCGAAGCGTGGAAAGACCTCACCGGGCTCCCCTTCGTCTACGCCGTGTGGGCGTGCCTCGAATCCGACGCCGACTCGCCGCGCACCCGCGCCGCCGCCACGCTCCTCGACCGCCAGCGCAGGCACAACGCGTCGCGCATCGACTGGCTCATCACCCATCGCGCGCCCGCGCGAGGGTGGCCCATCGACCTCGCGCAGCGCTACCTGCACGACCTCCTGCGCTACGAGGTCGGCCCGCGCGAGCGCGAAGCCATCGAACGCTTCTTCGACCTCGCCCACGACGCCGGCGCGCTCGCGCAGCGCCGACCGACACGCTGGCTCGACGCCATCCCCGCGCCATGCCCCGCGTAAGCGCGCTGCGCAGCGCCGCGCTGCGCGACATCGCCCTCGAGTTCCGTTTCGCCGCGCGCAAGAACGCGCTCCAGGCACTCGCGACCCTCGACACCATCGCCGAGCGCATCGCCCCCGAGGAAGCCTACGACTCGCGCTGGCTCATCCACGAACTCACCGGATACACGCCCGACGCGGGCGACGCCATCTTCCCGGGCGACGCGCTCATCACCGAACTCTCCGCCTTCGCCGAGCGCATCTCCGTCGAACTCGCGCTCCGCGAGGACGAAGTGGGCGACGCCCTCTCCGTCGACGACCTCGCCGCGCGCTGGAGCGTCTCACGCCGCACGATCGAGCGCTACCGCCGCCAGGGCCTCGTCGCCCGCCGCGTCGGCGAGGGCGCCGCCGCACGCCTGCTCTTCACCGTCGCCGCCGTCGAGTCCTTCGAGCGCCGCCGCGCGCGCAAAGTCGAACGCGCTGGCGCCTTCGCACGCACCACGCCCCGCGAACGCGAACGCTTTGTCGCACGCGCGCGCCGCTACCGCGCGCGCTTCGGGTGGACGCTCACCCAGACCGTCGCGCGCATCGCGCTGCGCACCGGACGATCGGCCCACGCCGTCCGCGCCGCCATCCTCGCCCACGACCGCGCCGCCGACACGCCCATCTTCGACTACCGATCTTCCATCGACGACAGGGACCGCGAAGCGATCCTCCGCGCCGTGCGCCGGGGCGTGCCCATCGCCGACCTCGCGCCCGCCAAGCGCCGCACACGCGAATCCGTCGCGCGCATCGCGGGCGAACGCCTCCTCGCGCGCCTGCGCGAGTTCGACCTCCGCGCGCCCGTCTCGCCCACCTTCCAGCGCCCCGACGCCGCCGAGGTCCTCCTCGCCCCCGCGCCCGTGCGCACCGATCTCCTGCCCCCGCCCGTCCTCGACGCCGCACGATTCGTCGCCGAAGCCCGCGCGCTCCCCGCCATCGACACGCGCGAGGAAACCGCCCTCGCCGTCGCGCTCGCGTTCCTGCGCTACCGCGCCGCGCGCACCCTCGCTTCGCTCCCCACGCACTCGCCCTCCGCCGCGTCGCTCGACAGCGTCGAGACCGACCTGCGCTGGGCGAGCCGCATCGTCGTCAAACTCGTGCGCACCCAGCGCCGCATCGCGCTCGCCTCCCTCGAGGAGCGCGTGGGCGATCTCCTCGAACACCGCGACGACCACATCCGCGTTCTCCACCTCGCCGCCATGCGCGCGCTCTGCGACGCCGCCCTCCGCTACGACCCCGCGCGCAAGGGCCGCCTCGCCGCACGATCCGCCGTCGCGCTCACCCACGCGCTCTCCGCCGCCATCCCCGCGCTCGAACTCCCATCCCGCGCCGCCAGCGCGTCCCGCGCGCGCCGACGCGCCGATCGCGCCGTCCCCCTCATCGACTGGACGCTCGACGCCACCCCCTGGTCGCGCTTCGTCGAGCCCGACCCGCGCGCACGCTTCGGACTCGATTCCCTCGACGAAACCCCGCGACGACTCCTCACCCTCCGCTACGGCTACGACGGCGATCCGCCCGTCACACGCGCACTCGCCGCCGAGACCCTCAGCATTCACCCGCCCGCCGCCGGCGCCCTCGAACGAGAGTCCCTCAGGGCCGCCGCAGGCCTCACGCCGACACCCACGCTCCGCACGCGGTACCCTGCCTCGCGCTGAAGCCCATGCCCACGCGCGTCCTCGTCAACCTGAAGCCCCTCGCTTCCTTCTCGCCCGCCTTCTGGGCGCGCGTCATCCTCGCGCTCGGGGCCAATGTCCCCACCGTCTTCCTCTTCGGCTTCCGCAACCCGCCGTTCCCCGAGGGCGCCCTCATCGGCGCGCAGATCTCACTCCTCGCCGTCTTCGTCTTCCTCGCCGTCTTCCGCGCCGCCCGCGCAGCAACCCGCGAGGGACGCATCGAAGCCATCGACGACGAGGGACGCGTCGAACTCGTCGCGTGCCTCATCGGCATCCTGGGCGTCGCCCTCCCCGCCGCGCCCGCCCTCGCCGCAGGCGTCTTCCTCGCCGCGCGGCTCGTCCGCGTCCTCCTCCTGCTCATCGAGCGCGGCGTCTCCCCCGCCCTCGTCCTCCTCTTCTCCTTCGCCGCCGTCATCCTCACCGGCGCCGGGATGCTCATGCTCCCCGCCGCAACCCCCGAAGACTTCTCCATCCGCTTCCTCGACGCGCTCTTCACCTCCACCAGCGCCACCTGCGTCACCGGGCTCATCGTCCTCGACACCCCCACAGCGTTCACACGCTTCGGGCAGATCGTCCTGATGGTCCTCATGCAGTTGGGCGGGCTGGGAATCCTCTCCTTCGCCGCGCTCCTCCTCGTCGCCGTCGGTTCCTCCCTCGGCCTGCGCGCCACCTCCGTGCTGGGCGACTCCTCCCTCGAATCACGCCACGGACCCAAGGGCATCCGCAAGATGCTCGCGTCCATCGTCCTCTTCACCTTCTCCTTCGAGGCCATCGGCGCCGTCACGCTCTTCTTCGGTTGGCCCAAGACCTGGGAGTACGCGCCCGACATCGCCACCGCGGGCGACCGCGCCTTCCACGCCTCGTTCTTCGCCGTCTCCGCCTTCAACAACGCCGGCTTCGCCACCACGCCCAACTCGCTCGAAACTCTCCGCACCAGTTGGACCACCTATGTCGTCATCGCCGGCCTCGTCGTCATCGGCGGCATCGGATTCCCCGCCCTCGACAACATCCGCCAGGTCGCCTTCGCACGCCTGCGCGGCAAGCGCACCAAGCAGGGCAAACTCGTCCGCATCGCTCTCCACACCAAACTCACCCTCGTCACCACGCTCATCGTCTATCTCATCGGGCTCGTGCTCATCTTCGTGAGCGAGTACTTCCAGCGACTCGACTCCATCGAGATCTCCCTCATCGACGCGCACTTCATGGCCATCGCCTCGCGCACCGCGGGCTTCAACACCATCCCCGCCAGCGAGATGGGCCCCCTCTCGCGCTTCGTCCTCGTCGTCCAGATGTTCATCGGCGGAGGACCCGCCTCCACCGCCGGAGGCATCAAGACCGTCGCCACCGCCGTCCTCGTCCTCACCGTCATCGCCACGCTCCGCGGCCGGTCACAGACCGAAGCGTTCAAACGCACCATCCCCGACGCGCTCGTCCGCAAGGCCGCCGTCCTCATCACCCTCGGACTCGCCACCGTCTCCGTGCTCATCGGCACGCTCTCCCTCACCGAGTCGCGCGGCGACAGCCACCTCCCCCTCGAGGAAATCGTCTTCGAGTCCGTCTCCGCCTCCGCCACCGTCGGCCTCTCGATGGGCACCACCGGAGGACTCTCCGACCCCGGACGCGTCGCCGTCATCATCGCCATGTTCGTCGGACGCCTCGGCCCCCTCGCCGTTCTCGGCGCGCTCGCCAGCGTGCGCAGGACCGACCGCGCGCAGTACGCCTACCCCGACGAAGGCGTGCTGATGTCATGAGCCGCGCGCCGCACACATCCGCCTCCCCCGCTACCCTGAGCCCACTCCCATGAACCGCTTCGCCGTCATCGGTCTCGGACGCTTCGGCTCACGCCTCGCGAGCAACCTCGCCGCCGCGGGCGCCGAGGTCATCGCCATCGACCGCAACCGCCAGATCGTCGAGGACCTCCGCGACAAGGTCACCCTCGCCATCGCCCTCGACGCCACCGACGAGCAGGCCCTCAAGATCCAGGGCGTCGATCAGGTCGACTGCGCCGTCGTGGGCATCGGCCAGGACTTCGAGGCCAACGCCCTCGCCACCGCCATGCTGAAATCCCTGGGCGTGGAGCGCGTCGTCTCCCGCGCCGGCAACCAGATGCAGGCCGAGATCCTCACCCGCATCGGCGCCGACGGCGTCGTGAAGCCCGAGGACGAGTCCGCCGAACGCTGGACCCACCGCCTCCTGGCCCCCACCACCATCGACCACATCGAACTGGGCGACGGGTACGCCCTCGTCCAGCGCACCCCGCCCGCCGCCTGGGTCGGCAAGGCCCTGAGCGAACTCGACTTGCGCAAAGAATTCCGGATCACCGTCGTCGCCATCCGCCGCGCCGCCGCCGTCAGCAACGGCAAGGAGGCCCGCGCCGAGCGCACCGTCGAGACCCCCATGCCCGGCAGCCGCCTCGACGCCTCCGACATCCTCGTCATCGCCGGCTTCGACCGCGACCTCGAGAAACTCCCCGAGTGACGGTTAGCCACCACTTCCGGGCCCCCTCGCGAACATCTCCGCCACCAACCGCGTCCTTACCCGTATAAAGGGCGTGTCGGCTCGACGCCGCGCGATGGGCGTCGCCCTGCGCCGCGCCGACGCACAACTGCGTTGACACGCGATCGATCGGTCCCACCACACACCTCTCCCACATTCGGGCTCAGGAGGCACGCATGCGAACCTCGAAATGGATGATCCTCTCCCTCGCGACGGGTATGACCGCCGCAGCCGCGCTCGCGCAATCGGCCGGTGACTCAACTTCCATGCCCACGCCCGAGCAGATCGCCGCCATGGCCGCTGCGCGCGGCGGCAACGCCGGCGGCGGCGACAACAAGAAAGACGACTTCCCCCCCTTCGACAAGGTCATGGAGGGATTCGAGAAGGTCAGCAACGGCGACACCATGTACGAACTCTGGGTCGACAAGGACACCAGCAAGGTCCTCGCCGTCCTCCCGCGCAACTACGAGCGCCAGAACCTCTTCATCGGTCTCACCTTCGCGGGCGGCATGCCCACCGCCGGCATTCAGTACGGCGACCAGTACGCCAAGTGGCGCCGCTACGACAAGCGCCTCGCGCTCATCGAGCCCAACCTCGCCACCCGCTCCACCGGCGACAAGCAGAGCCAGATGTCGCGCGATGTCCTCTTCACCGACCGCGTCATCACCGATGTACCGATCCTCACCATGTCCCCCAAGGGCGAGCCGGTCATCGATGTCACCGCGCTCTGCGTCGGCAAGGCCGACACCTTCTTCGGCAACATGGTCCGCGGCTCGCAGCAGCAACTCGCACGCGCCGTCGCCACCAAGGCCTTCGAAGAGAATGTCGAACTGCGCTTCGAGGTCCCCGCCCGTGACGGCCGCCTCCTCACCATGCACTACTCCATCTCGGTCCTCCCCGAGAACACCGGCTACAAGCCGCGCGAAGCCGACAACCGCGTCGGCTACTTCACCACCGCCTTCCTCGACCTGGGCGATCCCGCTTCCGAGCAGCCCTACACCCGCTACATCAACCGCTGGAACCTCGAGAAGGCCGACCCCAAACTCGCGATGAGCCCCCCGAAAGAGCCCATCGTGTTCTACATCGAGCACACCACCCCGATCCGCTACCGCCGCTGGGTCCGCCAGGGCGTCGAGTCGTGGAACAAGGCGTTCGAGCAGGTCGGCATCATCAACGCCGTCGAGGTCTACCAGCAGGACGCCACTTCCGGCGCCCACATGGACAAGGACCCCGAGAATGTGAAGTTCAACTTCATCCGCTGGAACGCCAACGGCGCGTCCTTCGCCATCGGCCCGTCGCGCGTCGACCCGCGCACCGGACAGATCCTCGACGCCGATGTCGTCATGAACGACGGCTGGATCCGCGCCTACGCGCTCCAGTACGACCGCATCATCCCCAGCATCGCGACCGAGGGCTTCGCGCCCGAAACACTCGCCTGGCTCGACCAGAACCCCGAGTTCGACCCGCGCGTCGCCTTCGAGCCCGCCGCCGACCGTGAGCGCATCATCGCGCAGAAGAATGTGCAGCGCGCCATGGGCCAGCAGGCCCCGATGGCCGGACACGCCGCCTTCAACGCCTCCGAGCACATGCTCGGCTCCAGCCAGTTCGACGGCCTCTCCAACCGCGTCTCGCAGATGTCCGGCTACTGCATGCACGGCGAGTTCAAGTCCATGGACATCGGCGTCATGCGACTCGGCCTCGAAACCATCCCCTCCATGATCATCGCCTCCGAGAACTCCTCGCAGGACATCGACGGCGTCCCCGAAGACTTCATCGGCCCGCTCATCATGGATGTCATCATCCACGAGGTCGGCCATGTCCTCGGCCTCCGCCACAACTTTGTCGCTTCGTCCCTCTACACCATCGAGGAGATGAACACCGAAGAGATCAAGGGCAAGCCCCAGACCGCATCGGTCATGGACTACAACCCCATCAACATCAACTTCGGCGACGGCCCCGTCCAGGGCGACTGGTCCATGATGGAGCCCGGACCCTACGACCACTGGGCCATCCGCTTCGGCTACTGCGACGACAAGCAGGTCAAGGATGTCCTCTCCGAGTACACCAAGACCGAGCACCGCTTCCAGACCGACGAAGACACCTTCGGCCCCGACCCCTACGCCCGTCGCTACGACTTCGGCAAGAACCCCCTCGACTGGGCCGACTCACGCATGCGCCTCGTCAAGGACCTGCGCGGCAAGATCCTCGACAACGCCGTCGATGAAGGCGAAGAGTGGTCCAAGGTCCGCACCCACTACTTCACGCTCCTCGGCCAGCAGATCACCGCGGTCGGCGTCGCCGCCAACTGGGTCGGCGGCACGCATGTCGCGCGCACCGTCAAGGACGAGGACAACACCCTCCCGCCCATCACCGACATCGACCCCGAGATGCAGCGCCGCGCGCTGAAGTTCGTCGTCGACAACACATTCCGCGACGACGCCTTCGGCCTCAACGAAGACCTCCTCTACAAGATGACCGTCACCAAGTGGTGGGACGAAGGGGGCCTCTCCTCCATCGGCCAGGACCAGACCCTCGATGTCCACGATCGCATCAACTCGATCCAGACCTCGGCGCTCACCATGATCCTCAACCCCACCACCCTCCGCCGCGCCTACGACAACGAGTTCCGCATCCCCAGCGATCAGGACGCGCTCACCGTCGCCGAGATCATGGACACCATCGCCGCAGGCGTGTGGGACGAACTCGGCAACTCGCCCTCCAAGTCCTACACCAACCGCGACTCGATGATCTCCTCGCTCCGCCGCAACCTGCAGCGCCAGCACATCGACCGCCTCGTCAACCTCGCCAACGCCTCGAACGCCTTCGGCGCCGCAGGCAAGCCCGTGTCCACCCTCGCGGTGCTCCAACTCCGCGAACTCGACACCAAACTCGGCAAGGCCGTCGAGAACAAGAATCGCCTCGACCGCTACACCCTCGCGCACCTCAGCGATTGCCAGACCCGCATCCAGCAGGCGCTCGACGCGCAGTACATCGCCAACCTCAACGACATCCGTGTCAACATCGCCATGCCCGGCATCTTCGGCGAGCAGAGCGAGAAGTAACCACCACGGCGTAACCACGCCGCTTCAGTGAACCCAACCACGGGCCGCGTCCACCACCGGGCGCGGCCCGCTTTCGTTCTTCATTCGCACATCGGTGCCCCGGGGCAGGCCCGAAGGGCTGACCCGGGACTTTCTTCCTCCCTCCCCTATGCGCAGCATGGGGGAGGGCCGGGGAGGGGGTTATCTACTCACCGCTTGATCGTCACGAAGTTGTCGCGCACGCAGAACGGCGAGTCCGTCACCTGCAACGCCACCAGCACCTCGTCCGCCGCGTCGCCGTACTTCCGCCATTCCAGACTCACCAGCGACATCACCGCCACGCACAGCCACGCCGCCAGTTCCGCCGAACGCTTCGTGCGCAGGCCGAACAGGATCACCGCGGAAAGCGCGATCGTCAGCAGTTTGAAACTCGCCAGCGTCCCCGCGCCGCCGCCCACGACCAGCGCACGCGCCACGGGGTTGCCCTCGAACAAGCCGATGCCGCCCATGTAACTCAGCGTCAAGACCAGATCCGCCACGCCCAGAACGGCGAACGCGAGAACCAGCACAGACACACGACGGGCACGCACGGCGTCACTCGATACGCGGGCCAGCCACAACCGGATGCCCCGATCCGCACGGGCCCACAGCCCGTCGCCCAGATCGGGCGCCGCCGTCAAGCCTTCGCGATGGATCGGACCAAGGGCCGTCATAACCAACCCGCAAAGTCGGCCATTGCGGACCTTCCCTGAAGGCCACGCGAGAACTTTCCGACGCTACAGTCGCACCTGCGCGGCCCACGAGCGGGCGCACGCGTCGCCCCGACGCGAGAACCTCCGATCCCCTCCCGAACAGCGCGGGCCTCTCCCGCGAACAACACTGTGAGGGCAGACTTTTCCGGGCCCCGGAAACGCGGGCGGACCTTCACGCGTCCAAACCCGCACACACCGGCGCCCGGCGCCCCCAGCGGAGCACGGACGCAATGCGCAGATCCGACACATCACCCGCTTCCCCCCTCGCGACCCTGACGCGCGCCGCTGTCATCGCGCTCTCGCTGACCGCCGCCGCGCCCCTCGCCCTCGCGCAGCAGAACAACCCCGTCTATGTCGACGACTCCCTCGCCGCCGCCGAGGCCATCGCCCGCGCCGTCGAACTCTCCGCGTCCGGAAACCACGCCGAAGCCTCGCGCGTGCTCCAGCGCGCCCTCGACGAAGACGCCGAACGCCTCCTCGCCGACGAGAACGATCCCAACCTTTTCCACACCGTCCGCGCGCGCGTCCACGAGGTCCTCCTCGCCCGCCCCGCGCTCCTCGAGGAATACCGCGCCGTCGAGGGCGTCGAAGCCGCCCGGCTCCTCGCGCTCGCCGACGCGCAGTCTCAGGAACAGGTCGAGCGCACACGACTGCTCACCACGCCCGGCCTCGACGCCGCGCTCCGCGTCGCGCAGCGCCGCGTCGAACGCGCGCAGTTCTGGTCCGCCTTGCGCGTCCTCGAACCCCTCGCGCACCACCCCGACCTCTCCGGCTCGCGCCTCGAACGAGCGCTCGCCCTCGCGCAGAGCGCCGCCGAATACCTGAACGCCGATCCCGCCGCCGTCGCCATCGCGCAGTCCATCGCCGATTCGCCGCGCTCCGACGCCGACCTCGACCCCATCGTCGCGCGGCCGCTCCCCGCGCTCGTTCAGGGTCGCTCCCCCTTCGACACCGCCGCCGATGTCCCGTTCGACTCGATGCTCTCCAAGCCGCTCTGGTCGACGCCCATCGTCACCGACCCCGACATCGCCGACACCGTGCGCAACAGCGCGCCCACGCCCGCCGAACTCCCGCGCGTCGCCGCCACCGGGCTGAGCGTCATGCCCTCGGTCACCGACGACACCATCTACATCAACTCGGGCGACCTCATCGCCGCCTACGACCGCTACACGCTCTCGCCACGCTGGCCCGAACGACGCTTCGAGTCCTCAGGCATGGGCGCGCAGGCCCGCGCACTCGCGCGGCGCAACACCTCGCGCGGCGTCTCCCTCGACGACACCTCAACCATCACCGTCGCGGGCCCCTGGCTCGTCGCCGTCACCGGAACACCCGCCGGATCGCGGCGCCTCGGCGATCCCAGCGTCCACGCCCTCGACGCCCAGACCGGCGAAATCGCCTGGTCCGTCGATGTCTCACGCATCGACCCCGCGCTCGAGAGCGCGATCATCCGCGGCCGGCCCGTCGTCCACGGCGGCGTCGTCATCGTCGCCGCAAGCAGGCAACTCGCCCAGCGCCGACTCGAGAGCGTCCAACTCGTCGGGCTCGACCTCGCGACCGGCAACCTCCTTTGGCGCACGCCCCTCGCCAGCGCCGGCGCACTCCCCTACAACGCCGCAAACTCGTCCTCCGACGGCGCCATCGAGTGGCGCGGCCTCGTCCTCCGCTCCGACGAACTCGGCGTGCTCGGCGCCATCGACGCCGCCAGCGGCCGGCCCGAGTGGATCCGGCGCAGCGCCAACGCCTCACTCGCGCGCCGCGAATCCTGGCCATACGAATCGCACACGCCCGTCGTCATCGACGACCGCGCCTATGTCGTCTCCCCCGACGCATCCCTCATCGTCGAACTCGACGCCAACACCGGCGCAACGCTCCGCGAGTTCACCACGCAGGCCATCGGCGCGCCGCGCTACCTCCTCGTCGAGGGCGACAGCCTCTTCAGCGTTTCCGAATCCACCGTCGTCGCGCTCCAACTGCCCGAACCATCCACCGGCGCCAGGCCCGACGCGCAGCCCACGCCCATCCAGGGACGCGTCGTCTTCGCCGCGCCCCGCCCGTGGATCAGGGGCCGCGTCGTCGTCGCCAAGGACGCGCTCGTCATCCCCGTCCGCGACGGCGTGGTCATCGCGCGACTCGACCAACTCGACCCCTCCGGACGCCCGCGCATCCAGCGCCTCGACCTCGACCGACCGGGCGCCGTTCTTCCCCTCCACGACCAACTCGTCATCGTCGACGACATCGAGGTCCACACCTACCTCCTGTGGGAAACCGCGGAAAACCAACTCCTCCGCCGCATCGAGAGCGAACCCTCCGACCCCACACCCGCCGTCGTTTACGCCGAACTCGCCTACCGCGCAGGCAAGCCTCAGACCCTCCTCCCCGCCGTGCGCCTCGCGCAGCGCTCCCTCGACCGCGATCCGACCTCGCCCATCTCCCGCGCCTCACGACAGCGCCTTTTCTCTTCGCTCGTGAGCATGCTCAAGCCAGAGGCCGCCGTCGAAACAACGCCCCTCACGCGCGACATCCGCGCCGGGCTCGTCGACGCGCTCGATACCCTCGCCAGCCGACCCGACGAACGCGCCAGCGCCCTGCTGCTCCGCGGCGAGCACGCCCAGGCCTTCGACAGCGCACAGCGCGCCGTCGCCGCCTACCAGAGCGTCCTCGACGACCCAATGCTCGCCGGCGCGCAACTCCACGGCGTCGGCATCGTGCGCAGCGCCTCCGACGAAGCCACACGCCGCCTCCGCGCGCTTGTGCGCGGCCACGGGCCCACCGTCTACGCGCCCTACGACGCCGAGGCGTCCGCCGCCCTCGCGCGACTCGGCGCATGGAGCGACGCCACCGACTACGGCGACCTCGCGCGACGCTACCCCGTCGCGCCCACATCCGTCCGCGCGTGGATGCTCGCCGCCGAAGCGCACGAGCGACTCGGCCACCCCGAGCGCGCCGCCATCGCCCTCGAGAACGGCTTCTCCGTCGCGCGCGACGCGCTCGTCACCGACCGCGCAACCATCGGTGAACTCACCGGCCGCCTCGTCACCCTCCTCCAGACGCTCGGGCGCCCCACCGCCGCCGCCCAGACCCTCTCGCGCATCCTCTCCGAATACGGCGAGGACCTCGCGCTCACCGCCGCAGGCGAACCGCTCGACCTCGCGTCGCTCCGCGCATCGCTCGCGTCCGCCGCGAACGCCGCCAACCGCCGCGCACGCGTGGGACCCATCGACGACAACCTCCCGCCCATCCCCCTCATGGACTGGGCCATCGTCGACCCGCTCGTCCAGCGCGATGTCGCCCAGCCCCGCCAGCACACCGTGCTCGCCAGCGACGACGCCTACGCGCTCTTCGCGCTCGACGAGAACGGCGATCTCACCAAACGCTGGGAGATCCGCCGCGCGCCGTCCGCCGCACTCGTCCTGCTCGACGACCGCGCCGCCTACTTCACCACCGAGAGCGGCGACGGACGCACCATCGTCCGCGTCGACATCGAGACAGGCGAACCGGTCTGGTCCACGCCGTACTTCCGCTCGATCTTCGGCGACAACGCCGGAGCACGCGACCCGCGCGTCGTCGCCAGCCCCGATCAACGCTCCCAGCCTTTCATCGATGTCCCCGCCATCGGCCGCCGACAGATCCTCGAACTCCTTGTGGACTTCGACGACCGCTCGCTCGTCCTCGTCGAACGCTCGGGACGCGCAGCCGCCTTCGACACACAGTCGGGCGAGATGCTCTGGGCGCGCGACGATCTCCCGGCTGAGGTCTACGACATCACCGCAGAGGCGGGCGTCCTCGTCGTGGGCGGCGCGCACACCCCGCGCCGCATCAACAACAACGACGCGCGCGTCCCCGCCATCAGCACCATCGACCTGCGCACCGGACGCACACTCCACGACCTGCGCACCGACACCGGGCCGGTCCGCTGGATCCGCGCCGCAGGACCCGCGCGCACCATCGTCGGCTTCGAGGACGGCGTCGCCTGCTTCGACCCGTTCCGCGGCGAGCAACGCTGGTTCAACACCAACCCCGCGCTCCGCGAAAGCGTCGAGTCATGGGTCTTCACCGACCGCCTCATCCTCATGGACTCCAGCGACCGCCTCTGGCAGGTCGCCATCGACGACGGCTCCATGCGCGCCCAACCCCTCGACAACCAGTCACGACTCACGCGCGGCGGGCCCGTGCGCACCGCCGAGTTCGGAGACCGCGCCGCCTTCGCCACGCTCGTCGGGCTCATCGTCTACGGCCCCGACGGCGAGGTCGTGGGCAAGGACGCCTCCCTCAACTCCGACACCGCGATCTCCAGCGCCTTCGTGCAGGACAAACTCATCGCGATCGAACAGGCCGAGTCCGAGGTGCGCGAAGACCTCAATGTCCACAAGGTCAGGCAGTTCGACGCCCTCAACGGCGCGCTCCGCTCGACCCAGCGCGTCCTCCTGGGCGCAAGGCCCAGCGCCGTCGCCGCGATCGACGGCTACATCTTCATCACCGCAGGCCAGGCGACCATCGCCTACCCCGCGCCCGCGAAGTAATCACACCACCAACGCAAACGGGCCGCCCCGGTGAAGGAGCGGCCCGCGTGAACGACTCGTGAACTGATCAGAGATCAGGCGAGGCGGCGGCGACGAGCGCCGAGCGCCATCACGCCCGCCATGCCCAGCGCGCCCGCCGTGGGAAGCGGGATCGCCGTGCTCGCGTCGGACGCGACGAAGTTGTCCCAGTAGACATCCTGATCGACGCCGAAGTTGTACTGGTTCAGGATGATGTTCTCGAGGTTCTCCGAGATCGTGTCGGCGTAGGTGAACTCCGACATCCCGTTGATGAACACCTCGTACCCGACGCCGACCGTGAACACGATCTCCAGTTCGTTCCACGACTGACCCGAGATGCCGGTCATGACATCGAGCCAACCGCCGCCGAAGGTGCCCAGCGTGTCGAAGAAGTAGAAGCCCGTCGCGTACGCGCCCGACGACGACTGACGGAACGCCAGGATCGGGTAGTACAGGTCGGCGCTGCCCGTGTTCGAGGTCGTGCCCCAGATGCCCGCGTTCACGCCGACGCCCGCGGCCGAATCGACATACAGGTCGATCCCCACGCGCTGCTCCGCGCCGCTCAGACCCACATCGTACTTGCGGCCCTGATAGTCGTAGAAGGTCCCCTGCTGGCCGTTCGGACGGTTCGCGGCCGCGTCAGCGACGCGAACGCCGTGCTGCAGCACGCCCGTGCGACCGCCGCCGTTCTGGCCCGCGGCGAACACGCCCGGCGCGTAACGATCGGTGTACCAGGTCCCAGGCGCCTGCGTGGGCGACAGGATCACATCACCCGCCGAATCGAAGTTGCTCGTGACAGTCCCGGCCGTCGCGGTGGTCGCGACAGCAAGCGCGGCAATCGCCGCCATCTCAATGCGCATCGTGTGTTCCTCTCCTCAAGCGAATCGAACCCGCGCTCACCGAACTGACAGCGAGCGCCTCAGGTCCGAACCACCCTAGCGTACCCCGCGCGCATTGCGACTCAAGACTTTCCCCGGGTTCTCTGCGCAGCCATCACAACACAAACTTCACCAATGTGACGCGCACCGAGATCTCACACCGATAACTCGCGCAGACCCCCAAGAACAAGGCGGACGCATCACCCGCCGCGCTCAGTGCCCCGCCGTCGGATCATCCAGCGCCTGCGCCGACTGCTCGAGCGTCGCCGGCTTCGCCGGGCCGACGGGCGCCGACGGCGTGTGCTTCGTCTCGCCCGCGTCGATGTCGTTCAGGTACGGATCGTCCGGGCGCAACTCGCGCGTCACCAAGATCTCCACGCGCTGGTTCGTCGAATGCGCCGCCGCGTCGTACGCGATCGGTGTGAGACGGTCGAAGTCGCCCGCTCCCACCACGCGCATCAGATCCCATTCGATCCCGTCGTGGTTCAGCGCGGTCGCGACCGCCATCGCCCGATCGTACGAGATCCGGTACGCCTTCTCGGGGTTGCGCATCGCCTCGATCGCGCTCGAATGCCCGCGCACCTCGATGATGAAGTTCCGACCCTTGAGGTTCCCCGCGATCGTCTTGCACGCGCGGCGGGCCGCCTCGTTCAATGAGGTCGAGTTCTTGCTGAACAGCACCACCCCGCCGTCGGTGTAGTAATCGCTCGGGCGGATCGCCTGCACCTGATCCTGATTGCCCTGCACGCCCGTGCGTCGCCCGTGACCCGAATCCTCCTGACGCTTCTTGATGCGCTGGACCAGCAACTGGTCGTTCGGGTCGTTGCTGTTCATATCGACGGGGTTGTTGAACGCGTCGCGGATCGCGATCGCCGCGTCGAGGAACCCGGGGTGTGGGGTGCCCGTCGCCCCGCCCGTGCCCTCACCGCCCGACGCGCCGCCCGTGTCCGGTGGGTTCATGTTCATCGCGAGCATGATCACGAAGAAGCCCATCATCAGCGTCACATTGTCCGCGAACGAGATCAGCCACTCCGGAGCGCCCTCCTCGTGGTGCTCCTTGTGCCCGCCCCCGTGATGGGACTTGTGCTTCTTCTTGTGACCGCCCCCTTGCTCGTCACCGTGCTCGTTGTCTTTGCGTTCTTCGGCCATGGCGTCGCTCGCTCCGCGTGTGCGTCCCTCGGGTCAGATCACGCCGCCGCCTGCAACTTCGAGCGCCCGCCCTGGGGGATGAACGCGTACATGCGGTCCAGCGTCACACGCGGGTTGTCGCCCGCCTGGATGCTCAGCAGGCCCTGGAGCACCATCTCGCGCGAGAGGATCTCTTCCGAACTGCGCAGCGCCAGTTTGTCGCCGATCGGACCGGCCACGGCGTTCGCGAGGATCGTCGCGTACATCGTCGCCACGACCGACACCGCCAGCATCATGCCCATCACCTCGATGGAGCCGCCCAGGTTCGCGAACATGCCGACCTGACCGACCAGCGTCGCCGCAAGGCCCCATCCCGGGCCGAACACCTTGATGAGGTCGAAGAACTTCTTGCCCGCGCTGTGCCGGTCCTGCATGGCCATGATCTCCATGCGCATCGTCATCTCGATGTTGTCCGGGTCCACGCCGTCGATCGCCGCCTTCAGGCCCGCCTTCAGGAACTCGTCGTCGAGTTTCTCGACCTCGCTCTCGAGCGAGAGGATGCCGTCGCGCCGGGCCTTCTCGCCCAGTTCGCCCATCAGTTTCACGACCTCGGTGGGCGACTTCACCTTGTAGATGAAGAACTTCTTGCAGTACCCGCCGATGCACTTGATCTTCGACATCGGCATCGCCATGAAGATGACCGAGAGCGTGCCCCCGAACACCATGATGAAGCCCTTCTCGGAATAGAACATCATCCAGTCGCCGTGGCTGGCCTTGTAGCCAACCACCACGAGGCACACCAGACCGATGATCGTTCCGATGACCGATGCCTTGTCCATTGCCGGCTGCTCTCATCAATGACGCGTGCACGATCGACCCACGGCCAACGCGGCGCACGGGTCAAACTCTGTCATCGGCGCAGCCCATCGCCCGATACACCGCCGTCAACCCTCGCACGCGCCGCCCAGCACTTCCACGCGGCGCCTCCCACCGAAACCGCGCAACCGGAACAACCCAAAGTCCGAGAACGCGCTACCGCGCGGACGGTTCAGCCGGAGACCGTGACCGACGCAT
>CAYGLT010000038.1:18048-22668 GCA_964350875.1 uncultured Phycisphaeraceae bacterium | reverse complement strand
CGAGGGCCGCGTCGGGGTGATCAGCGAGCCGAGAGCGCAGACGCCCGGCCCGTCCGCGATCACGCTGGCCGACGATCTCCGCGAGATGGTGCTTTCCTGGCCCCCGATTCCCGACAACTGATACCCTTCGCGCGTGCGAGGTCCCTTCCGCCCATGGCTCGCCTTTCTCGTCTTCCTCGCGGTGGCCGCGGCGGCGATCGTGCTGCGCCTCTATGCCGCCCCGGACGGGCTTGGCGCCCCGATGGACGCCATCGAATGGCGCCTCCGCTCCGAGCGGATCCTGAGCGGCCTCGCGGTCGGGGGATCGCTGGCCGTCGCGGGTGTGTTCCTGCAGGCCCTTTTGCGCAACCCGCTGGCGGAGCCGGCCGTGCTGGGGCTGACCAGCGGCGCCGGGCTGGGCGTGGTGATCTGGATCTACCTCGCGTACCGGGCGACGGGCGCGGTCGTTCAGTACCACGCGCCGATCGCGCCGGCGTTGCTGGGCTCGCTCGGAGCGCTCGCGATCGTCGGCGCGCTCGGCCAGCGGCGGGGTCTGATCGACCCCATCACGCTCATCCTCGTCGGCGTGGTCGTGTCGCTCATCAGCGGCGCCGGGATTCTCTTTGTGCAGTACCTCATGCCCGACCGCGGCGTCGCGATGGCCTCCCGCTGGGTCATGGGCGCGCTGTCGGATGACATCGGGCTCGGATGGATCGTCGCGGTCGCCGCGCTTGCGGCGATCTCTACGGGGATCGGGATCTGGCTCGGCCCGTCGATCGACGCGGCCAGCATGAGCGAAGACGAAGCGCGAAGCGTGGGTGTGCGCCTCGGTACGCTGCGCACGACGCTGTTCCTGCTCGCGGGTGCACTGTCAGCCGGGAGCGTGCTCCTCGCCGGGCCGATCGGGTTTGTCGGTCTGGTCTGCCCTCACATCGGGCGATTGATCGGCGGGCCGTCGCACCGCCTGCTCACGCTCAACTCATGCATTCTCGGCGGCGCGGTCATCGTGCTCGCCGACGCCGGCGTGCGAGTGATCGACCTCGGCGCCGGGCGCATGCCGCTCGGTGTGCTGACGGCGCTCATCGGCGGCCCCGTCTTCATCGCGATGCTCCGCCGGGAGATGCGCCGATGACGCTCGCCGTTGAGCAACTCGCGTTCGGGTATGCGAAGGGCCAGCCGATCCTGCGCGATGTCTCGGCGCGGTTCGCGCCCGGGCGCATCGCCGCGATCCTCGGACCCAACGGCGCCGGGAAGTCCACGCTCCTGCGCGTCATGCTCGGACTTGCGAAACCATGGAGTGGACACACCACGCTCAACGGCGAGGACATCCGCGCGATGCGACCGTCCCTGCGTGCGGCCCGGTTGGCGTTTGTCCCCCAGCGACCAGACGCCGTCGGCGGGTTCACTGCGCGGCAGGTCATCGAGATCGGTCGTCACGCCCTCCGCCGCGACAACGACGCGTGCGAACGCGCCATCGATGCCCTCGACCTCGGACGCCTGATGCACCAGCAGTTCGCGCGTCTTAGCGTCGGACAGCAGCAACGCGTTGCGCTCGCCCGTGCGATCGCGCAACTCGACGCCCTCACCGATCGTGACCTCACCGGCACGGCTCTGCTCGCCGACGAGCCGTTCAGCGCGATGGACCCTCGGTTTGTCGGGATGGCTTCCGGGGTGCTCCGGACCATCGCGTCCCGTGGATGCGCCGTGGTGCTCGTGCTGCACGACGCGACCACAGCCCTGCGGCTGGTTGACGATGCGCTGCTTCTCTCGCGAGACGGCGTCGTGCACGCGATGGGCCCGGCAGAGGCCGTCCTCACGCCGGACACGCTCGGGTCGCTGTTCAGTGCGCCCTTCGAGGCCGTCGGGGCCGACGCGGTCCTCCCGATCCTCCACCGACGCGCGGGGGGCTCAACCGATACAATCGAGCAGGCATGAACTTCAGCAACCCCACTCTGTGGATCATCTTGTTCTTTGGCGTGGTGTTGCCCGGTTTGCAGTGGGCCGCGCAGGAACTGAAGAAGAAGCGTGAGAAGGCCAAGGCCGCCGAACGCATCCGCCGCATGAAGGAAGAGGCGTTGCGCACCGGCCGCGCCCCCGCCGAGGAACAGACCGCCACGAACGAGCGCGTGCAGACCCAGACCCGGATCGACGCCGCGCAACGCGAAGCGATCCAGCGTCGGCAGGAGCAACTCCGCGAACTCCGCCGCAAGCAAATGCAGGCTCAGGCCGAGGCGCGGGCCCGGGCGCGGCAATCAACCGGAGGGGCGAGCCGCCGACCACAGCAGGCCCGCGCTCCCGCGCCATCGCCCCGACCGTCCGGCTCGCCGACGCCGGCCTCGGCCGAGCGCAGAACGCCAGCGACCAAACCTCAGCCCAGACAGCAGCAGGGCCTGCGTTCCAAGCAGCCGCAGACGCGTCTGGATGACTTTGACCGGATCACCAGGCAGCGCCAGCGCGAGATCGCCGAGCGTCAGGCGAAACTTCAGGCGGTCGCACGCGAAGCGAGCGAACGCGGCGAATCGACCGTCCGCCCCATGCTCACCACGCTTCGGTCCGAACACGATGTCACCGCCGTGGACGCGACCGAAGCCACCACTTCAGGGGCCGAACTCCTCGCCAATCTGAGCGCCGACGACTGGCGCCGGGGCATCGTGATGGCCGAGATCCTCGGCAAGCCCATCTGCGAGCGATCGGACCAGCGGCTGTTCTAAATCAACGCGCGGGCAGGCCAGAGCCCGCTGGCTTATACTCGCCCTTTCCCACCCGCACGCACCGCGGATTCGCCGCGAACTCATACACCAAGCGCACGATGATCAAACTCGACACGCTCAAGGAACTGGTCCGTCTCATGGTCGACAACGATCTGACGGAGATGGACCTTCAGGACGAGCAGGAAGCCGTCTCCCTCCGACGGGGCCACCCCCCCGCCGCCGGAGGCCCGGTGATGTACGCTCAGGCGCCCGCGCCCCAGCAGGCTCAGCCCGCTGCCGCAGCGCCCGCCCCCGGCGCTCCCGCCGCTGCTCCGGCCGCCGACGCCGACGCGGGGCTGGTCGCCATCGAGTCACCGATGGTGGGCACCTTCTACACCGCGCCGTCGCCCGACAGCCCGCCGTTCGTGAAGCCCGGCGCGCAGGTCACCGCCGACAGCGTCGTGTGCATCATCGAGGCGATGAAGGTCTTCAACGAGATCAAGGCCGAGACCACCGGCATCATCGAGAAGGTCCTCGTGAAGACAGGCGAGCCCGTCGAGTTCGGGCAGAAACTGTTCCTCGTGCGCCCCGCCTGATCGCGCGGCGCGGTTCACCCAGCCAACGCACGAGCAACCCCCTTGGCCAAGTCACCATTGTTTTCGCGCATCCTGATCGCCAACCGCGGCGAGATCGCGCTGCGCGTGCTCCGCGCCTGCCGCGAACTCGGCATCGAGGCCGTCTGCGTCTACAGCCAGGCCGACGCCGACGCGCCGTACCTGAAACTCGCCGACCGCGCCATCTGCATCGGCGAGGGCCCCGCGAACAAGTCGTACCTCAACATCCCGCGCATCATCAGCGCGGCCGAGATCGCCGATGTCGACGCGATCCACCCGGGCTACGGCTTCCTCTCCGAGAACGCGCACTTCGCGTCCGTGTGCCGCGACTGCAAGATCGAGTTCATCGGCCCCTCCCCCGAGGCGATGTCGAAACTGGGCGACAAGGTCTCGTGCCGCGCCACGGCCAAAGAGGCCAAGGTCCCGATCTTCCCCGGCTCCGAGAGCGCGATCGACGACATCGACGAGGCCGTCAAACTCGCCGACAAGATCGGCTACCCGGTCATCGTGAAGGCCGCGGCCGGCGGCGGCGGGCGAGGCATGCGCGTCGTCCACAACGAGGCCGCGCTCCGCTCGGGCGTGAAGGCCGCGTCCACCGAGGCCGAGGCGGCCTTCGGCAACGGCGCCGTCTACATCGAGAAGTTCCTCGAATCCGCGCGCCACATCGAGGTGCAGGTGCTGGGCGACAAGCACGGCAACGCCGTGCACCTCTACGAGCGCGACTGCTCGACCCAGCGGCGCCACCAGAAACTCATCGAAGAGGCGCCCGGGCCGCACATCGACCCGCGCCGGCGTGAGGACCTGTGCAAGTCGGCCGCGCGTCTGATCAAGAAGGCCAACTACTCGGGCGCCGCGACCGTCGAGTTCCTGATGGACGAGCGTCAGAACTTCTACATGCTTGAGGTGAACACCCGCCTCCAGGTCGAGCACCCGGTGTCGGAACTCATCACGGGCGTCGATCTCGTCAAGGCGCAGATCCGCGTCGCGGCGGGCGAGCCGCTCTGGTTCAAGCAGAAAGACATCAAGATCACCGGCCACGCGATCGAGTGCCGCATCAACGCCGAGGACCCGGACCGCAACTTCACGCCCTCTCCCGGCACGATCAGCCGCTTCGACACCCCGGGCGGTCCGGGCGTGCGCATGGACACGCACTGCATAAACGGTTATCGAGTCCCCCCGAACTACGACTCGATGATCGGCAAACTCATCGTGCATGCCGACACCCGCGAGGCGGCCATCGCGCGCATGGACCGCGCGTTGCGCGAGACCACGATCGAGCCGATCAAGACGACCATCCCCCTCCACCGCGAACTCATGCGCAACAGCGCGTTCAAGGC
>CAYGLT010000038.1:0-17948 GCA_964350875.1 uncultured Phycisphaeraceae bacterium | reverse complement strand
AGCATACCGCGCCACTCGCCGTAGCGGTATTCCAGCGCGTGCCGCTTGTGGATCGCGCGGATCTTCCCAAGCATGCGTTCTGTGAGGTCCTTCTGCCATTCCTGCGCCGTCTCATCGCAGTAATAGGTGCGGCAACCCAGCGGCTTGATCGCGTGTACCGTGCACAGTTTCTCGATCTGGAACGGGCAGCCGCCCGCCGCTCTCGCTTCGTCCAGCGCAGCGCTCGTCAGTTCGCTCGGCAATCGCGCGAGCGTGTACGCCGCCTCCAGACCCGTCACATAGAGCCGGTGGCCGTACTCCTCGAAGCGGCAACACCGACCACTCGCGACACAGACCGGTTTGACACGCTCGGTTTCGCGCCGCACCTCGTCGTACACGGCCTCCAACTCGGCGCAGAGGAACTCGTCTCGGGCGGCGGTGAGCCATGCTCGCGCGTGATGGAGTTCGCTGGGATCGGTCACGAGCGCAACACCTCTGGACGCGCGGCCCTCACCCGGCGACATCGCGGCGCTCGTCGCCACCCTCTCCCCAAGGGAGAGGGTGCGGAGTGGGCGCGCTGAGCGTTCACCGGCTCGGACCTCGGCTCGACAATCCGGGATCGCCCGCCTGTTCGTCGCGTTGAATCCGAATACGCTCGACCGGCACGAAGTCGCCGCGGCCGATCCCTTCGCACGACTTGCCCAGCCGCTTCCACGCGGCTTCCGTGCGGAGGTTCTCCGGCCACCACGGGAAGGTGCGGCACTGGACGGGCCGCGCCTGGTACACCTTGCAGATCGCCAGCCCATGCTCGTCGAAATCGAGGAAGACGCAATCGTGGCCCCGCTCGGTCTCGATTTCCCGGAGCGACCGCCCCTGCCCTTCCTTGCGCGTGTAGCCCGCGAGGAAATCCCCATACGGGATCTTGAGCACCTTGGCGATGGCCTTGCCCTCGTCCTCGCTGACGGCCACATAGCCCGGGCTGCCCGTGCAGCAGTTGCCGCACTGGGTGCATTCGAAGCGGAGACCCTCGGCGTACCACTCGTTGTTCTTGCCGTCGGCGGGAGGCATGCCTGAGTCTACTCGGGCTCGCTCCCGTACACTGGACGCGTTGATGCGCGCTCGTGAGAAGAAACCAGTCATCGGCCTCATCGCGGGTCAGGGCCGCCTGCCCGTCCTCGTCGCCGAGGGCATGCGCGCGCGGGGGTACTCGGTCGCGTGCGTGGGTCTGTCGGGGCAGTGGACGCCCGAACTCCCCGCGCTGTGCGATCGGTTCACGACGATCTCCCCCTTCCGGCTCGGGGCATGGGCGAGGTCGCTCCGCCGCGCCGGGGCCAGCGAGGCGGTGATGGTCGGTCGCGTCGACAAGGCCGCGCTGATGCACGGCCGCTTCCGTGTCTTCCGCTTCGTGCCCGATCTGACCACCGCGCTGGTGTGGTATCGTCGCCTGAGGCACGACCGCCGGTCACCCGCGATCCTGGCGGCCATCGCCGAGACGCTCGCCTCCAAAGGAGTCCCGCTCATCGATTCCACGACGCACATCGCCGAGCACCTGGCTTCCCCGGGCGTGATGACGAAGCGCGAACCGTCGGCGACCGAGTGGGAGGACATCCGCTTCGGCTGGCCGATCCTCCGCGAACTGCTCCGGCTGGACATCGGGCAGGCGATCGCCGTGCGCGAGAAGGATGTGGTCGCGGTCGAGGCGGTCGAGGGAACCGACCGGATGATCGGCCGGGCGGGCCAGATGTGTCCCCGGGGTGGGTGGACTCTGGTGAAGGGGTGCGCCCCTGACCACGACCGTCGCGCCGATGTCCCGACCGTGGGCGTCGAAACCATCCGGAACATCCACGCGGCTGGCGGTTCATGCGTGGCGCTGGGCGTCGGGGATGTGATCCTGGTCGATCGTCCCGCGGTCATCGCGCTGGCCGACGAATTGGGGATCGCGATCGTCGGTATGGAAGAAGGCGGCTAACGCCGGGCGAACGGCGAGAGCGTCAAAGGATTTTCGCGCATCGCTCTTGAAAACGATTCGCCGACGCCGATTGATTCTGTGTCGCAGGGCCGACGCCGCATGCCGCCGCCGAAGCGCGACGGTGACCGGAGTTGTTCTCCGGACGGGCGCCGCGCACTCGACTGGAGGCGTCGCGAAAGCGTCGTCTGTCACATGGCATCGAAGCCCACCGCTGGTCCGAACAAGCCCGCTCAGCCCTCGAAGCCCGCCGGCCCCGGCCCGGCCAAGCCCGGCAAGCCCAAGTAAGTTTGCCGGACCACGCCGCATCGCGGCGCTGATCTGAACTGAACAATCGCCGCGCGGGAGACCACGCGGCGGTTTGCTTTTTGCACTTTCCCGCTGAATGCGCCATCATCGCCAACGAGATGACCGACACGCGGCCGCAGACCGAGAACGAACGACCCGCGCCGTCGTGGGCGAGCCGTGGCGCGCTGAAACTCGATCACGCGCTCGCGAAGTTCGGGATCGATGTGCGCGGGAAGACCTGCGCCGACTTCGGCTGCTCGACCGGCGGGTTCGTGGATGTCCACCTCAGGCGCGGCGCCGCCCGTGTGTTCGCCGTCGACACCGCGTACGGCCAACTCGATTACCGCTTGCGCGTCGATCCTCGCGTCGTGGTGATGGAGCGCACCAACGCGCTCTACGCGATCCTGCCCGAGAAGCACGCGGACGCGAAGATCGATGTCATCTCGATCGACCTGGGCTGGACGCCCCAGAGCCAGGCGATCCCCGCGGCGTTGCGCTGGCTGAGAAACGACGATCCCGACGCGCGGGTCGTCTCGCTCATCAAGCCCCAGTACGAACTGGCGCAAGAGGAGAAAGCCACGCTCCTCAAGGACGGCGTGCTCGACGAAGACGAAGCGCAGCGCGTCGTGGATCGCGTGGTGGCCGCGCTGCCCGCGCTCGGTGTTCGCGTCGCGGGCCTGACCAAGTCGCCGATCCTGGGCGGGGAGACGCGCGGCAAGAAGAAGGGCAACGCCGAGTGGCTCGTGGCGCTCGCGCGGGAGTGAACCCGCTCAGTCCTTCGGCGCGTTGATGAACGCGGGCCGCGACATCATGCGGCTCTCGCCCGCGAGTTTCCAGCACTCTTCCATCAACTCACGCACGCCGAGCCCCGTCGCGCCGGAGATGCCCATCACCACCGTGTCGGCGCCGAGGCGCAATTCCGCGCGGAGATCCTTCACCGCACTCTCGCGGTCTTCTTCCGAGAACAGGTCGAGTTTGTTGAGCGCGATGATCTCCGGCTTCTCGGCGAGCACGGGCGAATACGCGCTCAGTTCCGCGCGGATCGTGCGGTAGTTATCCGCGGCGGTGGGTTCGTCCTCGCCGGTCACCGCGTCGATGACATGCACCAGCACGCGCGTGCGCTCGATGTGCTTGAGGAAGTCGTGCCCGAGCCCCGCGCCTTCCGACGCGCCGGCGATCAGCCCGGGGATGTCGGCGATCACCAGACGCCGGTCGTGGTCGAGTTCCGCGATGCCGAGTTGAGGAGAGAGCGTCGTGAACGGGTAGTTCGCGACCTTCGGCTTCGCGCGCGTGCTTGCCGTCAGGAAGGTGCTCTTCCCCGCGTTGGGAAGTCCGACGAGACCGATGTCCGCGATGAGTTTCAGCGCGAGTCGGCACTCGAACTCCTCGCCCGGCTCGCCCGGCTCGGACTCGCGCGGCGTCTGGTGGGTTGCGGTCGCGAACGCGGTGTTCCCACGCCCGCCCATCCCCCCTCGCGCGAGCACGACACGATCGCCCGGCTTGAGGTCGGCGATCATCTCGTCGGTTTCGTTGTTGTAGATCACCGTGCCGGGCGGGAGACGAAGGATCGCGTCCTCGCCGTGGCCGCCCGTCTGGTTCTTGCCCTTGCCCGGCTCGCCGCTTCGCGCGGCCCAGTGGTGCTTGCCGCGGAAGTCGAGGAGCGTGAGCACATTCGGATCGCCGACCGCGATGACATCGCCGCCCTTGCCGCCGTCGCCCCCGTCGGGCCCGCCCTTGGGGATGTACTTCTCCCGACGGAACGACATGCAGCCGTCGCCGCCCTTGCCTGACTTGATGTGGATGACGGCTGAGTCTGCGAGCATGGACGATCCTACGCGGCTCTAGGCGTGCGCACGAAAACGCCCGCGAGTAGCCGCGGGCGCGAGAGTACGGATATGGGGTTGATCAGGCGTTGGCCGTCTTGAGGTAGAACGGCTTGGCGATCTTCGGGTCGGCGGGGTCGATGTGGACCTTGCCGTTCTGGAAGACGACCGTGCCGGCGCAGAGCGCGAACAGTGTGTCGTCGTTGGCGCGCTTGATCATGAAGCCGGGCTTGATCGGGGTGCCGCGCTGGCGGATCACGATGGAACCGGCCTTCGCGGTCTCGCCGCCGTAGAGCTTGACGCCGAGATACTGGGGATTGGAGTCGCGACCGTTCCGGGTCGAGCCCTGACCCTTCTTATGTGCCATGACGAAGAACTCCCGAGGGGAGAATGCGGTTCAGATACAACCCCACGGCGGGCGCCGGCGGGAGACGCGGAGAATAGGCAGGGCTTAGCGCAGAATCCAGCGCTGCTCAACCCGGGTCAGGGGGTTGTTCCCCTGCCTGGAGAGTTCCCCCGGGGTCTCGTGGACCAGCATGAGGGTCTTGCGGAGCAGGACCTCGGTCGAGACCGGCTCGTCCTCATCCCCCAGATCGACCACGATCGCGGGCTTGACGATCCGCTTGGTCTCGCCGCTGAACCCGGCCGCGTAGACCGTGACCCGGTCGACGGAGAGGTTCGGAGCGGGCCAGATCGCGACCGTCTCGATCGCGTTCTCCTCGCCCTGCTGGAGGGTCCCGATCGCCTGGATGGGCTCGACCATGAACGGGTTGCCGAGGCGGTTCATCGCCTCGCGGACGGCCACGCTGGGCACATTCCGCCCGCCGCGGAGCAGTTCGCCCTCGTCGGTCGCCAACTCGAACACCGGGGCGAAATACAGGTCCTCACCGGTGTTGTTCACGACCTTGTACGACATGTAGTAGAACGCCCGCGGCCCTTCGTCAGGGACATGGACGGTCAGGACCCGCAGCGGTCCCGGGGTGATATCGAGTTGCCAGCGCGTGGGCACCGGGCTGGGCTCGGGGGCGGCCAGAGCGGTCGAAACCGGGGTCAGCGCGGGGCCGACGGCGATCACCGCGAGGGCGGCGGCGAGGATGTGGCTCGTCAAAGTGCGTCGGCGGATCATCACAGGGCGGCAACTCCGGGGTGAGGGGAGGTCTAGTCTATTGAACGCGACCCGGGCGTCAACGCACGGCGGCGCCGCGGATATCAAGCCACAACGGGCCGGGCGCCGATCGCCATGATACCGAGCCCGATTCGGACCGTACCGCACGGTGGTTCCCGACCGATCGAATGGAATGCCTGATCAGTGACGACCGCGAACCCCATCGAACCGCTCGAACCAAGGCCGGCTGCCCGCAACCTCTGGCCCGAGCCCAAGGTCCCGCTCGTCGGCGCCGTCCACCTCGGGCCCGACCGACTCCTCGACGCGGCCCGCGCGCTGGTCGCTGACTCCGGCGCGCCGACCGGCGCCAACGCGCAGCGGTTCCTCTCCGCGGCCGCGGCCCACGGGCTCGACCTCGCCAACACCTGGGGCGTGCTCGACGACAAGGGAACCGTGAAGCATGTCGCGCTCGCGACCCCCGGCTCGGGCAAGACGCACATGCTCTTCACCTCGCGCGCAAAGACCGAGATCGATGCCGCCGCGCTCGCGATCGCGATCGACGCCTCCTGCCGCGCCGTCCCCCTGCCCGGCCTCGCGCAGGCGCTGCTCGAACCGGGAGACGAATCGCAATCCAACGCGTTTCTCAACGCGGGATTCCGCAAACTCGCGCTGCTCGGGTACCTCCGCCGCAAGAACCCTCGCATGCGGACCCGCAATATCTCCTCGCCCTTGCTCCCCGAGGGCGTGACGATCGAGAACTGGCGCAGCGGGCTGGACGACGACTTCGCCCTGGCGCTGGATCGCTCGTATGTGGACACGCTGGATTGCCCCGAACTCCGAGGCCTGCGCGACACGAGCGATGTCCTCGAGAGCCACAAGGCCGCGGGAGAATTCGACCCGAAACTCTGGTGGGTCATCCGACTCCGCGGCGAAGCCCAAGGCGCGATGATCTTCGCGCCCGGGCACGACCGGGGACACATCGAACTCGTGTATCTCGGACTCGCCCCGGCGCTGCGCGGGAAGAAACTCGGCGCCCTGCTGCTCGACTACGGCCTGCGCATTGTCGCGGGCCGCAAGGAGCCCGCCGTGACCTGCGCCGTCGATCAACGCAACGAGCCCGCCAAGCGGTTGTACCGCAAGGCGGGCTTCGTGCAGATCGCGGAGCGGGCGGCGTTCATCCGCCCGGTGTGATTTTGTTCGTCACTTCTTCGACGACTCGGTGATCCCGAGACTCTCGTAGAACGCGTCGTTGCTGCGCGGGCGGCCGAGGAACTCCTCGATCGACACCTCGACATCGCGGGAGCCGCCCACCGAGTAGATCTCGTTGCGCAGCGCCATGCCGGTGCGCCGGTCCATCAGGCCGTTCGGCGCCTTCGTGAAGCGCGTGGCCATATCGGCGGCGATGGCGTCGGCCCACGCGTATCCGTAGTAACCGGCGTCGTACCCGGAGAGGTGGCCCCAGTACGCCGCGAAGTTCGTGGCGTCGGGGACATCGAGGAACACATCGGCCATCGCGCCGTTGATGGTCGCCTCGGCGTCGGGCGTGCCGCTCTCGGTGTGAAGGCGCAGATCGCCCAGCGCGAGCGCGAGTTGGCGCCGGTAGAAGGTCGCGATGGTGGCGAGTTTTGCCTCCTCCATGCGCTCGAGAAGATCGGGCGGGATCTTCTTCGAGGGATCGCGGTAGTCGGCGGCGAACGAGTCAAGCACGCCCTTGTCCCAGGTCCAGTTCTCGAGCATCTGCGAGGGCGCCTCGACGAAGTCGCGCGGGACGCTGGTGCCCGAGAACGCGACATACTTCGCGCGGGTCAGGATGGTGTGCAGCGCGTGGCCGAACTCGTGGAAGAGTGTCTCGAGGTTCGCGTGGGTGAGCAGCGAGGGCGTGTCGTCGGTGGGCGCCGGGAAGTTGCAGAGCAGCGCGACGGTCGGACGCTGGTAGTAGCCGTCGTTCATCAGTTTGCCGTCGACGATGCCGAACTGCGCAAAGTGGTTGTACTTGCCCTGACGAGGGTAGAGGTCGAGGTAGAACAGGCCCATGGGCTCGCCCGTGCGCGAGTCAGACACGACATAGAGCGTCACGCCCTCGGCCCAGGGCTGGGGGTTCTCGATCTGCGTGATCGAGAGCCCGAAGATCGACTCGTACACATCGAACATGCCCGCGATGCAGTTATCGAGGGGGAAGTACGCGCGGATCGCCTCGGCGTCGACCTGGTACTTCGACTTCTTGAGTTGGTTCTCGTAGAACCGCCAGTCCCAGATCTCGATGTCGGCGTTCGAATCGCCGGTGTCGTTGATCTTCATGGCGCGCATCTCGGCCATCTCTTCGGCGAACTTGGGCTCGAGCCCCTCCTTCGCGTCGAGGCAGAACTGCGTCGCGCGCCCGGCGGTCTTGGCCATGCGAGGCTCGATCTGGTAGTCCGCCCACGAGTCGTACCCGAGCAGCGACGCGATCTCCTGACGCAGGCGGACCATCTCGTTGAGGACCGCGGCGTTCTCCTCCATCGCGACGGTGTACCGCGCGGTCTTCATCGCCTTGCGCGTGTCCTCGTTCGTCGCGTTGTTCATCACCGCGAGGAAGTGCGTGATGACCGTCGGCTTCAGTTCGTATTTGTCCCCGTTGCGCGAGAGACTCGAGACGAAATTCTCGGGAACGCCCGACAGTTCCGCCTCGGTGAACTCGATGGTGACATCGGCGTTGGTGATGTTCGTGTCGAACTCGCTGCTCACGCGTGCGAGTTGCTTGCGCAGCGCTTCCACCTTCGCGCGGGTCGCGGGATCGAGCGCGAGGCCGGCGCGGCGGTAGTCGCGGAGCGTGTCCTCGTAGAGTTTCTTGTTCTCGCCGCGCAGGCGGGCGCCCTTGCCCCCTTCGTACGCCTCGGAGAACCGCTTGACGACTTGATAGACATCCTCGCGGTACTGGAGCCCGACGAACCACTCTTCGAGGCGCGTGACTTGCTCGCTGGCCGCCTCGCGGACGAGCGGGTCGGTGCTGGTCTCTTTGATGAGGTAGAGGCGCGAGGTGGTGTTGACGACGGGGTACACGATGTCGTCGAGTTTCGCGATGGCCGTGTTGAAGTCGGCGCGCTCGGGGTCCTGAGCGACATAGCCGGCGAGGCGGCTGTCGGCGGTCGCGAGGGCGCCGTCCACGGCGGCGACGATCTGGCCCGGGCTGTCTTCGAACTCGGGGATCGTGATCCGCACGCGGCGCGCGTCTGCGGCGTACTGAAAGTCCTTGAGCGACTTCGTCGGGTTCGCCTGCTGCACATCCGCCGGGGTCGAGAGCGGCGGCGGCGCGGCGGGGGTCGATGTGGCGGTCTGCGTGGGGGTGCTCGTGGACCCGGCGCAGCCCGCGAGCAGTGAGACAAAGGCGATCATGGACACAATGCCCGTGCGCATGGGATGGCTCCTCATAGTCAATGCCCGCGTGCGGGCGAAGGTTTCGTGCTGTGCGCAGTCTATCGGATGGTTACCCCGCGCGGGCGCCGAGGTTTCCCCCGATCATGCGAGGGCGAGCGCCGCCGCGGCCTCGATCAGCCCCAGATGCGAGAACGCCTGGGGGTGGTTGCCCAGCGACCTTTTCGTGCGCGGCCCGTACTGCTCGGAAAGCAGGCCCGTGGGCCCCGCGAGAGCGACCATGTCGTTGAAGAGTTCCCACGCGTCGTCTTTGCGCCCGACAGCGAGGTAGGAACGGATCAGCCACGAGGTGCAGAGATGGAACCCGCCCTCGGGCCCGGGGAGGCCGTCGTCGTACCGGTACCGGTAGACGGACGGGCCGAGGCGAAGCGCTTTTTCGACGACCTCGACGGTGCGCACGAAGCGGTCGTCCTTGGGATCGATCATGCCGCAAAGCCCGACGGGGAGCACGGCGGCGTCGGGCTCGTGCAGGTCGTACGCGGCGGGGAAGGCGCCGAGCCGCTCATTCCACGCGTGCGCGTTGAAGTCGTCGGCGATGGCGTCGCGCAGCGCGATCCAGTCGCTCCGCTCGCGGCCGAGGAACCGCTCGGCGAGTTTCGCGCCGCGGTCGGCGGCGACCCAGCATTGCAATCGCGAAAAGATGTGATGCCTGCGCGGGCCGCGCACTTCCCAGATGCCGTGGTCCGGCTCGCTCCAGCGTTTCGCGACGGCGGTGAGCATCGCTTCGACGAGGCGCCAGTGCTCGCTGCTGATCGGCGCGCCGCTCTCGTTGAGGCGCCAGACCAGATCGACAACGGGTCCGAAGACATCGAGTTGCACCTGGCCCGAGGCCGCGTTCCCGATGCGCACCGGACGCGAGCCGCGATACCCCGCGAGTTCGGGGAGCGACGCTTCGGGACCAAGTTCGCTGCCCACCAGCGTGTACAGCGGATGCAGGCGTTCGGGAGAGTCCGCACGCTCGAGCACATCGAGAATCCAGTCGACGAAACGCATCGCCTCGGAGGTGCTCCCGAGTTCCACGAGCGCTGACGCCGTCATCGCGCCGTCGCGGAGCCAGCAGTATCGGTAATCCCAGTTGCGCACGCCGCCCACATGCTCGGGGAGACTCGTGGTCGCCGCGGCGAGGATCGCGCCGGTCGGGCCGTAGCACAGCCCCTTGAGCGTCAGCGCGCTGCGCCGGACCAGTTCGGGCATCACCTCGGGAAGCCGGAGCGTCGACGCCCACGACGACCACACGCGGTGCGTCATCGCGCGGCGTTCGCTCTCGGGCAGCACCGCGGGCCCGGGGCCGGCGCCGTAACGCAGTTCGAGCGTGATCGGCTTGCCTTGCGTCAGTGTGACCGCGCCGACGGCGACATCGTGCACGCCCCGACGCTCGATGGTCCACGAAACTCCCGGCGCGAGCAGGGTGATCTGGTCGTGCGTGTCCACGATCTCAAGGCCGTCCTCGATCGCGTTGAGCGTCGTGCGGCCGCGACCGAAGTCGAGGCGCGGCGCGAACTCGATGCGCGCTTCTCCGGCGCCTTCCAGCACGCGGATGAGATCGACGCGGCCCGCGCGCTGTGCCGGACGCCCGGACGACGCGTCCATGTAGTCCGTGACGGTGAAATCGCGCCACCGCGTTTCGAGGACGAGCGAGTCGCCGGTGTACCGCTGCTCGATCGGCTGGGCCGCGGGGTTGGAGGGTCGCACGGAGAACCAGCCGCCCGCGTCTGCGCCGAGGAGGTAGGCGAACAGCGACGACGAATCGGCGCGCGGGGCGCAGAACCAGACGATGTTCCCTTCGGGAGTCACCAGCGCGTTCGTGCGGTTGTCCGAGAGGAACGAGAGTTGCTCGATGGGCGTGGCCTGGCAGCCGCGCAGCCATTCCTCGCGCAGTTCCGAGAGTTGCGCGAGCAATCGCGCAACCTCCTGCACATCGTTCACGCGGTACGCGGCGGCGCTCTCGCCTTCGCCGACCTTGATCCCTATGTCGGGCCCGGTCAGCGTGCGGAAGGCGTCCTCGTCGGTGATGTCGTCGCCGATGAAGATGGCCGCGGCCGCGCCGACGCGGTTGCGGATCCGCTCGACCGCGTCGCCCTTGTTCACGGGCGTCACCGCGAGTTCGATGACCATCTTGCCGCGCTTGATGACGGCGCCTTTGAGTTTCGCCGGCCCCTGCTCCACGCGCGCGACGGCCGCGTCGTGCGTTGACGGATCGGCGTTTCGGTAGTGGAACGCGACGCTCGCCGGCTTCGCCTCGATCGTCGTGCCGGGAAACTCGTTCGAGATCGCCGCCAACTGTTCGTGAAGCGCGTCCACCAGTTCGCTCTGGACAGGGGTGAGCCGCGCGGCGAAGTCGGGATCGAACTCGCTGCCGTGGCTCCCGACGAGGTGAACCGACTCGGGCAGGCCGGTCATCTCGGCGAGTTGGCTCAGCGAACGCCCGGAAACGATCGCGACATGCGTCTGAGGCATCTCCGCGAGCGCCTGGAGCGCGACGATGGATTCGCGGAGCGGCCGCGCATCCTCGGGACGGTCCACGATCGGGGACAGCGTCCCGTCGTAATCGGAAGCGACGAGGAGCACCGGCGCGCTCGCCGCCTGACGGAGTCGTTCAAGGAGTTCGGGAGTCACCGCTCGTTCAGCGCTTTCAAGAAGGCGTTGGCCCAGTGAAACACATCATTCTTTCGGACCGTCCGGCGCATGGCCGCCATCCGCCGCTTCTGTTCTTTGTCGGGCAATGACAGGGCCGCCTCCAATGTCGCGGACAACCCGTCCACATCGTGAGGGTTCACGAGCAGGGCCTGGGTCAACTCGCGGGCGGCGCCGGTGAACTCGCTGAGCATCAGCGCCCCGGTGTTGTCGGTCCGGGTCGCGACCCACTCCTTGGCCACGAGGTTCATCCCATCGCGGAGCGGGGTGACCATCATGACATCGGCCGCGAGATAGAACGCGATCAGTTCGTCGAACGGCAGATTGCGATAGAGGTAATGGATGGCGGACATGCCCGCCTCGCCGTGGCGGCCGTTGATGTGCCCGACGAGTTGCTCCACCTCTTCGCGGAGTTCGGCGTAGTCCTCGACCGCTTCGCGGCTGGGGACCGCGACCTGCACGAATACGCACTCGTTCGCGCTCTTCACGCCGCGCGCCAGCAGATCGTCGAACGCCTTGAGGCGGATGTCGATGCCCTTGGTGTAATCGAGCCGGTCAACGCCCAGAATCACCTTGCGCCACGAGCCCAGTGTGTGGCGCAGTTGCACCGCGCGCTCCCGGACGGCGGGCTCCGACGCTTTATGCTCGAACGCGTCGATGTCGATGGAGATCGGGAACGCGCCGACGCGGACGGCCCGGTCGTCGTAGGAGAGCGATTGCTGCCCGCCGGTGGCGTCGGTATACCGCTGGCACGCGCGAACGAAGTTGCGCAGGCCGTTCTTCGTCTGGAAGCCGACAAGATCGGCGCCGAGCAGCCCCTCGAGGATCTGGTCACGCCACGGGAGTTGCGCCAGCAGTTCGACGGGTGGGAACGGGATATGCAGGAAGAACCCGATGCGCAGGTCGGGGCGCTTCTCGCGCAGCATCGCCGGGACGAGCTGGAGTTGGTAGTCGTGGACCCACACCGACGCGTTCGGCGCGGCCTCAGCGGCGACGGCCTCGGCGAACCGGCGATTCACATCGACATACGGCCACCACCAGCGACGGTGAAACTCCGGAGTGCGGACGGCGTCGTGGTACAGGGGCCAGAGCGTGCTGTTGGAGAACCCGCCGTAGAAATTCTCGATCTCGCTCCCCGAGATGGGGACAGGGCGGATCTGGATGCCCTCGTGGGTGAACGGCGCCGGCGCGTCGTCGGGGACGCCGGTCCACCCGACCCACGCCCCGCCGCGCTCCTTGAGGATGGGCTTGATCGCGGTGACGAGCCCCCCCGGGCTGGTCTGCCAAGTCCGGTTGTCGCCCTCACCGATCGCGCGGACGGGCAGCCGGTTCGCGACAACGATGAAATGAGCCTTCTTCGCCACGCGGGGCGACCTCCGCCGAGAGCCGTGTCAGGGGTGTGGGGGCAAACCCTACCACGATCCGGCCCGGCGCACACCCGGGAACGGTCGACGGGATGAAACCGCGCGGGGAGCGGGATATCCTCAGGCCGATCCGCCTCGGCGGACGCCTTCGGGCGCATAGCTCAGTTGGCTAGAGCGCTGCTGTCACATAGCAGAGGTCACTGGTTCGAGTCCAGTTGCGCCCACTACCCCCAAGACCCTCGACACCCGTCGGGGGTCTGTCGCTTTTGGACCTCCTCCATCCATGCGCACGATCCTCGCACTTGTCGCCTGCCTTCTTCTCGCGCCGCTCGTCTCGTGCGGGCAAGAATCCGCCCGGTCGGACGCGACGGGCCCGCTCCGCATCGCGGCATCCATCCCGCCGCTTGAGTGGATCGCGGCCGGGCTCGCCCCCAAGGACGCGCAGGTCAGCACGCTCCTTCCGCCTGGCGCCTCGGAGCACGGCTACGAACCGCCCCCGTCCCGGCTGGCCGAACTCGTGCGCGCCGATGTGGTTCTGCTGGTCGGCCTTGGTCTCGACGATTCCGCCGCGCGTGCACTGCGCAACGCGCCCAAGGGCGGCCGCGCGGTGATCGTCTTTGCCGAAACCGTGGACGCCGCCGATCGCGGCGCGCACACCGAAGGCGATGGACACGATCACGCGCACGACCATTCCGCCCCCGCGGCCGACCCGCACCTGTGGCTCGACCCCTCCCTCATGGTCGGGATGATCAACGCCACCCACGACGCGCTCGCGCGCCAACTGTCCAGACGCAATGCCGAGCAAACCGAACTCGACACCCTCGCTGCTCGCCGGGACGCGCTCCTCGAAACAGTCGATCAAGTCGATGCCGACTACCGCACCCGGCTCGCGCCGTACCAGGGCGCCGCGATCGTCGCCGCACACGATTCGATGCGCCGTCTCGCGGATCGCTACGGCCTGCAGATCGTCGGCGCGGTTCACGCCCACGAAGGGTCTGAAGCCACCCCGGGCAGTATCTTCAACGCCGCGCAAGCCCTGCGCAACGCCGAGTTCCGAGTGGTCCTGATCGAACCCCAGTCCGGGCGGGCGGTCGCCGAACGACTCTCGGACGAGACCGGCGCGCCCATCGCGGAGTTCGACACCCTCGGATCGGGGGACTGGGAGGCGACGATGCGCGCCAACCTCGACGCCCTCGTCGAAGCGTTCGCCACGGACATGCCGGCTTCCCGGTAGTCTGACGCATCCCCCGACCGGTTCGCCGGTTCAGTTTCCACGAAGATGATCTCTTTCGGGTTTCGGGGGCCGGGGGTTTGTGTGCGTTCTCTCCAACACGGCCACAGGAAGCCGACCCGATGCCCAGACATACCCGCCCCGCTCTCGCCGCGCTCCTCGCGTGCGCCGGCCTCGCGTTCGCGATGCCCGACGCGCCGACCGACACGGCCGCCCCGATCTCCTCGCTGCGCACCGCGCCGATGACCTCCGTGTCAACGCTCGGCAAGTCGCGGGAAGGCCGCGATATCCCGCTCATCACGCTGGGCGATCCCGCGCGGCGCGACACCAACCCGGCGATCCTCATCGTCGCAGGCCTCAACGGCGACCACTGGATAGGGACCGATGTCGCGCTGGGCGTCGCCGAGGCATTCGCGGCCGATCACGCCGACACGCTCAAGAACACGACAGTCTACATCGTCCCGCGCGGCAACCCCGACGCCGCCGCCGTGCACACCAAGGGCCGCTCGCTCCGCATGTCCCGCACGGGCACGACGACGCCCATCGACAGCGACACCGATCGGCGCACGGACGAGGACGGTCCCGAGGACCTCAACCGTGACGGCGCCATCACCCAGATGCGCGTGAAGAACCCGCCCGCGCACCTCAAGGCGACACACATCCTCGACCCCGACAACGACGGCCTGCTCCGCGAGGCCGACGCGAGCAAGGGCGAGGTCGCCGTCTACGCCGTGCTCACCGAAGGCATCGACAACGACAACGACGGCGCGTTCAACGAGGACGGCGCCGGCTTCGTCGATCTCGACATGAACTTCCCCCACCTCTGGCCCGAACACGCCGACGGTGCGGGTGAGTACGCCCTGTCCGAGAGCGAGTCGCTCGCGCTGGCCCGGTTCGTCCTCGATCGCGCAAACATCGAAGCCGTCCTCGTGTTTGGTCCGCACGACACGCTCGTGTCGATCCCGCAGGCCGGCAAGAACGATGTCACCGGCCGCGCGCCGCTGGGCATCGAGAACAACGACAAGGCTCACTACGAGCGGCTCAGCAAGTCGTTCAAGGACATCACCGGCATGTCCGGCTCGCCCGACCGCGACGATAAGGGCGCGTTCTGGGCGTGGGCGTACGCGCAGGGCGGCGCGTGGTCGTTCAGCACGCCCGTTTGGGTCCGTGCGGACCTCATCAAACGCGAAGGCGACAAGAAAGAAGGCGACGACAAACCCGCCGCGACCGCGCCCAACAACACGCCGGCGCCCGAAGGTCCGAGCGACGCCGAACTCCGCGCGATGATCGCCGAGTTCGAGGCCGCTGACGACGCGGGCAAGGCCGAGATGATGGCGCAGTACAACCAGATGTCTCCCGCGATGCAGGCGCGCATCATGGCTATGGCGCAGGGCCAGGAACCACCCGCACGCGCCGATCGCCCGGCCGCCGCTGCCGGAGCAGGCCGCGCAGCGCGAGGCGGCGGCAAGAAGTCCGACTCCGACGACGCCAAGTGGCTCGAACTCGCCAGCGATCGCGGCGAGGGGTTCATCGAATGGACCTCCTTTGATCACCCCCAACTCGGCGCCGTCGAGATCGGCGGGTTCGTCCCCGGCTTCCAGATCAACCCGCCCGAGGGTGAACTCGACCGACTCGTCGACGAGCAGACCCGCTTCGTCGCGGCCCTCGCCGACGAACTCCCGCGTCTCACGCTCGACACGCCGATCGTCGAGCGCGTCGGTGACGGCGTCTACCGCATCACGGTGATCGCGAACAACGGCGGCAAACTTCCCACCGCCAGCGCCATCGCTACACGATCTCGCGCCAAGCAACCCCTCGTGCTCCGCCTCGAAGGCGACGAGAAGAACATCCTCGCCGGTCGCCGCGTGCAGCGCGCCGTGAGCATCCCGGGCGGCGGGACCGAACGCTTCGAATGGCTGGTCGCGGGCCGCGACGGCGCAAACATGACCATCACCGTCCGTTCGCCGCAGACCGGCGAGACCACGATCAACACCACGCTTCGCGCGACCAAGGAGGGCGGCCGATGAACCGCATCACCAAGTTCCTCGCCCTGTCCGTCACGCTCGCCGCCGGCATCGCGGCCCCCGCGCTCGCGCAGGCCGATGTCCCGAACAAGGTCGACCTCTCGTTCAACAAGTACTACACGCACGGCGAACTCAACGACGCCATGCGCGACATCGCCCGCGCGTACCCCGACCTTGTCGAACTCGTCACCATCGGCGAGTCCCTCGAAGGCCGCGAGATGATCGTCGCGATCGTCAATCCCAAACGCGGCACGCCGCACGACCAGAAGCCCGCGATGTGGATCGACGGGAATGTGCACGGCAACGAGATCCAGGCATCGGAGATCGTCCTTTACACGCTCTGGTACCTCACCAAGCACTACGGCGCGACCGAGGAACTCACGCGCATCATGGACGAGAAGGCGTTCTACCTGCTCCCGTCCGTCAACCCCGACGGCCGCGATCGCTGGTTCGCCGAGCCGCAGAACTCCTCCTCCTCCCGAAGCAATGTCCGCCCCGTGGACAGCGACAACGACGGGCTGTTTGACGAAGACGGCCCCGACGATCTCGACGGTGACGGCTCCATCACCCAGATGTGGATCGAAGAGGAGAACGGCGGGTATGTGCGATCCCGAACCGACCCGCGCGTCTTCGAGCGCGTCCAGCCCGGCGAGAAGAGCAACTGGCGGCGAATCGGCTCCGAGGGCATCGACAACGACGGCGACGGGCTCATCAACGAAGACCCCGTCGGCGGCGACGACATGAACCGCAACTGGCCCTCTGACTGGCAGCCGAATCATGTCCAGTACGGCGCAGGGCCCTACCCCTTCAGCGCACCCGAGACCAGGGCCGTCGGCGACTTCATCCTCGCCCACCCCAACATCGCGGGCGGCCAGTCCTACCACAACTCTGGAGGCATGCTCCTCCGCGGCCCGGGCGCGAGTTACCTCAACGACCTCTACCCGCGCGAAGACCAGCGCATGTACGACGAGATCGGCAAGACCGGCGAGCAGATGCTCCCCTACTACCGCTACATGATCATCTACAAGGACCTCTACACCGTGCACGGCGGGTTCGTGAACTGGCTCGCCGAAGGGCTCGGCATCAGCGCGTTCACCAACGAACTCTGGGCCAGCGGCAAGATGTTCCAAGGCGACGGCGGGCGCCCCGGCGACGACGAGAACTGGCTCTGGCGCGACAAACTCATGTTCGGCCAGACCTTCACCGACTACACCGAGTACGACCACCCCACCTGGGGCAAAGTGCTCATCGGCGGGCCCAACAAGTGGTCCAGCCGCAACACCCCCACCTTCATGCTCGAAGAGGAATGCCACCGCAACTTCGCGTTCACGACCTACCACGCCGACCAGATGCCCGTCGTCGAGTTCGGCCGCACGAAGGTCGAGTCGCTGGGCAATAACCTCTGGGCCGTCACCGTCGAACTGCGCAACGAGCGGATCATTCCCACGCGGCTCGCGATCGCGCGGCAGAAGGACATCGGGCAGCCCGACCTGCTCGAGGTCACCAACGTCGGCGGTCGATCGCAGGTCGTGGCCGCGGGCCGCATGAGCGACTGGCTCTCGCGCACGATGGACGAGATCCGCTTCGAGCCGGGCCGCGTCCTGCTCGAGGGCGGCGTCCCGGGCCGCGATGCGGCGGTCGTGCGGTTCATCGTGTCCGGCCGCGAGGGCGACCGGCTGAACCTGTCCTACCAGGCCGAGAAGGCCGAGGACCGGGAAACGACGGTGGAACTCCGCGAAACGCGGGACTGAGTCCGTTCTTCTCCCCCTCCTATCAAGCGCAGCGCGATGGGAGGGGGCTGGGGGGAGGGTCTTCACCCTCTTTCCCGCCCCGGGTTGTCCCGGTCACTGGGCCGGGAGTACGATCCGGCCGACATTTGAGATCATGCGCGGGGTGTAGCGCAGCTTGGTAGCGCGTCTCGTTCGGGACGAGAAGGTCGTTGGTTCAAATCCAATCACCCCGACTTCGAAAGCTCCCGCAGGTCAACGACTTGCGGGTTTTTCGTTGGTGAAGCGATGATCCCTTCCACTCCTACGACACCGTGGGTGCCATCCTCGATATCCACGCTCCGACCATCGGGCATGTCGCCGTCACGCTGCTCGTGGCGCACCCCGCGGACCACT
>CAYGLT010000037.1:4029-23528 GCA_964350875.1 uncultured Phycisphaeraceae bacterium | reverse complement strand
CCGCGTGCTCCCGCCCGCGGCTCTGACAAACGAAACCCGCTCAATTCCCAGAAGGGCGCGGCAGCATCCACTCGGCGTCGGTCGCCTGAGGCGACCAGCGGCGCATGTCGCGCAGGTCGTCCCATTCGAGTTGCTCGGCGTGGCCGTCGAGGCAGTTCACGATGGTCTTGCCCTTCGCGATCGCGTAGGCGCCGTACCAGCCGCTCTGCCGCTCGATGATCGCGCGGGTCGGCGCGTCGTGCTCGGTGAGTTGCCAGGTCGGCTGCACCGTCATGGTGCGCGGCGGCTCGACATAGAAGTACCCGTCGCGGAAGCCCTCGGTCTGGATGTTGCTCGCGCTGCTCACGAACGAGGTGAGTTGCGCGGGGCGCGGGGCACGGTCGAGACGGTTCACGAAGAAGTCCGAGCCGAACGCGGACTGGAAGCGGTTCACGCCCTGCCCGTTGGTCTCGTAGAACTCCTTGCGCCCGCCGACGAAGTACGAGTTGAGCCCGAACCCGGTGAAGACGCTCGCGCGGTACGAGCCGGTCTCGAAGTCGGCCTCGCCGTCGAGGCCGTTGGCCTGCGCAAGGACGGCCTTGTCGCGGATCAGCGTGGAGTACGAGAAGTCGACATACGGCGCGAGGCGCCAGATCCAGCGCACGGCGTCGGCGCCGCTGGGCTCCTGCCCCGTCGGGAGCATGGCGCGGGCGTGGCGGACGGCGTCGGGAAACTTGTTGCTGTCGATCTTCGCGGGCAGCAGGTAGTTCTTGTGCTCGGTCGCGAACGCGGTGTAGGCGCCGCCGATCGAGCGGGCGTCGGCCTGTTCGACGGCGAGGAGCGCGGTCTTGCGCGCCGAGCCCAGCGTGGGCGTGAGGATGCCGATGAGCAACGCGATGATCGCGATGACCACGAGGACCTCGATGAGCGTGAAGCCGCGAGCGGTTGTCGAACGAGCGTTGATGAGCGTCATGGCGTGTCCGCGAGTATTCGGTCTTCGGTCCGGCCTGTCGCCCCGTTCGTCACGGAAACGGGTCTGAACGCGGCCACCGCTTGACTTGCTGAGACTGAGTCTCAACTGTATTCATCAGGGCCCGGCTGTCCTGCCTCACGCGAAATATTCTTGCGGGGCAGGCCGCCCGAGGCCCGCTCACATCGCCTCTCTCACCGAGGACCGCGCCATGCCCGTCATTCGTTCCGCGTTCGCCGCCGCTCTGCTCGCCCCGCTGGCGTGGGGGGCCCTGGCCGGCGCTCCGATCAGCGCCTCATACGACACGCCCGCGCTGGACCGCTGGAACTACCCGTTCAACCCCGTGCCCGGCGCGCGCACCAACGCGGCGTGCTTCGGCACGGCGGGCTACACCGAGTTCGAGTTCGACGACCGCGACGCGCTGTTTCTCATCGGATTCGACACCGGCGCCGACATCCCGGCGGGCGAAGACCCCGCGCGGTATCGGATCACCTCGGCGGTCATCACCGCCACCATCGGCGCGGGCGACGCCTTCCGCTACGACCCCACCTACGACCCGTTCAACACACACCTCAACGAGGAAGACCCCGACTTCATCGCCGACGCCGACGCGGGACGCCCGCTCGAACTCTTCGGCGCGGCGTTCCGCAACGGGTTCACCAGCGCGACCTTCCTCGAGAACAGCCCGCACGGCGACGCGTTCGGGCTGGGCGTGCGCAACGCGTACTCGACCGACTACATCGGGTTCGATCCGATGTCGGGCGTCCCGCCGCGCGATGTCGGGAACAATGTGAAGGACCGCTTCGATCCATCGCCGTTCGCGATCGGACAGACGACCGACGCGTCGGTCGGCGGGCTCGTGCCCTCGGACGCGGTCTTCACCTTCACGCTCGATGTGGACCAGCCCGCCGTGAGCGCGTTCCTGCGCGACGGGCTCGCGAGCGGCCGCCTGCGCTTCCAGATCTCGTCGCTCGTCTTCCCGTCGTTCATCGGCCCGCCCGCCGCCGACCCCGAGCGCGGCATGGTCATCGACTACCCCGTCTTCTACACCAAGGAAGACAAGTTCGCGCCGTTCTTTGATCTGGCCGCCACGCTCTCGATCACGGTCGAACTCGTCGACGCCCTCCCGGGCGACACGAACGGCGACGGGGTCGTGAACTTCACCGACCTCAACACCGTGCTCTCCGAGTTCGGCCAGACCGGCGCCGGGTTCGCGGGCGACACCAACGGCGACGGCGTCGTGAACTTCACCGACCTCAACATCGTGCTCTCGAACTTCGGCGCGACCAGCGGCGGTTAAGCGCCGGGGCCGTCGTTCGACCCCGGTTTGTGCTCGACGCCGAACGCGCCGAGCGCGAGCGCTTCACCGATGCGCTTCTGCACGCGGAAGAACCGGCGCAACCCGAGCGCGGCGACGACGGCGCCGAACAGGATGAACAGCCCGCCCAGGGACTCGTAGAGCACCGAGTCGAAGAACTTGATCGCGGAGGCGCCGACGACCGCAAACGCCAGCGCCGTGCGCAGGTACGCGAGGACGGTGCGCTCGTTGGCGAGCACGGTCCGGTCGATCGCGAGATAGTCCCGGAGGACGGGTTTCTCGCCGCTGAACTCGCTGTAGTGGATCTCGCGCATGGGCGCAGTCTAGCGAGCGGCGTCAGACATTGAAGTACCGCGCCTCGGGGTGGTGGACGATGATGGCGCTGGTGCTCTGCTCGGGATCGATCTGCCAGTTCTCGGTCAGGGTGCACCCGATGCGCTCGGGCCTGAGCAGCCGGAAGAGTTTCTCCTGGTGGCTCATGTCGGGGCAGGCCGGGTATCCGAACGAGTAGCGCGACCCGCGGTAGCCCTGCGCGAAGAGTTTGCGCATGGTCGTCGCGTCGTCGTTGCCGATGCCCATCTCCTGCCGCACACGCTTGTGCCACATCTCGGCCAGCGCCTCGGCGGTCTCGACGCCGATCCCGTGCAGGTACAGGTACTCGGCGTATTCGTTGCGCTCGAAGAGCGTCTTCGCACGCTTCGACGCCTCCTGCCCGACGGTGACGCACTGCATCGCGATGACATCCTTCTCGCCGCTCTCGACCGAGCGGAAGAAGTCGCTGATGCACGACCGGTTGCGGCCCTCCTGCCTGGGGAACGGGAACCGCTCGATCTCCTTCGACTCGTCGTCGGGGTCGTACACGATGAGGTCGTCGCCTTCGCTGTTGCACTTGTAGTAGCCGTAGACGACCGACGGGCGCAGGATGCCGTCGTTGCGGCACTGCTCCTTGAGCCGCGCGAACAGCGGCTGCACCTCGTGCTCGACGAACTTCGCGTACTCCTCGTCGGTGCGCTTGCCCTTCTTGAGTTGCCACTGCCCTCGGAACAGCGCGATCTCGTTGATGAAGGGGTAGACGGCGCTCAGGTCGATGCCTTCGACGACTCGCGAGCCGAGGAACGGGGCCTCGGGGATCTCGATATCCGTGCGGACATCGCTCTTCACGGGCGCGGCCGCGACGGCGACGCCGCCCGACGCGGCCAGTTCTCGCTCGGCTTCGAGGCGTTTCCCCTCACGGGCCGCACGCGAACGCTCGACCGTCTCGTCGGCCTTGGCGCGCTTCACCAGCCGCTCTTCGATATCAGCGTCGAGCGTGGCGGTCGAGCCGCCGGCGATGCAGTCCATGATGCGCAGGCCCTCGAACGCGTCGCGCCCGAAGTAGACCTTGCCGCTGGTGTATGTGCCGCGCAGGGTCGTCTCGCAATAGTGCCGCGTGAGCGCGGCGCCGCCGAGCAGCACGGGTACCTCGACGCTCTGACGAGCCATCTCCTCGAGGTTCTGCTGCATCACGCCGACGCTTTTCACGAGCAGGCCGCTGAGGCCGATCGCATCGGCCTTGTGCTCCTTGAACGCGGACATGATCGACGCGATGGGCTGCTTGATGCCCAGGTTGACGACCTCGTACCCGTTGTTGGTCAGGATGATGTCGACGAGGTTCTTGCCGATGTCGTGCACATCGCCCTGCACCGTCGCGAGGATGATCTTCGCCTTCTTGCCGCCGCCCTCGACCTTGGGCATGTGCGGCTCGAGGTGCGCGACCGCCGTCTTCATCACCTCGGCGCTCTGAAGGACGAACGGGAGTTGCATCTCGCCCGCGCCGAAGAGTTCGCCGACGGTCTTCATGCCGGCGAGCAGGTGGTCGTTCACAATCACGAGCGGCTCGTACGCCTGCATGGCCTCGTCGAGCGAGTCGGTCAGCCCGCGCATCTCGCCGTCGATGATGTGCCGGCGCAGGCGTTCCTCGATCGGCAGGTCCTCCATGCGTTCCTGCGTCGAGGCGGTCTCGTCCTCGTCGGTGAACAGATCGACGAAGCGCATGAGCGGATCGCCCGCCTCGCGACGGTCGTAGATCAGGTCAAGCGCCGCGGTCCAGCGCTCGTCGCTGATCTTGTTGCGCGGCAGGATCTTCGACGAGTGCGCGATCGCCGCGGTGAGTCCCGCTTCCATCAGTTCGTGCAGGAAGACGCTGTTGAGCACGACGCGGGCCGCGGGCTTCAGCCCGAACGAGACATTCGAGAGCCCGACCACGGTGTGGCACTCGGGGAGTTCTTCGGAGATGCGTCGCGTGCCCTCGATGGTTTCCAGCGCGAGGCGCCGGTCGGCCTCGACGCCCGTGGTGATCGGGAGCACCAGCGGGTCGAACATGATGTCGCCCGGCGCGATCCCGTGCTTGTTCACCGCGAGGTCGTAGATGCGCTTCGCGATCGCGACCTTGCGATCGGCCGTCTTGCCCATCGCTTCCTGGGGATCGTCGTCGATGGTGCCCGCGACGACGGCGGCGCCGTAGGTGCGCGCCAGCGCGCACATCTGCGCGAGTTTCTCCTCGCCGTCCTCGAGGTTCATCGAGTTGATGATGCACTTGCCGCCCGCGTGCTTGAGGCCCTCCTCGAGCACATCGACCTGCGTGGAATCGAGCATGAGCGGCGCGCTCACCTGCCTGACGAAGCGCTGCACAACCTCGCGCATGTCCTTCACGCCGTCGCGGCCGACGAAGTCCACGCACAGGTCGAGAACATGCGAGCCGTCCTTGATCTGGTCGCGCGCCATCGACACCATGCCGTCGAAGTCGTGCTCGTCGACGAGCCGCTTGAACTTGCGGCTGCCGTTGGTGTTCGTGCGCTCGCCCACGATCAGATAGGAGTTGTCCTGCTTGAACTCGGCGGTGGAGTAGAGCGAGGTCGCGCCGCGCGGCCAGGGGGCGAGGTCGCGTTTCGTCGGGGTGAGGTTCCCGAGCCGCTTCGCGAGTTCTTCGATGTGCGTGGGCGTTGTGCCGCAACACCCGCCGATGATCGACACGCCGTCCTCTTCGACGAAGCGAGCGACGGCTTCGGCGAACGGTTTGGGCTTGAGGGGGTACTCGGTCTGTCCGTCCACGAGCATGGGAAGGCCGGCGTTCGGGACGACGCTGATGTGGCGGTCCCAGTGCTTCGACAGCCACTTGATGTGCTCGGCCATCTCGACCGGCCCCGTGGCGCAGTTCAGTCCGAGCGAGAAAATCGGGAAGCCGCGCAGCGCCTCGGCGACGGCGGCGATCTCCGTGCCGAGCAGCATCGTCCCGGTGGTTTCGATGGTGACCGACACCATGATCGGGATGTCGCGCGGCGTGCGTTTGCGCTCGTCGAGGGCTTTCAGACACGCGTTGATGGCGCACTTGACCTGGAGGAGGTCCTGGCAGGTTTCGATGAGGAGCGAGTCGGCGCCGCCGTCGATCAGCCCGCGCGCCTGCTCGGCGTAGGACTCGAGCATGTCGTCCCAGGTCGTGTTGCCGAGCGACACGAGTTTGGTGCCCGGTCCCATCGAACCGAGCACAAACCGGGGCTTGTCCGAGGTGGAGTGCTTCTCGCACGCGGCGCGAGCGATCTCTGCGGCGCGCTTGTTGAGTTCGTAGGTCTTCTCGACGAGATCGAACTCGGCGAAGACGAGTTTGTTGGCGCCGAAGGTGTCGGTTTCGACGGCGTCGGCGCCCACGGCGAGGAACGATTCGTGGATGCTCTGAATCACCTCGGGACGCGTCTCGACGAGGATCTCGGTGCAGTTTTCTTTGCCGAGGTAGTCGCGATGGAGATCGCAATCACAGGCGTGAATGGAGGTTCCCATCGCGCCGTCGATGATGAGGACGCGCTGCTGAATGGCTCGTTCGAGGGCGCTGGCGGGCATGGGCGCTCCGGCGTGGGTCGGGGTTGCTTCATCCATTCATCCGGATGAATGGCTGAAACAAAGGATAGTGCCGGACCGATGCGGCTTCCACCGGCGAATCGGCGGGGAAAGCCCGGGAGAAAATCGTGTGCGCGGCGCATCGCGAGTGTGTGCGTGCGCTTGCCTCGCGCCGGGTTGCGGGAGCGTCGGATTCTCGGTGAAATCAGCGAACCGTGCGCGGCCGGAGACGAATCGATGGCCCAATGAATCACGCCGAAAGGCGCGTCTGATCGATGATCAGCGCACGGTTCGAGCGCTCGCGAGTGGTGTCGCGAGCCGCGTGACAAGGAACGGCTCGCTCGCAGGTCGCGGGCGGCCATTAACAACAGGTTGACATCAATGCGTTTACGAAGCCTCGTCGCCATGGCCGCGACATCCGTGCTCTCGCTCCACGCTCTCGCTGAGGCCCCGCGCCTCGACGCGAACCTTGATGGAGTCATCAATTTCCCTGATCTGGCCGCCGCGCTGGATTCGGGGGATTTTGCCCGTGTGAACCAGGTGCTGAGCCATTGGGGGCTTCACACGATCATCCCGGGCGAAGGAGGCCCGGGGATCCCGCCCCCTCCCGGCGGTCAGGCGGGCGAGAAGATGCCCGTGGCCCGCTGGGTGGAGCCCCCGTTCCAGACTGTCAGCGGGATGTACCGCGTGCGCCTCGTCGCCGAGGACATCACCGGGATCCTCGCCGTTTCGTTCATGGCCAACCAGAGCCCTTCCGTGTTCGTCACCGAGCCGGTGTGGTCCGACGAGACCGCGGGCTACGAGTATGTCGCGCTGATCGACGCGGCCGACCTTGGCGCGGACGCGCGTGTCGAGATCAGCGCAATTGTCTATCCGAACGCCGGTCCGCCGCGCATCATGTCGGGGCCGGTTGACTCGCAGTCGGTGCGCACCGGCGAGCACTCGATGGTCGTTTTCGGGCCGTCGTCGCAGCCCGTGGGGATGCATGTTTCGCGCAACGGCAACGACTCCACGGGCGACGGCACGGCCGCGAACCCGTTCAAATCCCTCGACCGCGCCATGGGCATGCTGCCCAACCTCCCCGCCCACAGTGAATTGACCGTCTATCTCGGCGCCGGCTCGCACCCGTTCGGCGCGGCGCGAGTCACCGCGCCGAACGATCGCTGGGTGACCGTGAGGCCCGCGCCGGGCGTCAGCGCTTCGAGCGTGAAACTCGTGCAGGGTGACTCGACCCGTCTCGGCATCCCGCATGTGCGGCTGAAAGGGCTTACCCTCGACCAGCGAAACGCCTGGGTCATCACGGGCTTTTCCACGATCGACGACGCCCTTTGGCTCGACGGCGTGACCTGCCTCGGCCCGGGTCGATGGACCTACGCCGGCACGACACAATCCACTCCGGTGTTCTCGTCGAACATCGCGGCCTTCTATGTAACCAACACGACCGCGAGCGATTACATCGACGGGTTCCGCAATGCGACCCTCGCGACCAATGTCACGCTCCGCCGGCTCGGTTCCGACGCGTACAGCAACTCGGGGCTCGTCCTGAACTGCACCGTCGACGACATGGACAACGGGACGCATCCCTTCCATCCCGATGTGTACCAGTTCTCGGGAACGGGCAGCCGCGACAACACCTTCGTGCGCGGGCTGACCGCGACCAACGCGCAGTGCCAAGGCGTGTTCAGCGCAGGGCTCTCGTCCGTCACCAACACCTACCTTGGGCGGATTCACATCGAGCGGAACATGCCCGACCCGAATGTGCCGCCGTGGTCGCAGTGGGCGATCGATTCCACGAATCACCTGCTCATCGACGGGCTGGCGCTCCCGGACTCCGCGTGGTCGTGGCGCTGCCCTGAAATGAACAACATCCAGATCAGTGGATTTGATGTGTTCCGCCAACTCGTCCAGACCGTGGGCGTCTGGGAAGAGGACTGGTTCATCGATTAATCGCATCGCGCGACGCTCAGGCATCCCAACGCTCCGCTCGGTGGTACCCTACAGCCCCCGAGCGGAGCGTTTTGCATGCAGCATGAGAACAGCGGCGACGCGGTCGTCATCGAGAGCATCACCAAACGATTCGGCCCGAAGACCGCCGTCGATCACCTGAACCTGCGCATCCCCCAGGGATCGCTGTGCGGGTTCCTCGGTCCCAACGGCGCAGGGAAGACCACCACGATCCGCATGATCATGGCGATCATCTTCCCCGACGAGGGATCGCTCACCGTCCTCGGACGCAGGTCCGCCGTCGAGAGCAAGGACCGCATCGGGTACCTCCCCGAGGAGCGCGGCGTCTACCGCACGATGCGCGTGGGCGACTTCCTGTCCTACATGGCGCGCCTCAAGGGCGCCGACGGGCAGGGTCTCAACAAACGCATCGACGACTGGCTCGAGCGCGTCGCCCTCCCCGATGTCCGCAAGAAGCGATGCCAGGAACTCTCCAAGGGCATGCAGCAGAAGGTCCAGTTCGTCGCGACCGTCATCCATGACCCGGACCTGATCATCCTCGATGAGCCGTTCAGCGGCCTCGACCCCGTCAATTCGCGGCTTATCCGCGAACTCGTCAAGGAACTGCACACGCAGGGCAAGACCATCGTCTTCTCGACGCATGTCCTCCCCGCCGCCGAGCAGATCTGCCAACGCGTCTTCATGATCAACCGCGGCAAGAAGGTGCTCGACGGGACGGTCGAAGAGATCCGCGAGGCGCACGACCCGCGCACGCTCGTCGTGCAGCCGGTGCTGTCGACCGACGCCGATCCCTCTGTGTACGAACGCGTCGGGGGAGTGCGCAGCGCCACGCGCGGCGTGCTGGGCGAGACCGCGTTCCTCGAGATCCACCTCAACGACAGCGCCGACGCGCAGCAGGCGCTCCGCGATGTCGCGGCCGTCGCCCCCGCGCGGCGTGTCGAACTGCGCACCGCGACGCTCGAAGATGTCTTCGTCTCGCTCGTGAACACGGGCGACAGCGAGGACGACCTCCGCCGCTCGCTCCGCGCCGACGAATCCGCCGCCGATCAGATGGAGTCCGCCCGTGCGTAGTCCCCTCCGCAAGGTCATGGATGTCGCGGTGCGCGAGTACCGCTCGACGACGCTCACCAAGGCGTTCCTGTTCGGCGTCGTGCTGTTCCCGCTGATCGTGTACGGGATCATCGCGATCGCCGCGCCCCTGTTCGACAGCCCGGAGAAGCGGCTCGAGGGCGCCGTCGCCGTGCTCGACCGCACCGCCGAGGACCGCCCGATCGAGGCGGCGATCCGCGAGTCGTTCGACCCCGAGCGCATGCAGGCGGAGTTCGATGCGAGGATCGAAGCGATCGAGGAACAGATCGCCAAGCGCATCAAACTCACGCCGACCGAGCGCGCGGTCGCCGTCGCGCAACTCCGCAAGCGCCTCCCGGGCGGGCCGACGGACATCACGATCCGCTCGCTTGGTTCGGAGGACGAGGTCGAGCCCGCGAAGCAGCAGGTCCGAACGGGCGACCTGCTCGCCGTGGTCGATGTCGCGTCCGACGCGCTCGAACCCAACGGCGTGTACGCGATCTTCACGCCCCCCGATCTCGCGTCGGAACTCTCGTCGAAACTTCGTCGCGAGGTCGAGCGCGCGATCGTCGATACGCGGCTCAGAATGGCGGAGTACGACCCCGCGACCGTGCGAGGGCTGCTCGCCTCGCCGCGCGCCAATCAGATCACCATCACCGACGAGGGCGAGACCGAGAAGAGCGCCGAGTTCGCGCAGTTCGTCGTCCCGATGGCGTTCATGATCCTGCTCTGGATCGCGTCATTCAGCGGCGGGCAGTACCTGCTCACGACCACGATCGAGGAGAAGTCCAGCCGCGTGATGGAGGTCCTGCTCTCGGCGGTCTCGCCGATGCAACTCATGACGGGCAAGATCCTCGGGCAACTCGCCGTGGGCGTGACGATCATCGGGATCTATGTCGCGGTCGGCCTGCTGGCGGCCGACCGTTTCGGGTTCCTCTCGCTCGTCCCGCTCGACAAACTCGCGTGGCTCGCGATCTACTTCCTGATGGCGTTCTTCCTGATCGGCGCCGTGATGGCCGCCATCGGCTCGGCGGTAAACGAGATGCGCGAGGCGCAGTCGTTCATGAGCGTGATCATGATCATGTTCATGATCCCGATGTTCCTGTTCATGCCGATCATCCAGGGCCCCAACAGCACCTTCAGCACGGTCGCGTCGTTCATCCCGCCGCTCACGCCGTTCGTGATGATCCTGCGGCTCGGGCAGACCACCGAGGCGATCCCGGCCTGGCAGATCGCGCTGTCGATGGTGATCGGCTTCGGCGCGGTGTTCGTCGCGATCTGGGCCGCGGCCAAGATCTTCCGCGTCGGCGTGCTGATGTACGGCAAGCCTCCCACACCGGCGACGCTGATCAAGTGGATTCGGTACGCATAACGCGCAGTTGTCGTCAGCCGCGCTGACGACACCCCCATCGTCGAGCCGATACCTTCCCTCCAATGACACTGCTCGACGCGATCATCCTGGGCCTGGTCGAAGGCATCACCGAGTACCTGCCCGTCTCCTCGACGGGGCACCTCATCCTCACCAGCGCGCTGCTCGGGCTCGACACGCCCGAGCAGAAGGGAGCGATCGACACCTTCAATGTCGTGATCCAGGGCGGCGCGATCCTCGCGGTGCTCGGGCTCTATTTCCCGCGCGTGAAGCAGATGATCATGGGGCTGATCGGCAAGGACGCCGTCGGGCGCAAACTGCTCATCAACCTGTTCATCGCGTTCCTGCCCGCGGCGATCCTCGGCGTTGCGCTCAACGACCTGATCGAAGCGAACCTGTTCCACCCGATCCCCGTGCTCGCCGCGCTCTTCGTGGGCGGCGTGTGGATGATCTGGCTGGGCAAGGGCCGCGCGAGCAAGGACTCGGAAGAGCCCGCGCTGACGATCGAGTCCATGTCGTGGAAGCAGGCGCTGGGGATCGGGTGCTTTCAGGTCGTCGCGATGTGGCCCGGCACCTCGCGCTCGATGATGACCATCGCGGGCGGCACGGTGCTCGGGCTTCATCCCAGGCAGGCGGCCGAGTTCTCGTTCCTGCTCGGTCTGCCCACGCTGGGCGGCGCGTGCGTCTATTCGCTGCTCAAGGACTGGAAGGAAGCGCACGACACGGGCGGCCAGATGATGCTCGAGCAACTCGGCGCGGCGCCGGTGATCTTGGGCGTAGCCGTCGCGACCGTTTCCGCGGCGATCGCGATCAAGTTCCTCGTTGGCTTCCTCAACAAGCACGGGCTCGGCGCGTTCGGCTGGTACCGCATCGCGCTGGCGATTGTGATGGGCGGCGCGATCTACGCGGGCATCGTGGAGTTCGGCCCCGCCGACGCTGACATCGCGATCGAGCAGGTGCCCGAAGAAGTTCCCGTGCTCACCGAGTGATGCACGCAACCTGACGCGCGGCCCTCACCCGGTTCGCCTTCGGCGAACCACCCTCTCCCGAAGGAGAGGGTGCGGGCACTGATTCAGACTTCCATCACGACCTTGATCTGATCGGGGTCGGCCGCCACGCGCAGCGCTTCCGCGCCGTCGTCGAGTTTCATGCGCCTCGTAATCAGCGACGCGCAGTCGATGTCGCCCTTGGCGAGGCGGTTGACCGCTTCCGCGACGCTCCCGCCGCGGCTGCCGATGAGGTGGAGTTCCCCATCGAGGATCGGCCCGAGATCGACCGCGCCGGCCTGCGCCGGGCGCGCCTTGAGCAGCACCGTCCCGCGCGGGCGCACCATGCGCAGCGCGTCGTTCAGCCCCTCGGCCGTGCCCGAGCACTCCACCACGATGTCCTGATCGGCGCGGCGCCCCACCTCGTTGAGCGGGCGGTGCTTCACGCCCCATTTCTCACAGAGCGAGAGGTTGCGCTCGCGCGTGCCCACGACGCGCACGCTCGCGTTCAGCCGCGCCATGACTTGTGCGCAGAGCAGGCCCATCTGATTGTCGCCCAGCACGGTGATGAACGGCTTGCCCTCGATGCGCACCTGCGAAGCGGTGTGGAGCGCGTCGGCGAGCGCCGGTGCGCACACCCCCGCGTCGTCATCGACGGACTTGGGGAGTTCGACGAGATTCGCGACGGGTATCGCGAACGCGTCGGTGAAGCAGCCATCGAGCGTCTGTCCGAGGACCTTCGCCGAGCGGCAGTGCTTGGAGAGCCCGCGGGTGCACAGTTCGCACCGGCCGCACGGGACGCGGGCGTCGCCCACGACACGCTTGCCTTTCCATTTCTTCGCCTCGGCGTCGCTGACGCCGCCCTTCGGATCGGATTCGACGCGTTCGACGACGCCCACGAACTCCGATCCCAGCGTGACGGGCGACGCGCCGTTCGCGTCGGGCGATCGATCGCTCGAGGCGACGCCGACGCGCGTGGGGCGCACGATCGCCCATCCCGGGGCGGCCTGGGGTTCGGGCGCGGCGCGGTCGAGCGTGACCTGAGTGTTCGTTCGTCGCAGTGCGCGCATCAACTGCCGTCGGGCTCGGGGTCCGTGCTCCAGTCCACGGGCGGGGAGCCGATCTCGATGACCGGCGCGCCAGCGGGCCGACCGGCGACCTCGTTGGGGATGTCACGCCAGGGCATCATGTGCTCCCACCAGGCCACCTTTCGATGGAAGACCGGGTACTCGTAGACGCCCTGATGCGCGAAGGGCGCGTCGGAGTTGTTGTACCAGAGGATCCATTCGACGGCGTCGGGCGCGAACTTCTGCCCGGTGAGGATCTCGAGCGAGTTGTTCGCGGCGAGGTTCACCGCGAGTTTGCGATCGTTGAGCGCCGAGAAGAGCGCCTGCGCGACCCGCGGCTCGGCGTACTGGCCCAGCGCGACGGCCGACGCCTCGCGGACCATCGGGTCGGTCTCGCGTCGCGCGTCGGTGTGGTCGATGAGCGCGTCGATGGCCGCCGGGGCGTAGATGCGCTGGAGCGCGCGGGCGGTTTCCCACCGCACGATCGGATCGGTGTCGTTGAACGAGGTCAGGAGGACATCGACATCGCCGGGGCCGCCGTGCAGGCCGAGCGCGCGGATGGCCATCGCGCGGACGCCCGGATCGCCGTCGGTCGTCGCGAGTTCGTACATGTCCACATAGACCTTCTCGCCGCCCCACGGTGCGTTCGAGATGAGCAGCAGGCCGCGATACCGATTGTTGGCGTCGTACGGGTCGGTGGCCCACGCGACCGCCTGCTGGGGCGAAGGCGGCTGGAAGATCTCCAGAATGCTGTCGCCCGAGCCTTTGGCGCTTGCCTCGTCCCACCATTCGCAGCCCGAGAGCAGGCACGGCGCGACCGCGAGACCCAAGACAAAAGCGAGGTCGCGGCGCGAGCGGCGGCGTGGCGAGGGAGTCATCACGACCGAGTATATCGGCGAACCGACGCCGTACGCCGGAATCGCTCCACGCCTGCCCGGAGGTAGAGTGACGGCATGCGCTTGGCGACACTCACCATGCTGGCGGCGGCGGGACTGGCCGGGTGCGCGTCGAGACCTTCCCCGATGATCCTCCCGAGCGGTTCGATCGAGGTCGGATCGGCCGTCGATCTGGCCCGGGTCTACCCGTTCGACCTCCCCCCTCTCGCGTTCACGCTCGCCGAGACCGACGGAACGACCACGGCCATCGTGCGCGAGTTCCGGCCCCTGCCCGACGGGCGGACCGAACTCGTCGAGCGGGACGAGACCACGGGAACTGTCCGCTCGCGGGTCGTGCTCTCGCGAACGGCGAGCGGGGATGTGGTGATTCACGAGACCGCCACGCCCGCGCGGGATCTGCTCACACGGTTCGACCCGCCCATGCTCTTCCTCTCGGCGGGCCTGCGGCCGGGCGAGACGATCGAACAGCCCCTGCGCGTCGAGACATTCACGCTGGACGACCCGCCGAAACCCAAGGGCGGAGGCGACGGCACGCTGACGCTCACGAGGACGCCGGATCGCGCCCAGACCCCGAACTCGAAGCGCTCATGGGCGGTGCTTGAATCGACACTCAGAGCGAAGATCGGGCCGGCGACCGTGGAGACCTTCTCGGTTTATGAACTCGAGGCGACGGGCGGCGCCTCGCCTGGAGGGCTTCGTGGCCGCGTCGCCGAGCGAACGGTTCGCGTGTTCGGGCTGGTGATCGAACGCGAGTCAGAGACGCTTACCGGGATCAACTCGCCCGCGGCGGCGGAAACTGCCGATACTCCGTGACGCACGATGCGCCACGACGACGACCAGATGATCGATGCGCCCCCGCTGTTCCGGCTTGACCCGGGGTGGCTGTTCCTCGCCGCTGGCCTGGCGCTGCTGGCGGCGACGGTGCTGATCCCGGCGCACGACGACCTCCAGCAGGCCGAGTTGGTGCTCGCGAAGGCGCAGGCCGAACGGGCGTTCGCCGCCGAACGCCTCGCGAACTACAGCGAGTTCCTCGACGCGCTGAACCGTGAGGATGAAGACCTGATGCTGCAACTCGCGGCGACGCACCTGAACCTCACGCCCGCGGGGCGTCAGCCGGTGCTGGGCGTGGGCGCCCCGACGGAGCCGGACGGGCGGATCGACACCTTCGCCGCGCTCGAACCCGCGCCCCCGGGCGAGTTCGTGCGTGTGCCCCCCGATTCGATGCTCCATCGGTGGTCGACGGGGGAACGGTCGCGGCTGTGGCTGCTCGCGGGCGGGTCGCTGCTCACGCTGATCGGGCTGCTGCCTCCCGGCGCGCAGGGCCGCGCTCGGCGCAGATAGCCAGGTTGTTCAGAAGCGGAGTCGGATCGCGGCGAAGGCGGCGTTGCGCAGTTCGTCGGCGGCGTCGGTCGGCGCGGTGAACGCGCTGTCGAGCGTGCGGTACCCGAGGGAGAAACTCATGTCGGGAGTGACGCGCATGCCGAACTCGGCGGTCAGTTCGCTGAGCGCGCCGCCGCCTTCCTCCATCGAGAACAGCGCGCTGCTGCTCACGAAGAACTCGCGCGTCGGGCGCCACTCGACCCCGCCGCCCGCGACCGTTCCCCACCGGAGGGTGTCGAGGACGGACGCCGAGGGGTCATCAAGCCGCGTGCCGCGCAGACCGCTGCGCATCACGACGGTGAAGTCGCCCAGGCGCATCGCCTCAAGCCGGAGGACGGCGTCATACAGCGTCGACGCGTCGGAGGGCGCGAGCCCGAGGGCCTCACGCTCGTTCGCGCTGAGCCCGTCGATGGCGATCGACTGATCGACCACGCGGTCGGCGGCGCTGCCGTACTCGATGCGCAGCGACGGGTTGATCATGCTGAGATCGAGCGTGCCGCGCGAACGGCCCAACGGATCCGGCACGGTCAGGTCCTCGACCTGCGGCGCAGGGCGCGCGATTTCGTCATCGAGAATCGCGGCCCGGATCTCGTCGGCGCTCAGTTCCATGGGCTGGGGCTGGATCGGCTCTTCGGGCGGCGCGGCGGGCGCAAGACCCACCGATGCGCCCACCCCGACCCAGAGGACCGCGGCCATGCTTCGAATTGGAGCGGAAGCGCTCGGCATCGTCACGGAATGGTATCGGTCAGAGCCCTCGATGTTCCGTGAAGACCGCGAGAATCCGAGTGGATCCCCTTGGTTTGTATGTGCTTACAAAATTCGCTCTTCCACGCGTTTGTGTGCGAGATGCCCGCCCGCGACATAGAGCATGTGGAACGCGAAGTTGGCCGCCAGCACCCCGGCCACGCTGAGCGCCGCGACATAGACCCCGACCTGCGCGTCGATGAGGGTCCACACGAACTGTCCCAGGCACAGGAGCGAGACGAAAATGAGCGTGGGCGTGCGACCGATGCGGTTGACGACCCATACGCCCAGCGGCGCGCCGAGCGCGACGATCGGCGCCGCGGCCAACCAGTTCAACCAGACCTCGTTGTCCACGGTCCCGAGCGCGACCGTGCTCACGAGCCCGATGACGGAGGTCCAGGCCATGATCATGACGCTGGTGGGAATGGCGACTTTCAGATCGCATCGCAGGACGAGCACGAGGAGGGTGTAGACGAGCATGTCGATGCCCACGCCCGTGAGCGAAGCGATGAGTGCGCCGCCGAACACTCCGGCGAAGAGGCCGATCGCGCGCTCCGTCTTCGGCCCGGCGTTGGTCATGCCTTCGTAGCGCGCCATCTCGCGCACGCGGATGAGCGTCATCACGCCGAAACTCGCCCACAGGATGGCGAAAAGCAATTTGATGAACAGGTCGTTCGCGTGCGGCGCGATCAGCGCCGTCCCGAGCGGGGTTCCGACGAGCGAGCCGAGCATGGCCCACTTGAGGATCCCCCACGCGAAGGGCTTGCGCGTGGAGAGGATGAAGATCGCCGCGCTCACCATGCCGATGGATTGCACGGCGAAAGAGAAGTCGCGACCGATGCTCGCGGGCATGCCGAAGAGCAGCACGAGGATCGGGAAGCCGACGGTGCCGCCGCCCATCGGCGTGGAGCCGGCGACATAGGAACCGGCGGACATCGCCAGCGCGATGGGCCAGTGCTCGAGCGTATCGCGCAGATGCCCGCCCAGGAACACGATGGACATCCAGCCCGAGTAGAAGAACGCGAGCCAGAGGAGCCACGGCCACGGGAGCGCGGCGCGAGCGGCGTGCGGCGCGGGCGCGACGCCCGATGGAGACGACTGGAGTGTGGTCACGACGGCTTTTTCCCAAACCACGAGAGAGTGCGCGGGGAGAGCGTACCACGATCACGCCCGGACGCGAGCGAATTCAACCCAGATCGTCCGTTTCCGCCACCCGGGACCGTGAGCGCGGTATGCTGTGCGAGTTCCCGACGGGCTGGAGGGCCCTTGGGACCGAGAACCATTTGTTTGTTCAGAGAAGAGAAACACGCCATGAAGAACCCGATCCGTACCGCTTTCGCGGGCATCGCCGTCCTGGCGCTCGCCCACGGCGCGCTCGCCGCCACCGTCACCTACTCGATCGACGACGGCGACGGCGACACCAACAATGGCCCGCCCTCCTCGTTCGACCCCGACATGCTCTGGGGCAACTACTTCGAGGCGCAGGCGGGCGGCGAGATGATCACCCAGATCTCCGTCGCGTTCGGCCCGACCTTCCCGTCGCTCGCCAACGGTCCGGTCACCTTCTGGCTCCTCGAGGACCCGGACGACGACTACGACCCGCGCAACGCCGTGGCGCTCACCAGCGTGCAGGCCACGCCCGATGTGTTCAACGACAACTATTTCACGGTCGATATCGATCCGACGCTCGTCTCGGGCGGGTTCTTCGTGGGCGCCAGCGCGATGCTGCTGGGCGGCGAGGACCGTCCGGCGCGCGTGGACACCAGCCACGCGGGCGACCGCTCCTGGTTCTTCTACGCGCCGTCGATCGCCGACACGATCGATGACCTCGCCAACGCCCCGTTCGGCTCGCGCATGGACGACACCCAGTTCGTCATCTTCCCCGGCGCGTTCATGATCCGCGCCACCGGCGTGCCGGTTCCCGCGGCCCCGACGGGCCTCGCGATGCTCGCCGGTGTCGGCGCGCTCGCCGGCCGTCGCCGTCGCGCCTGAGACGCATCACTTCAGCACCATGACCGCAGCGCCCCGTGACGGGGCGTTGTTTTTTTTTCTTACTCGGGCGCCGCTTCCAGGTTGGCCTTGAGGTCCTGCAGGTCCTTCGCGATGCACTTGACCATCGTGCCCTTGAGCATGGGCGCCATGACCGCGCCCATGACCTTCGACATGAATGTCTGCGGCTCGCCCTTGAAGTTCATGTCGACCCGCGTGCCCCCGCCCTCGGGCGTGAAGGTGAAGGTGGTTTCGTACTTGCAGCCGTGACTCGCGGCGGTGAGCATGTACTCGCGCGGCGGATCGAAGCGCGCGAAGGTCATCGTCTCGCTCGCTTCCTTCCCGAACATGATGCGCGTCTCGCGGAAGGTTGTGCCCACGCCGACCGGGCCCTCGGTCATGATCTCGGTCTTCGTGATCGCGGAGATCGTTTCGGGCCACCTCGCGACATCCGTGGATGCCGCGAAAACGCGTTCCGGGGAGGCGTTGATGTGCTCGCTGCATGAGATCTGCATGACGCTGCTCCTTGATTGACCGCCACGAGTCTACCGCATCAGCGAACGAGCACGAAATACGCGACCGTTGCCCATGCGGCGAGGTGGACCGCGATGATCGCGCGACTGGTCCACACGAAACGGCTCTTGCTCTTCGCGTTGGTCTTGTGGCTGAACACACGCCGCGCGAGCAGACCGCCCGGCCACCCGCCGACGAGTTCCCAGAGATGCAGAGTCCGTTCCGGGACACGGCGAAGGCCCGTCCCGGAACGGTTGCGCACCGCGCGGCGTTTGTCAATGCCGTACAGCGCGAGCGTGACGAGACTGGCGAGCGCGGTCCATCCCAGCGCGACCCACATGAGAATCATTGAACTCTTCCTGATGTTGTCCCACGGTCACGGCCCATGGCCACGAGGATACGGGAGATTTCTTTACAGGTTTTTCTGGTCGAAAGGGGTTCCGGATTTGCCTGTCCCCTGCTACTTTGGGATCGCGTCACCCTCGGAGGGAGGGAGGGCGCCGCCGGGGTGTTCTCGGCGATTCTGGAGCCGGAAGAAGGAGCGTCAACAATGAAACTGTGTGGCTTAGCCGCAGCAGCGGCGACCTGTGTTGTGATGCAGTCCGCGACGGCGCAAGTGCTGCGAGTGCAGACGATCGAGACGCGTCCGAACGGGGACGAGCGAACGATCACGCTCGCCTACAACAGCTCGACCGGGCTGTTCCGTCGCACATCGCCCCGGCCGGACCCGATCAACGCCGAGAACATCAACGATTTCGCGATCGGGTACCGGAGCAACGATCGGTTCTTTCTCTTGCTCGACGACCCGAATCGCACGGCGGGCATCTATCGGGGGTGGCGCGCCGAGATCCGCCAGCCGTTCCTGACGGGCGGGCTCTTCGAAACCGCCGACCAGGTCTCCGGGATCACCTTCAACCGGGGCCTGAACTCGCTCATCCGCGAGGGCGACACATGGACTTTCTACAAGTTCCGCACGAACGGCACGATGCGCCACGAGGTCCTCGACCTGACCACCCCCGCGAGCTTCATCGCCTCGACGGTCTGGCGTGACGATGTGTTCGCGCTGGACTCCATCAACGACGCGCTGTACCGCGTGGATCGATCGAACGGCGCCACGACCATGGTCGCGCAGTTTGATTTTGATGTGCAGGAAGGCGGCGCGGGCATGGGCGGCTACACCGTCGGGAACCTGCTCAACATGCACGCGATGGTGGACGGTCAGCGGCTGTTCTGGACCTACAACATCAACACCGCGGCGACGAACATTCTGAGCGTGATCGATCGGGATATGGACGACCTGTATGTCAATCCGCTCCCCGCGCCCGGCGCTGCCGCGGCGTTGCTCGGCTTCGGCGCGTTCGCGTCCCGTCGCCGCAGGGGCTGAG
>CAYGLT010000037.1:1180-3929 GCA_964350875.1 uncultured Phycisphaeraceae bacterium | reverse complement strand
GCCGCGGCGTTGCTCGGCTTCGGCGCGTTCGCGTCCCGTCGCCGCAGGGGCTGAGTGAGCCCGTCGTCATCGATTACCGCAGGAAAGGAACCGTCACATGAACGATTTTCGTTACGCCGCGTGTCTCGGCGCTGGGCTCGCCTTGGCGAGCGTGGCGTCCGCGCAACAACTCGCCGTGCGCACCATCGAAACACGCCCCAACGGCGACGAGCGCATCATCACGATGCGGCTGAACTCCAGCACCGGGGAATTTGTTCGCATCCGACCGCGATTCACCCCTCTGAACGCCGACGACATCAACGACTTTGCCTACGGCTACCACTCATCCAGCCCGTTCTACCTGATCACGGATGACCCGAGTTACGCACGCGGCATCTACACCGGGAGCAACGAAGAGGTGCGCGATGTGTTTCGGACCGGCGGCGTCTTCGACACTGCCGACGACATCGTCGGGCTGTCCTGGAGCCAGGGTCTGAACTCGCTCGTCCGCCACGGCGACACATGGTCGTTCTACAAGTTCCGGCTCGACGGAACACAGCGCACGGTCGATCTCGACATCACGGGACCAACGAACTTCATCGCCGCCAGCGCGTCGGGCGGTCCGATGTACGCGCTCGATTCGCTCGGAGACCGCATCTACCGCATCGACCGGGGAACCGGCGCAACGACCCTGGCGGCGCAACTCGATGTCGATATTGAGGACGCCGGCGCCGGTATGTTCACCTACCTCGGGACACTTCGATTTCATGCCGTCGTCGGCGGCGAGACCCGGTACATGACTTTCAACACCATCAGCGGCGTGGTGACAGATGTCGGGCCGATCGGTCGCGATATCACGGGATTCATCCGCGTCCCTGCGCCCGGCGCCGCCGCGGCGTTGCTCGGCTTCGGCGCGTTCGCGTCGCGTCGCCGCAGGGGCTGAGACAGCATCCGCGACAACTGAACTCTGTTCACTCGGCCGGCCCCGTTCACGCGGGGTCGGTTGTTGTTCCGGACGACGCGAGTTTCGCCGCGAGTTCGCGGATCTCGCGGAGCGCGTCGAGGTGCTCGCGCGAGAAGCCGGGCGTCGTCGAGCCGCTCGTTTCGGCGGGAGAATCGCCCAGCCCGGCGCCGCGCGCGGCGTAGACCTTGGCCATGATCGAGTCGCGGATCTGCTGCGCGTGGTGGACGCCCTCGATGAGCCCCTGATGCGCGTTCGAGGTCGTGCCGTGCGGGCCGGTCGATCCGCCGCCCGCGGTCTGGATGACGAGGTTGCTCACGCCGTACAAGCGCTGGAGCGGGCCCTGCTGGATCGCGACATTCTGGACATTCTCGAAGGTGAAGGTTTTTTCCTCGATCGTCCATATACGGCGCCTGATGCGCACGCTGCGCTCGCTCATGACATACCAGGTGGTGTCGTAGCGCAGGTGGATGGCGATGTACACGATGACATCGGGCACGACCATCACGAAGAGCCAGGGCAGCGCGAGCCAGAGCGCCGCTTCGCGCTGCGCGACGAACAGGATCAGCCAGCCGATCAGGAGGAGCCCGTCGATGACGACGAGCGCAACCCAGAACAGCAGTTTGCGCATGCGCAGCCAGCCCTCGCTCGGTCGGAAGGAGCGGATTTCCTCACCCTGCTTCGACGGGAGCGTCGGGGGTTCCTTGGGAACGCGGAACCATCGCGTGAGCGCGCCCCACAGGCCGTGGTAGACCCACTCGGCGACGCGGTCGGAGCGGGCCGCGCTCATCGCGATCGCTCCTGCTGTTCGACGAGCGTGCGCATCGACGCGGCGATGTCGCGGAGCGCGGCGAGCGCCTCGTCGGGGTCCTTCGAAGAGTCGGGCTTGGGATCGGCGCTTGTCGATTCGCCCTTGGCGCCGCGCATCTTGAGGTAGAGGAAATCGCGGAGACCCTCGGGGTCGAGGATGCCCTCGAAGGTGGCTTCGGCGGCGGAGCTGCCGCTGGCGGTCTGCACCGAGACCTTCGCGAGGCCCATCCACCGCTCGATGATGTTGCGCGTCACATGGATGTCCTGGATGCGCCGGTAGGTCAGGTTGATCTCGCGCTTCCAGAGCAGACCCCATCCCATGCGCACGCCGTCGTCGTCGAAGGAGTACCAGAGTGTTCGGTAGCGGATGTAGTGCGACAGGAAGACGATGGGAAAGAGGACGAGCGCGAAGATCGAGATCACAATGTAGTAGGTGAGCAGCGCCTCGCTGGGTCGCGTGGTGGCGTTCGCGCTGAATCGAGGGGATTGGGCTTGTGCGCGGGGCATCTCGACAGCATACTTGAGCATCGCCCGACCGTGATTTCACCAGCCGGAGGCCCGCGTTGGCAACCCTCTCACCATCAACCGTCGTCTCGGTGCGCACCGTCGTGATCTGGGTGATCCGGCTGGTGGCGCTCTTTCTCATTCTGCGCGGCGCCTATTTCGCGCTCCAGCGGTTCCTCATGGGCGTCATCACGGGGCAGCCGGAAATGGCGTGGGATGTGTGGCAGGAGATCGGCAACGAGACCCATCGTGTATCGATCGGGGCGGTGATGCTCGCGATCGGGGCGATTCTCGCGATCTTCAACCGCCCTCTTGCCGCGTGGCTGACGCCTGCGCCGCGCGAGGGCTGCCCGGCCTGTGGCTTTTCCCGGGGTGACGACGACCCGACGCGCTGCACCGAGTGCGGGCTGCCCGGAGTCAACAAGAAGTAACTGCGCAGCAAAAAGCCCGCGACGCTTCACGCGCCGCGGGCTTCACCGCGTTCCGCATCACCGT
>CAYGLT010000037.1:0-1080 GCA_964350875.1 uncultured Phycisphaeraceae bacterium | reverse complement strand
AAAAAGCCCGCGACGCTTCACGCGCCGCGGGCTTCACCGCGTTCCGCATCACCGTCTCTCCCCAGCCGGTGCGCGGAGCTCGGTTCGGTCATGGTTCACGGGAGTTGCGGGATCGGGCAGACATTCCCGAACGCGGACAGCACCTCGTTGAGGTCGGCGAAGTCGACCACGCCGTCGCCGTTGACATCGCCGCGGCACGAATCGCACGGCTCGCCCGGCGCGAAAGTCCGCATCGTGACGAACTCGCCCGTCGTGAGGTAAATCGTCAGGCAGCCATCGGCGTTGTACTCCCTCACATTGTTCGGGAACGCGAAGAAGAACTTGGACTCTGCGCCCGAGAAAAACGGCGGGGTGAGGAAGTCGTAGTTGATCACCGAGCCCGAGCCGTTGCGGTCGGCCTGATTGGGCCGCGCGATCGGCGTCGGGAAATCGTCGCGCCAGTTCGCGTTGATCTGGTAGCCCTTGAAGGACTCGCATTCGACGCGCGCGATGATCCCGTTCAGCCCGTCCTGGGTGTTGCGGATCCGCCACAGGAAGTACAGCGATCCGGTGACATTCGACCGGATGATCCGGTGCTGGACCTCGCCACGAAAGAGCAACGCCCCGCCGCCGCTCAGGATCTGGAAAGGCCTGATCTCGTCGCGAATGACAACCCCCGCCAGCGCGGGCTCCGCGACCGTGTCCGTCCCGGGGAGGAACACATTGTTCGATCCTGGGGGCAGCGGCACGGCGAATGCGCTGGCCGTGAACGCTGCGACCGAAGCAAGAACGGCAATCAGACTGCGCTTGATCTGGTGATTCATCTGACTCTCCATCTCGTGTCTCACGGCGAGCCGAACCGAATCGCGCATCGGGGCTTTCCCCTGCTGCTCGAACTGCCCAGCCACCCTACACCCCCTGCCTAGGGGGTTGCAAGTGCTTTTCACCTGTTTGAGGGATTTTGATGTTTCTCTCTGCTCCGCCCGTGAAAGCGAAAGCGCGCCGCCTGAGCGGAAGCGGTTCACTCAAAAAAGCACGACGCCCCGCCGCGGTGTGCCCCGGGCAGGGCGCCGATGTGCTTGCCGGATAATGACCTGCGCG
>CAYGLT010000036.1:0-23756 GCA_964350875.1 uncultured Phycisphaeraceae bacterium | reverse complement strand
CGCCGAGCAGCGGCCGTAGTGACGCGGCGTCGGCGGGTTCACGGTCGAGAAGGATCGCCGCGAAGGTCTGGTTGCCCGCGGGCAGTGCGCACGAGAGCACGGTCTTGCCTCGCTCGCCCAGCGCGGGCGATTCCGCGAGCCACGACGCGCGAGTGTTCAGCGCGGCGGGCGCACGATCGTTCGCGAACGCTTCTCTGAGCGTCGGCGTGTTGGCAGGGGGGTGAGCAATCGTCCCGCGCACGCCGGACGCGTCGCGCACGAAGATCTGCGCGGGGCCGCCCTCGGCCGGCTGGACGCACACCCCGGCGAACCCCGCGGACAGCGCATCGGTCGCCGAGCGGATGACCGCGTCGGCGACATCGTCCATTGTGGAGTTGGCGGGCAGCGCCGCCTGGAACGCGCTGACGGCGGTCAGCGCGGCCTTCTGACGCTCCACCAAACGCTCGCGCGGCGCCTCACGGGAACGCTGACGCTCAAGTTCGCTCCTCGCGCGGCGCAGGGAGACCTCCGCGAGTTCGGACTCGCTCGCTTCCGGAACGCCCAGCGCCTCGGCGCGGGCGGCGACCAGCCCCAGGATCGCATGATCGAGGCCGTCAATGGTCGCGGCGTCGACCGAGCACTTCCCGGCGAGCGCCACCACGCTCTCGCGCGTCGGCGCATCGCCGAACCACGCCAGTTGCGCGAACCGCGTCGTCGAGAGCGCGAGATTCACGGTCGTGACGAGCGGTTTGTTCGGCGTCTCCGGCACGCGCTCGGGCGCAACGCCCGCGAGCCAGATGGTGTCGCGCACGGCCTGAGGGAGTTGCCACCGCTCGGCGACCTTGCGGCCGACAGTGTGATGGTCGATCCCCATGATCGTGCGTTCGGTCTCGGCGAGTTGCTTGCCCTCACGCTCCGCGAAGCCCGCGACGCGCGAGAACGAACTGGGCAGGATCGAATCGATCGCAACGACGCCCAGGCCCTGCGCGAAGCCGGCGAGGAACGCGTCCGCGGGATCGACGCCGCGCGACGACGCGAGCGCTTCCGACGCCGAGGCGAGCGCGACGGACGAGATCCAGAACGCCCGGCGGTCCAGCGCGAGCGCGGCCTTGGCGGGGTCGTTCGATTCGCTCTCGATCGACACGCCCGAACGGTCGGCGAACGCGTCGTAGAGTTGGCACGAGACGACCGCGGCGCGCAGGGTGCTGAACCCGGCGAGGAGCATGACATCGTCCAGCGAGCCGATATCCGCGCCGTTGTTGGCCTTCCCGCTCGAGGCGCAGAGCAGTTTCGCGATCGCGAGCGCACGGGGCGCGAGCGACTGATCGGCCTCGATCAGCGCGATCGCGTCGCGCGATTCGAAGCCCTCGCCGTCGGCGGAAGCGAGGATGCGCGTGGAGGCCTCGGGGGCGCCGGGAAGGTCGCCGATGCGCCCGAGAACCTGTTCGGCGCGGCGCGCCGGCGTGTTGTCATTCGAGGTCGTCGTCACGGAACTCTCCCAGGGCGGACCCGCGGCGCACGCCGGGGTTCCGACCGGGTTCGTCGTCGAAATCGGCGCGTCGCTTTGCCCCGCCGCGAACAACACTCGCCGCGTGTTCGGCGTGCGACGATCGGGTCAATCCTCGACCTCGCCCACGCGGCACAGCCCGCACGATCAGCGCAGGCGGAACCCGCTCAGCGCGCGACTTCGCCCGCGATGGGGGGCAGATCGTTATCACGCTCGGTCGGCGTGCGCTCGACCAGATACATCCGGGGGAGCAGGTAGTTCCGCCCCCGGTGCGCGAAGTACTCGCCGCTGAGCGTCACGATCGGCGCGTCGCTCGAGAACGCCGCCAACGCTTCGAGTTCCTCGAGCATCAGCGAGGGGAGCATCACGACGGGGATGGTCGCGGAGGGATCACGCTCCAATGCGCCTTCGAGCGGCAGGGGCTCGAAGTACGCCCACCCGGCGGGATTCTGGATGATTCTGCCCTTCCCCAGCGTGAGGAGTGTGCCCTCGCGGCGGATGGGGACGGCGTCGCTCCGCTTGGCAGCGGCGTTCGCGCCGGTGTCCTTGCGGTCGGCGCGGTTCTGCTCGAACTCACGGATCAGGTCGGCGACCGAGGGCGCGCCGGTCGTGCTCTCCTGCGACGCGAGACTCTCGGACTCGCCGATGCTCGCGAACTCCGAGACGAGGAGGTAGTTCTTCCGCTCGTAGACATACACGCGGCCCGAGAGGCGGTACTCGCCCTCGCCGCGCGCCGCCGCCACTTGCTCCAATTCGCCGAGTTTCAGCGAGGGCATCAGCAGGAACGAGCGGCGTTTGCCCTCCGAGACCGTGTCGAAGACCCAGTCCTCGCCCAGGTACCGGAGCAGGCCGGGCGATTCGACGAGGTGATGGCCCTCGCGAACGAGCGTGGGGCTCGTCGCGAGCGACGGCACACGCGAACCCTGCGCACTGAGCGGGGCGGGCGCCGACGCGAGCGCGGCGAGAACAGCGATGAGCGGCAACCGGGCGTTCATGGGCTGGTATTCCTTTCGGCCGCCCGGCCACCACGCATGCAGACTTCCTGAGGAACCAGCACGCGGCCCGGCGGCTACGCTCCACTCGGCGATGGTCCGATCACCCCGCAATCCGGCGATCCTCTTTCTGTGCGCGCTGGCGACGGCGCTCGGCGCATGCCGCAGTTCGTTCGACACCCACCGGGAGGTGCTGAGGGGCCAGGTCGCGCAGGGGCGATGGGAAGAGGCGGCCAAGTCGCTCGACACCCCGAGGACGAAGGATCTGTACGGTTCGCGCAACGAACTGCTCTGGCTCTACGACCGGGGGACCGTCGCGCAGGCGATGGGCGATTCGACGACGACCATCGATACGCTCAATCGCGCGGAAGCGATCATGGACACCGAGCGGGGGGAGAACCTCGGCGATGTCCTCTCGGCGCTGCTCATCAACGACACGCTGCGCCGCTACACGGGCGAGCCGTACGAGGACATCTACCTCAATGTCTTCAAGATGCTCGCGCAACTCAGCGCCGGGCAGATCGACGGCGGCGCGACCGTCGAGGCGCGGCGGCTCGCGGGCAAGGCCAACACGCTGCGCGACCGGTACCTGGAGGTCTACCCGGCGACGAAGCGCAAGGCCGCGCAGTCGATCGGCGACGCGCAGAGCGCCGCGTCATCGTCCGCGAGCGATCGCGTGCTCGCCGCGTTGGACGCGGAGTTCCCCGCGGCGGTGGGGGGAACGGTCGCGGAGAACGAGCGCGGCGAGTTCATCGAATCGACGCTCGGCCTGTACCTGACCGCGGCCGTGTGGATGGAAGTTGGGGAACCGGGCAACCAGCGCGTCGCGGCGGAGCGGCTGATCCAGACCATCGGCCTGCACGAGGACCTGATGCGCGGCGTCGATCCTGCGGCGTTCGCCGATCTCCCGGCGCAGACGCCGGTCGACAACAACCTGCTTGTCGTGGCGCTCTCGGGGCTCGGGCCGACCAAGCGGGTCTTCCGATTCCCGCCCATCATCATCGACGGCGCGCCGATCTACTTCGAGTTGCCGATCCTGCGCGCGGGGCCGGGCGCGGCCGCGTCGGCGCGGGTGATCATCGACCGCGACCCTCCGCAGCGGCTGGCGTTCGTGGAGGACATCGGGCAGGTGGCCGCGGAGAACTACCGCCGCGCACTCCCGCTGATCTACATCCGCACGCTCGCGCGGGCCGCGGTGAAGGCGCTGGTGGTGCGCGAGGGCGTGAAAGCGTTCGAGGACAAGAACGACAACGACTGGGCGCGCCTGGGCGTGTACATCGGCGCGCTGCTCGTGCCCGGGCTGACGGAACGCGCCGACACCCGCTCGTGGGAATCGCTCCCGGGCAAGGCGCATGTCGGGATGTTCTCGCTCGCGCCCGGGCAGCACCGCGTGCGGGTCGAGTGGATGAACGACGCGGGGTTCGTGGTGGACGAGTCCGCGGTCTTCACGGTCACGGTCGAGCCCGGGGACGAACTGCAGACGATCGTGGTTCGTTCGCCCAGGTAGGGATTCGGGTTCCGTTTGCCGCGAGGACGGAACCCCCGCACGCGGCCGGGCGTCGGGGTACGCTAGTGAACACTCGCCAGGAGGATCGAATGGTGATCGCAGGTTCCGTGCTTCGATTTGTGGTGCTCGCCGGCTCCGTCGCGTGCGCCGGCACGCTCATGGGATGCAAGACGCGCGAGGTGACGCGCGTGGACCCCACGCAGGTGCTCGACCTCGATTACCGCTTCGACGAGGACGACGCGCGCATGACCGCCGAGACGATGGTGCGCGAGGCGCTGACTCAGGGGTGGATCGATCGCTGGATGGTCGCGCACGACCAGCGTCCCGTCGTGATCGTCGGGACCGTGCGCAACGAGACGAGTGATTACCTCGACAGCAAACTCTTCACGAAGCAGATCGAGCGTGAACTCATCAACTCCGGACGCGTGCGCATCGTCGCGGCTCGCGACGAGCGTGGCGAGATCCGCGACGAGCGCAAGCAGGGGCTCGACTGGTCGCGCCCCGAAACGGTCAAAAAACAGGCGTACGAACTGGGCGCCGACTTCATGCTCCTCGGGCGGGTGGGCGAGAACATCGAGCGATCGCGCGACGGCAACCGCCGCGTCGTGTACTACCAGGTCGATCTCGAGATGATCGACCTCGAGAGCAACGAGAAGGTCTGGATCGGCGAGCAGCAGATCGAGAAGCGCGTGAGGGACAGCGGATGAACCCCTGGCAAGGTCGGATCACGCGGGTGTGGCGCTGGGCCGTTGTTTCGGGCGCGTCGATCGCGCTCGGGGCCTGCGCGTCGAACGGCACGAGGGACGAACCGATGACCAGGACCGCCGCGAGCGACGCTCCGGTTCCGACACCGCTGCTGACGGTCGCCGAGTCTTCCGGCTGGAAGGCCACATCGACCTACGAGCAGACGCTCGCGTGGTGCTCCGAAGTGGACCGGCGCAGCGATCTCGTCTCGCTCTCGTTCATGGGAACCACGACCGAGGGCAGGCGCATCCCGCTGCTCATCGTGGGCGAGCCGCCGTACGCCACCGCTGCCGCGGCGCGCAAGGCGGGGAAACTCGTCGTGCTGCTCATGGCGAACATCCACGCGGGCGAGGTGTGCGGCAAGGAAGCGTTCCCGATGCTGGTGCGCGACATCGTGCTCGCGCCCAACGCGCCGCGCAACCGCACGCTGCTCGACACCATGACGATCCTGGTGGCGCCGATCTACAACGCCGACGGCAACGAACGGTTCAGCCCCACGAATCGGCCCGGGCAGGTCGGTCCGGTCGAGGGCATGGGCCAGCGTCCCAACGCGGACGGCCTGGATCTCAACCGCGACTACATGAAGGCGCAGGCGGTCGAGACGCGCGCGATGCTCGACCTGCTGACGAAGTGGAACCCCGACCTGATCATCGACTCGCACACCACCAACGGGTCGTACATCCGGTACGCGCTGACTTACGCGGCGCCGCAGAACCCCGCGGGGCATTACGACCCGATGCTGTTCGTGCGCGACACGATGCTCCCCGAGGTTTCACGACGCACGAGCGAACGCACGGGCTACGAGACCTTCTTCTACGGCAACCTGAACCGTGATCGCACGGAGTGGGAGACTTACGACGCGCTGCCCCGCTTCGGTGGGAACTATCACGGCCTGCGCAACCGCATGTCGGTCCTGCTCGAGGCGTACTCGTACGCGTCGTATCAGGACCGGGTGCTGGCGACGCTGGAGTTCACACGCGACTGCCTCCTGTTCGCGGCCGAGCGGGCGGAGGACATCCGCCTGATCAACGATCGGGCCGCACGCGACACCGTCGAGAAGGGGCGTACGGCGAATGACCTGGTCGCGATCCGTTCGCGACTACTCCCGTTCGACAAGCAGGTGACGATCCTCGCGTACGCAGCGCCCGACAATCCTCTCGCGATGTGGGAATCGGTGAAAGAGAGCGCGCTGCGCGACGAGGTCCCCGATCTGGGCGAGCCCGAGGATGTGTCCGTGACACACCTGGGCCGCTACGAGGGGACGCTCTCCGTCACGCGGCCGCTTGAGTACGCGATCCCGCCCGGGCACGGCGATGTTCTCGAGACGCTCCGCGCGCACGGCATCGCCTTTGATCCGGTGACCGTCCCTCGCGTGATCACGGCCGAGGTCTACGCTGTCGACGAGGTCCAGCGTTCGCAGCGCGAGTTCCAGGGTGTGCGCGGCGTGCTGGTCGACGCGACTGCCCGGCGCACCGCGACGACGATCGGTCCGGGCTGGAGCGTTGTCCGCCTGAGCCAGCCGCTCGGCACGCTCGCCGTGTATCTGCTCGAACCCGAGAGCGACGACGGCCTCGCGCACTGGGGATTCTTCGACGCGTGGCTGAAGCCCGGGAGCGACTTCCCGATCCTGCGCGTCGTGAACTGAACACGCCCGCGGCGTGAACGGCCGGTATGCTTGCGGGACCACTCTCGACACCCGCTGCACTGAGGAGCGCGCCGCATGAATGTCTCGACGATCGATCCGCTGCTTCACCGCGAGGGCCAGCACGGCGTGGCGCCGATGTTCATCCGGCGCTGGTCGCCGCGCGCGATGTCGGGCGAGCCGCTCTCGCACGCGGAATTGCACCGGCTCCTCGAGGCCGCGCGATGGGCGCCGAGTTCGTACAACGAGCAGCCGTGGCGGCTGATCTACGCGAAGCGCGACACCCCCGCGTTCGCGAAGTTGTTCGATGCGCTCGTCGAGTTCAACCAACTCTGGTGCAAGAACGCGGCGGTTCTGATCGTGTTCGCTTCGACCGAGACGCACGCGCACAACGGCGAGTCGAACTCGACCCACTCGTTCGACACCGGCGCCGCGTGGATGAGCCTCGCGATGCAGGCGTCGATGATGGATCTGGTCGCGCACGGCATGGTCGGGTTCGACTTCGACAAGGTCGCGAAGGCCATCGCGCTGCCCAATGGGCACAGGGTCAACGCGATGGTCGCCGTCGGCAAGCCCGGCGATGTCAGCGTGCTTCCCGAGGGCGGCATGCGCGACAAGGAGAAGCCCAACGCGCGCAAGCCCCTCGCGGAGATCGCGTTCGAGGGCCAGTTCCCGGGCTGATCCGTGTGAAACACGCGCAAATGCGGGCCCGTTCGTGGAACTCGGATGGGTGTTTCGCCATACAACCGTCGTCGGACCGTTCCGCGCCCGGATGTATGGATCGCATGAGGAAGAGTCGCTGCGCATTCTCATTGATCGAACTGCTCGTCGTCGTGGCGATCATCGCCGCGGTCATGGGCATCCTCGTGCCCACGCTCTCGAGCGTGCGCGCCGCCGGCCGCGATATGCGATGCCTGACGAATCTGCGCTCCCTCGCTGCGGGGTGGCGGCTGTACGCGGCGGACAACGACGACCGCACCCCGGCGCTGGGCGTGCCCTGGGCGGAAGCGCCGAACTGGTCGATCGTGGTGATGCAGTACGCGGGCCGGCCGGTCGCGGGCATCTCCGATCTTCCCAGCGATGAGTCGTCGGTGCTGGTGTGCCCCAGGACCCAGCGCAAGTACCCCGAGGTCGCGATGACGCGGACCTACGCGGCGAATGTCACGGGATTCGCCGGGGCGCCGGGCGATCGGGGGGACTTTGACGAGGAGCCGACCTTCGCGCGGTTCTCGCGGGTTCGTTCGCCTTCGATGACGCCGATGCTGCTCGACTCCGCGCCGACCGTCCCGGGGCCGGGCCTCCCGCCGCCGACCCGGACCGCGAGCGTCATCGACTTCCGCGAGCCCGCCCATGTCGAGGGCCGGATCGGACGAGTCCACGGGGAGAGTGATGAGGGCGGGTTCTTCCATGTGGCGACCTACGACGGGGCGGCTCAGCGTGAAGACTCGCCTCCCGACTCGTGGCTCACGCCGATCAACGAGTAGTCGCTCGAGATCCGGAAACCGGAAGTTCGGCGACGAACTCAGGTTTCGGGGCGTTCGTACCGATGCAAGCAGGGGACAGTCCCAAAATGCGTTCCGCGCCGGCTGCGGCGTGCGCTTGTCAGATCAGGGACTCGGAGGAACGGAAGAGGATCATGGCGCTCGCCGACTCGAACACCGCGATCGAGGCCTTCGGAACGGCCTTGGAGCACGCAGGCCCTGCCGTGCGGCGGTGGCGTTTCGACCCTGCCGAGTGGGAACTCGTCCGTGACGATCCGGCGGCGTCCCGCTGGATCGTGCTCCATACCCGAAGCCGACAAGAGAAGGCCGTATCGGAACTCCTGCAGTCGCACGGCTTTGAGACATTTCTCCCCCTGGTGACGAAGGTCCGTTTCTACGGCCACCGCAAGCGGACCGTCGAGTTGCCGCTCTTCCCTTCGTACCTCTTCCTCTGGGGACCGCTCGAGGCCATGCACCCCGCCATCGCCAGCAAACGGGCGGTCGGTGCCGTGCGGACCGAGAACCAGGACCTGCTCGATCGGGAACTCCTCAATCTGAAACTCGCTCTGGAGAGCGGCGCGGGGCTGGATCCCTACCCGTTCCTGGAGCGCGGCAGGCCGGTCCGCGTGACCGCCGGTCCCTTCAAGGGGATCGAGGGCGTCGTCGAGGATCGCCGATCAATGGACCGTCTGATATTGCAGATCTACACGCTCGGCAGGGCTACCGCTCTGGAAATCGATCCGAGCATTCTTGAACCGCTCGATTGATCGATCTCGATCATAAGAGCGTGTGATAACTTGAGTTGTGCGGAAGCGGCGGTTGTGAATTCTGCGCGCGAGAGGGACGAAGTCCCTCCGGGCCCATCTGAGAAAGTCCCGCCCGAAACAAGGGGAAACCCTCGTCAGGGACGCCCGGTGACGGGCCGCCCGAGAACACCGCCCGATCCGGGCCGCTGGCACGATTGTGTGTCAGGTCAAGGCTGCCCGATGAAGAACGACCCGAGCGCACCGAAAAGCTCGTCAAGACTTCGCCGAACGGCGCGAAGCCCGTTGAACCCCGTCTGTATGCGGCCCGAGCGCAATGTTTGCCTGATTGGCGCCCGATCTCCCCATCGTCCCGGCCTCGTTGTGCCGGGTGATCGGGAGTTAGCGCCATGTGTACCCGCAATTCGATCGGCAACCTGCAGCGCCCCGTCGCGCACCGCAAGGCTGCCGCGCTCCTCGCGAGCGCAGGTCTTCTCATCGTGCCCTCCGCGGCCTTTGCGTCGACCGACAATCCTCAGAATGGGCCTGCTCCTTCCGCCGCGAACGGACCCGACCTCAACGGTTCGGGCTCCGTCGATTTTGCGGACCTCGTCATGATCCTCAACATCATGGGAAATCCCGCCGCCGCCAGCCCCGCATGGGTCACCGCGGCGGATCTGAACGCGGACGGCGTCGTCGATTTCGCGGACCTGTCTGTCCTCCTGTCGAGTTTCGGCCAGGTGATCCCGCCCCCGCCGCCCGCACCCCCGGCGCCTCCCCCCGAGGAGCCGCCCGTGCCCGGCAATGTGCTCGTCCCCGGGAACGGCTTCTTTGGCCCGACCATTGTTCCTGAAGTGATCGGCAACCCCGCGCGACCCGGCGCCAACGCCAAGGCCATCGCGCGCTGGGATGTCGTTCCGTTCCAGACCGTCGAAGGTCAGTTCACGGTCGGCGTTGTCGCCTTCCACATCAACGGGATTGACAAGGTCAGTTTCAGCGCCGAAGGCGGCGACTGGGTCGATGTCACCGAGATGACCCTCAACCCGCGCACCAATGTGCATGAGTACTGGGTCACCCTCGACGCCGACGACTTCGACGACGGCCTCGCGGAGATCCGCGCCGTCGTCTACCCGAGGATGGCCGGCATGCCCCGCGTCCTCGGCGGCGAGATCACCGGCGACACCACCAAGAACGGCGAGCATTCCATGTTCGTCAGCATGAACGCGGGGGGCACTCTCCCCTCCCCGATTCGGTATGTCTCCGGCGACGGCAGCGACGAAACCGGCGACGGCTCGCGCGAGAACCCCTTCCGCACTCCCTACTTCGCGATGCAGGACATCCAGCGCGACGCCGGCACGAATGTCACCGACGCCTGCGACGGCGCGATGATCTATTGCCTCCCGGGCGAGTATGTCTGGGGCCCGGCCGCAAGCCCGTATCCCCGCACGCTCAACCGCTGGGCGACCGTGACCCCCGCCCCGGGCGTCGGGCGCGACGAGGTCGTGTTTAGCGAACTCGGCCCCAACGGCTTCGGCACGCGCCTCATCGCCGCGCGCGGCTTCAACACCGCCGACACGATGATGTTCCGCTCCAGCGGCTCGCCCAAGTTCCTCTGGGTCGACGATGTCGACATCCAGGGTCCGGGCCGCGCCAACGGCGGTTCGCCCCTCATGGGCAATCTCTGGACCGGCATGTGGGTGACCAACACCAGCATCCGCGATGTCCAGGACGCCGTGAAGTTCGCCACCCTCGCGCGTGATGTCGATGTCGCGCGAATCAGCGCCGACGCCTTCAGCATGTCGCGGCTCGTGGTCAACTCCGTGCTCGACGATGTCAACGGCGAAGGCACTTCCAACCACCCCGATGTGTTCCAGTTCTTCGGGAACAACGATGTCGACAACATCATCGTCTACGGCGTGCGCGCCATCAACATCAAGGCCCAGGGCATCTTCGCCCGCGGCCCGGAACGCGTCGACAATGTCGCGTTCGTGAACCTGCTCATGGAGCGCGCCCACGACCTCGAGCCCGGCGGCCGCGCGTCGCAGTGGGTGGATGTCGCCACCAACCACCTCCTCATTCTCGGCACGACCATGCCGAACTACACCTTCGCGTGGCGCACCAGCGCCCTCGAGAACATCCACATCCGCGGTTCGCTCTTCGGTCGCATGACCGTCGGCACGACCGGCGGCGGCGGCAGCGCGTTCGTCTCCGACTCGTGGTTCAAGAACAACCACTTCGTCGACGCCGAGTCGTACGGCTCGATCAGCGCCGGCCTCGACGCGACCACGGGCGATCCCCGCTTCGTCGACTCGCTCAACGACGACTTCCGCCCCGCGCCCGGCTCGCCGCTCCTGGGCCGAGTCACCCTGCCCACCATGAAGACCGATGTGCGAGGGCGCATCCGCGCCGAGATCGCGGCCGTCGGCGCCTACGAAGCCAACGAGTAAGCACGCCTCACCCCCGATGGGTCACCACACCAAGACACTGAATCACGCCCTCACGGGCGCTCCGCCGGACACCGACACACTCGGTGATCCGGCGTTTTTCTGTCCGCCCCACGCGCACACGCGGAGTCCATTCGCCCCGTGAGCACCCGGAAGAAAGCGGCCGGCGGCGCAGCGGTCCTCGCGGCGGGCAAAGCGGTCACGCAGGCCTCGGGCCTCGTGCGCAATGTCATCGTCGCGGGCATCATCGGCGCGACCAACATGGGCGTCGCCGCGACCTTCCTCCTCACGATCGCTTTCCTCGAGGCCGTCAGCGCCGTCGCGGGCGACAAGTTCCTCGTGCAGGACCGCGAGGGCGATCACGAACGCATGCAGGCGAGCGTGCAGAGCGTCATGCTCATCCGCGCGATCCTGCTCGCCCTCGCGATCTTTCTCCTCGCGCAGCCCATCGCGTGGCTCTTCAACGCTCCCGACGCCGTCAACGCGTACCGATTGCTCGCGCTCGTGCCCCTGCTCAGGGGCCTGCAGAATCTCGACCAGAAGCGCATCCAGCGCGACATGCGCTTCATGCGCAACACCATCGTCACCACGCTTCCGGCCGTGGTCATGCTCGTCGCGGCGTATCCCATCGCGATCTGGATGGACGACTACAACGCGGTGCTGGCCCTGCTGCTCATCGGCGCAGTGGCGCAAACGATCGCGACGCACGCGCTCGCCGAACGCAGGTTCGCTCTCGCGTGGGACCCCGAGTTCGTCCGCCGCGCGATGACTTTCGGCTGGCCGCTGCTGATCAACGGCATGCTGATGTTCGTGATCCTCCAGGGCGACAACTTCCTGATCGGCTCCAGCGAACGCCTCTTTGGCTCGACCTACACGAAGGCCGACCTGGGCGTCTACGCCGTCGCGATGATCCTCGCGATGGCGCCCACCGGGGCCGTCGCGTCCGTCAGTTCGTCGGTCATGCTCTCGCTTCTCTCCCGCGCGCAGGACGACGCCGTCGCGTTCGAACGCCGCTGCCGCTTCTGCGTCGCTTCACTCTGCGTCGCGTCGTCCGCGATGTCTCCGCTTCTCATCATCGGCGGGCCGGCTATCGCCGTGATGCTCTACGGCCAGGACTACGCGGGAATCGTGCAGGTGCTCGGCATCCTCGCGGCGATGCAGGCGCTCCGCATGATCAAGGTCGGCCCAACCCTCGCGGCGATGAGCAAGGGCGACACCCGCACGCTCATGGTCACCAACATCATCAGAACCGTGGCCTTCGGCGGCGCGATCGCGGCCGCCAGCGTCAGCGCCCCGCTCGCGTGGATCGCGCTCAGCGGTCTCGTCGGCGAGATCTTCGCGCTCGCGTTCGCGCTCGTGCGCCTCCGCCAACTCCACGGCGTGCCGCACTCCGCCACACTCCCGGGAGTCGCCATCGCCTCCGCTGGCATCCTCGTTTCGGGCGCGTTGTACCTCATGCTCCGCGACTCGGGCGATGTCATCCTCATCACGGTCGGCGTGCTCGCGTCGATCTTCGCCGCAGGGCTGAATACTTTCGCGCTCGCATCGACCCGTGACGAGGTCCTGAGGGTTCTTCGCCGCAGGCACGCGCCGATCGCCGCCGGAGCGACCCGATGAAGCCGCCGCCCCTTCGGACATTCGAACGCTTCACCCCCGACGCGGACCTCACCGTCTGCAAGTGGAGCGACACCCTCGTCCGGCTGTACAAGCACAAGCATCTTCGCAAGGCGTGTCTGCACTTCGCGCTCAAATGGGAGCGGCGCAAGTTCTATTCGGGCACCCTCCGCCGCATCCTCGCGGAGCACCACGGCGTGAAGGTTGGCGCGTACTCCTACGGCCCGTGCATCGAGCCGGGCGCGTTCCCGCCGGGCGTGACCGTCGGGCGGTACGCCAGCATCGCGGCCGGCGTCCGCGTGTCCCGACGCAATCACCCGATGGACGCCATCACCACCCACCCGTTCTTCTTCAACGCGCGCTGCGGCATCATCAAGCAAGATGTCGAAGACTTCGCGCCGCTCTGGATCGGCCACGACGCGTGGATCGGCGACAACGCGCTCATCCTCCCGCGCTGCGCCCGCGTCGGCATCGGCGCGGTCGTCGGCGCCGGCTCCGTCGTCACCAAGGATGTCCCCGATTTCGCCATCGTGGTCGGGAACCCGGCGAAGGTCATCCGTTACCGCTTCGACGAGCCGATCCGGGACGCCGTGCTCGCGTCGAAATGGTGGGAGAAGCCCGTCGCTGAACTCAGGCCCATCGCGGCGCAGATGAGCGTCCCGATCGACGCGGACCTGACTCACCCGCTCCTGCGCGCTGAGAGCGCCGTCTCATGAAGGACCTCACCCCAAATCGCTTCGCCGGCTTCAACATCCCCGCCGTCCCGCTCGGTCCGGCGCGCGTTCCCGACTTCCTCGTCATCGGCGCATCCAAGTCGGGCACGACCACGCTCTGGCGATACCTCCAGCGCCACCCTCGCATCCACATGCTCGAGCCGAAGGAGCCCGAGTTCTTCGCGAAGCAGGAGGTCTACTCGCGCGGGCTCGACTGGTACAAGCAACTCTTCACCGCCGCGCCTGCGGACAAGATCTGCGGCGAGGCGTCCACCACCTACAGCCGCTGGCCGCACTTCGGCGATGTCCCCGCACGCATCCACGACGCGGCGCCGAATGTCCGTCTGCTCTACATGCTGCGCAACCCGGTCGATCGGACCTATTCCCAGTACAAGCACCGCATGCGGCTGAATGTCCCCCGCATGACCTTCGAGGAAGCCCTCGATCACGACGCGATGTTCATCGACACCAGCATGTACATGATGCAGATCGAGCAGTTCCTCAAGCGATTTCCTCGCGAGTCGCTCGAATGCGTCCTGCTCGACGACCTGAAGAACTCGCCCGCCGAGACGCTGTCGCGCGTGCAGCGGTTCCTGGGCCTCGACGAGACCGATCTCACGGCGGACTCGCAGGTCATCGCCAACACCGCCGAGGCGTCCGCCGGCTCTGATTACGCGAGACAACGCCTCGGCGCCGCGCTGCGCCGCGTCCCGGCGGTACACGCCGCCACGCGTCTGCTTCCGCCCCGCATGCGCGAAACGCTCCGCGAGACCTATGTTCGCAGCCCGCTCGGCCGACGAAAGGCGCAGGAATACCAGCCCTCGCCGTTCCTTCCTGAGACCCGCGCGATGCTCGTCGAGAAGTTTCAGGAACCCAACCGCAAACTCGGCGAGTTTCTCGGCCGAGATCTCTCGATGTGGAACCGATGACCCTCCCACGACCCGCCATGCGAATCAACAGTCGAACAACGCTCCGTCCGGTGGCCGCGAGGCGCCCGCGATGAAGCCTCCCATCATCGTCATCGGGATGCACCGGTCGGGCACGACCATGCTCACGGGCATGCTCTCGACGCTCGGCGTGTTCATCGGCAAGGACCGCGACTACAACTGGGAGTCCGACTACATCCGCAAGCAGAACGACTGGGCCATCTCGACCAGCGGCGGTGCATGGGACTACCCGCGTCCGATCGAGGCGCTGCTCGCCGACGACCGCCTCGTCGATCTCTCTGCGCAGTACCTCGAACGGCGCATGATCGCCGTCGCGTCCCGCGCCTACTGGGGCGGCGGCCCGTTCTACATGGCCGCGCGCCGCAAACACATGCAGGGCGACTGGGGCTGGAAAGATCCGCGCAACACCTTCACGCTCCCGATCTGGCTGCGCCTCTACCCGGACGCGAAGGTGCTGCACATCTACCGGCACGGCGCCGATGTCGCGGCAAGCCTGCGCCACCGCGAGCGCAAGTCGCGCGAGAGCCACATCGCAACCTTCAACAAGCGCCGCTCGCTGTATAGGTTCCATCCCAAGTCCGGCGGGTTCTCCGGTTCATACCGGTGCGCCAACCTCGATCGCGCCTTCCGGCTGTGGGGCGAGTACATGGATCAGGTGCGGCGCCTCGACGAGTCGCTCCCGGGACGGATCGTTCATGTCTGCTACGAGAACCTCCTGCAGGATCCCGCGCCCCAACTGCGCACGGTCGTCGAGCGGCTCGGCCTCGGCTGCTCGGACGCGCAGGTCGCTCAGGCCGCGGGCGCCGCGAACGCCGATCGCTGCTTCGCGTTCACCAGGAACGATGAGGTGCGCGCCGCGACGATGAACTGGCGCGCGGACCTCGAACGCTGGGGATACGGCCCGGACGGCATGTCCGACGCGCGCGACACCCCGGAGCACAGCCCGGCGTTCGCGCGGGAAGGCGTGGCAGGCAAGTCGATGAACGCATGAACGCGATATCGCTCATCCTGGCTCAGGAAACGCAGGAGTGGGTGCGCGGCGGCTGGGCGAACCAGACGGTCGTCCACCCGGGCGGTCTCGCCCTGCTTGTCGTTCTTGGCGTGTCGCTGCTGTTCCTGCCGCGCAAGTATGCGGTCATCCCGATCTTCATCATGATGTGCCTTGCCGCGCGGCAGCGCATCACGCTGCTCTCGCTCGACTGGGACTTCATCCGGCTGATGATCGTGTTCGGGTGGGCACGCGTGCTGATACGTCGTGAGACGAGCGGCTACCGCTTTCACAAACTCGACCTGGCCACGACGCTCTGGACCGTGGCGGCGACCGTCGGGTATGTGATCCAGCAGGCGAGCGTTTCGGCGCTGATACTCCGCCTCGGCGCATCGATCGACACGCTCGGCGCGTACTTCCTGTTCCGCATCCTCGTGCGATCGTGGGACGATATTCGATCGCTGGTGCGCGGCATGGCGATCGTCGCGCTGCCAATCGCGGTTGTGTTCCTTATCGAGAAAACGACAGGGCGAAACATGTTCTCGGTGTTCGGGGGTGTTCCCGACATCACCCGCGTCCGTGAGGGACGCCTGCGCTGTCAGGGCGCCTTCGCGCACCCGATCCTTGCCGGATCGTTCTGGGCCTCGATCATCCCGCTCTATGTCGCGCTGTGGTGGTCGGCCAAGGACCGCGTGCTCTGCGTGCTGAGCGTGGGCGCCGCGATGCTGATCATCTTCGCGTGCTCGTCGAGCACGCCCGTCGCCGCGGTCATGATCGCCATGCTGGGGTGGAGCGTCTACTTCGTCCGCTCCTACACGAGCTACATCCGCTGGGGCATCGTCGGCCTGCTCGTGGTGATCCAGATCGCGATGCAGAAACCCGTCTACCACCTGATCTCGCGAGTGGACCTCGTCGGCGGTTCGACCGGCTGGCACAGGTTCCACCTCATCGATCAGTTCGTGCATCGCTGGGACGAGTGGCTCCTGTTCGGCACCAAGAGCACGGCCCACTGGGGATGGGGCCTGTACGATGTGACCAACCAGTATGTGCTCGAAGCGGTCCGCGGCGGCGCGCTCGCGCTCATCTTCTTCATCGCGATGATCGTCATCGCGTTCCGGGCCGTGAGCGTCGCGCTCAGAAATGTCGTCCGGAGCGAGTCGCTCACCGCCATGTCGTGGGGTATCGGCGTGTCGATGCTCACCCACTCGATGATCTTCCTCTCCGTCTCGTACTTCGGGCAGATCGTGGTGCTGTTGCAACTCGCCTTCGCGTTGACGGCCAGCGCCGCGCTCGCGAGCACCGCGAAGGCGCCCTCGCCGCGCGTCGTCGCCGCTCGATCGTCCGCTCGCAGGCCCGCATCGGCCCGCGTCATCGGCGGGCAGGCGCCCAGGCCCGTCTCGCCCCGTCGCACCCAGGAGCGGCCCGCATGATCGATGTGTCGGTTGTCATCGTGAGTTACAACACCCGCGATGTCACGCTCGCCTGCGTGCGTTCCGTCTTCGAGCACACCCCCGGCTGCTCGTTCGAGGTGATCGTTGTTGACAACGATTCGGAGGACGGCTCGGCCGAGGCGATCGCGCAGGAGTTCCCGCAGGCCACGGTCATCGCGAACAAGGACAACAAGGGGTTCGCCGGCGCGAACAACGACGGGCTCGCCGTCGCGTCGGGCCGGTACCTGCTCCTGCTGAACCCCGACACGGTCGTCAACGACGGATCGATCAAGGATGTGCTCGAGTTCTGCGACGCGAACCCGACCGCGGGCATCGTCGGCTGCCGCTGCTTCAACGAGGACGGCAGCCAGCAATCGACGATCTTTCGCTACAAGCGATTCAGCGAGATCCTGATGAATGTCGTGATTCCGAACAAACTGATGCGCAAGAGCAAGCGGCTCGGGCGCTCGCGGTACATCGGCGCCGACCTGAATCAGATTATGGATGTCGAGGTCGTCGCGGGCTGCTACATGATGGTCCGCCGCGAGTGCTACGAGAAGGTCGGTGGGATGGACGACCGATTCTTCATGTACGCCGAAGAAGTGGACTGGTGCTACCGGATCCACAAAGCAGGGTGGCGCATCGTGTACTTCCCCGGGGCGTCGATCCTGCACTACGGCGGCCTGAGCGCCGCGCGGTGCGAGTCGCAGATGAACATCGCGATGGCCAAGAGCAACCTGCTGCTCATCCAGAAGACGATGGGCCGACCGCTCGCATGGATAAGCAACTCGCTGATGTGCGTGCGCGACACGCCACGCGCGATCGCGTACGCGCTCACGGGCTGGTGGCTCGCGGCGGACAGCCCGATGCGTATCTCGCTCACCCGCGGGGCGTCGCGCTGGGCGTTCCATGTCTCGCGCGTGTTCCGGACGGACTACTCGCGATGAGACTCAAGCACCTGGTCCTGGCCGTACCGCGCAATCTCGCGATGGCTGCGCTGTGGCCCCGGGAACGGGTGCTCCTTTCGCGAGCGCGCGGCGAAGACTTTCCGCCCCCGGTGTTCGTCGTCGGCCCGCCGCGGTCCGGGACAACGCTCGTGTACGAAGCGCTCGTTGGCACCTTTCAGTTCGCGTACATCTCGAATCTTGCGCACCGGCTGTATCGCACGCCTGTCGCGGCGACCTCGCTGGGGATGCGATCTATCGACGCGTACGAGCCGCGCTACGAGAGCAAGTGGGGTCATGTGTCGGGATGGGCGGCGCCGAACGAGGCCGGCTGGGTGTGGGACCGCTGGTTCACCAGCCACGACGACGCGGTTTCGCCCGCTCCCGACGAGAAGGCCACGGCGTCGATGCGCGACACGGTGGGGGCGCTCTCTTCGCTCATGCGGGGCCCGTTCCTCAACAAGAATGTCAACCACAGCGTGTGGATGCCGTACCTTGCTCAGGCCTTCCCGGGAGCGACTTTCGTCGAAGTCCGACGCGGCGCGGTCGAGTCCGCGCGGTCGATGCTCAAGGCGAGGCGCGACGAGGGCGGCGACAAACATCTCCATGAGTGGAGTTCGGTGAAGCCGCGCGGATGGGCGAAGTTCTCGGGCGAGAATCCGGAGACGCAATGCGTCGCGCAGGCAGTGCTCGTCGCGCGGCAGATCGAGGAGGACGCGGCCCGACTCGATCCGGTCCAGCGGCTGACGATCTCGTACGACGAGTTCTGCGCCGACCCCGCGAAGTCGCTCGAAGATGTGAGGTGGCGTCTGCTCAAGGCCGGCATTCCGCTGCGCGAACGACGCGACGCGCCCGGGCCTTTCGAGCGACGCGGCGCACGCGAACCAGATGACCTCGCACTCCGTCTGGCCGACGCGGAAGCGAGGGTTCTTGAGGCGCTCGACGGAACATCACGCCGCGCCGCGGTCAGCGTGTGACGACCCATGTACGAATCGTTCACCAAGCTCTCGGCGCCCGTGCGGCTCGCGTATCTCAGCGCAGCGTGCGTTGCGTGGACGCTGACACTCGGCGGACGGCTGCGCCGGGGCAGGGTGGTGATCCTGTGTTACCACAATGTCCGTCCCGATCAGCGTGCACGATTCGAGCGACAACTGCGCGCGGCCGCTAAGCGGATCATCCCGCTGTCAGCGGTCAACGATGAGCAACGACACAGCGGGCAGCCCCGGGTTGTGTTCACTTTCGATGACGCGTACGCAAACCTGCTCACCACCGTCGCGCCGGCGATGCGCAGCGCGGGGGCCCCGTGGTCGGTGTTCCCGGTCAGCGGCGTGCTCGGCGTCGCGCCGACATGGACGATGCCAGAGGGACATCCGGACAGGACTGAGCGGACCATGACGCGCGACGAACTACGATCGCTCGCGGATGATCCGCTCGTCGAGATCGGTGCGCACACGGCCACGCATCCCGCGCTCGCGGATGTGTCCGATGCGGATCGACTGGACGCCGAACTTACGCCGCCGCGTGAAGCGATCTCGGCGTTGTCGAATCGGCCGGTTGCGTCCCTCGCCCTCCCGCACGGCTCGTTCGACGCCGGAGTTCTGACCGCCGCAGACAGCGCGGGGTACTCTCTGATTCTCACGCTTCAAGACGCGCTTGAGCCCCGCGGCGTGCGCACAGGGAACGCCGCGGTGCTCGGTCGATTCTCCTGCTCGCCCGACATCTGGCCCGTCGAGTTCCGTCTGTTGATCGACGGGGCGTACTCGTGGCTGGGCTCGTTCCGCACGCTCATGCGGCGTGTGAAAGGAGCGAGACCATGACCTGCATGACTAGGTGTTCCGTCACCCAAGCGACGAAGGATGCGTGGCGCGCCGCGTCCGCGTCCTTCAATGATTTCGACTACCGCTCGTTGTGGGAATACTCGGAATCGCTCGCGCGTCTGCACGGCGCCTCCAGCGAGCGCGTGCTGGTTCGAAGCGACAGCGCACTGATCGCGATGGCCGAGATCCGCATCCGCACGCTGCCGCTCCGCGCGGGAGGCGTGGCGTATATCTCCGGTGGCCCGTCAGTGCGTGCCGAGGGCGAGTCTGCGGACGAACACATCCGTCGATTCAAAATCGCGATTGATGGGCTCATCGCCGAATATGTGGAGCGGCGCAAATTGACGCTCCGTGTGCTGTGCCCCGTCGGGGACGCCGAGTGGAACGCGTCGTTGGACGAAGCGTTTGCAGAGCGAGGCTTCGATCGTGCCGAGTCGGCGCGCGGGTACCGCACGATCGTGATCAACACGGATCGTTCGCTCGACGAGATCGGCGCATCGTTCAACAAGACCTGGCGGAAGTATCTCCGCCGCGCCGAGCGGGACGGGGTGACCACCCGCCGCGCAAACGACGACGAAGCGTTCGAGCATGTGATCCGCCTGCACGACTCGCTCCGTGATCGTAAGGGGTTCGGCGTGTCGCTTGACGGGGCGTTCTACCGCGATCTTCAGCGTGAATTGCCCGAGCATGAGCGGCTGACGGTGATCCTCGCCGAATTCGACGGACAGGTTGTGGGCATGAACCTTGTCAGCGCGCTGGGCGACACGCTCGCGGGGATCATCGGCGCAACCACGCCAGAGGGGGCGAGCAAGAACGCGGCGTATTCGCTCGAATGGGAAGCCGTGAAGTTGGCCGTCGAGCGCGGCATGAAGCGCTACGACCTCGGCGGGATCGATCCCGAGGGTAATCCCGGCGTGTACACCTTCAAGAAGGGCACGCACGGCGAGGATCTCACGGCGGCGGGGCCGTATGAACTCGATCCGGGCGCCCTGCGCGGCGCGATCCGCAATGCGTCGGAGCGCGCGTACAAGGCCATGAAGAGCGTGCGGAGCAGAGGGTGATCGCGTCGGTCGTCATCCCGGCGCACAACGAAGAGGCGGTCATCGGCCGGTGCCTCGAAGCGCTCCTGCGTGACGCCGCTCCGGGCGAGTTCCGCGTCGTCGTCGTTCCCAACGGCTGCACCGATCGCACGGCGGAGATCGCGCGGCAGTTTGGTGAAGATGTGATCGTCATCGACACGCCGACACCCGGGAAGCCGGGCGCGCTGAACCTGGGCGACGAGGCGGCCGGCGATGTGTTCCCGCGCATCTATCTTGATGGGGACCTGGTGCTCACCACGCATGCGGCCCGGGCGATCGTCGGGGCGGTTGGTCGCGATGGTGTGTTGGCCGCGGCCCCGATGTTCCGGTTCGATCTCGAGGGCGCGTCGTGGGCGGTCCGCGCGTACTACCGGATCTGGTCGCTGATGCCGTATTTCGACACGGGGCGTATCGCGGGCGCGTTCGCGCTGTCGCGCGATGGGCGAGAACGGTTCGGCGCGTTCCCGTCGATCATCTCCGACGACGGGTATGTGCGTCTGCACTTCGCGCCTTCGGAGCGGAAGACCATCGAATCTGAGACGGTGACCGTCGTCGCGCCGCGGACGCTGCGCGACCTCATCAAGATCAAGACGCGTTCGAAAGCGGGGACGATGGAACTCCGCGCGAAGCACCCGACCCTGTTTGCGAACGAGACAGCGAGCGAGGGCGGATCACTCAGGCGGATGGTGTCGATGCCCTGGATGTGGCCTCAGTGCGCGGTGTATGGGTTGGTGAATGTGGTCGCGAAGCGCCGAGCGCGCGCCCGTCTTGCGCGGAGCGAGTCGGTGTGGGAGCGTGACGAGTCCTCCCGTGCGGGCGTCACCGGGAACGGAGCGGCATATGGGTCGTGAGTCCAGACAGCAACGGCCGCGCGTGCTTGCCGTCGCGTCGGGCGGCGGGCACTGGGTCCAACTCATGCGTCTGCGGCCGGTGCTGCTCGAGGCGGATACGGCGTTCGTGACCGTGAGCGACATGTACCGAGAGGATGTCCCCGGGGCGCGGTTCTACACCGTGCGCGACGCGACGCGCTGGAATAAGTTCGCGCTCATCGGACAGGCGTTGCGACTGCTGAGGATTCTTGTGAAAGAGCGGCCTTCGGTCGTCATCTCGACGGGCGCTGCGCCGGGATTCTTCGCGTTGCGACTGGGGAAACTCGTCGGCGCACGGGTGTGCTGGATCGACAGCATCGCGAATGTTGAGGCGGTGTCGCTCTCGGGGCAGAAGATCGGTCCGAAGTGCGACCTGTGGCTGACCCAGTGGGCGCACCTCGCAAGCGAGAACGGGCCGCGGTACGAGGGGGCGGTGCTGTGATCTTCGTGACCGTGGGCGGGCAGATGCCGTTTGATCGTCTGATCCGTGCGGTGGACGAATGGGCCGAATCGCGTGGGCGCGGCGATGAAGTTTTCGCGCAGATCGCCGGAGGCGAGCACATCCCTCGTTCGTGCGAGTGGGTGCGGCTGATGTCGGCCGCGGAGTTTCGGGACCGGGTGAACGCGGCGTCGGTGATCGTGGCGCACGCGGGGATGGGGTCGATCCTGACGGCGCTCGAGGCGGGCAAACCGATCCTCGTGCTGCCCAGGCGGGGCGACCTCCGCGAGACGCGGAACGATCATCAGATCGCCACGGCCAAGGCATTATCAGAGCGAGGGCAGGTTCACATCGCGATGGATGAGAGCGAACTGCCGGCCAAGTTGGATACCCTCGGTGGGTTGCGCGCGTCGGACCGGATAAGCCCCTGGGCCTCGGACGAACTTTCGAGCGCGATTCGCCGATTCATTTGGGAAGGCGTCGAGCACAACCCGGGGCGAGCCCCGGCATCGAAGAAGGGATGATGTCACCATGACTTCTCAGGTTGCGTCTATTGGTCAGGCGGCCGAACTCCGCGAGCGGATCGATTCGGGGACGGCGTTGATCGGCATCATCGGGCTGGGTTATGTCGGGCTCCCGCTCGCGCACGCGCTGCACGAGGGCGGGCTGCCCGTGCTCGGGTTCGACATCGACCCCTCGAAGATCGACGCGCTCGATCGCGGCGAGAACTACCTGAAGCACCTTGGCGACTCGATGACCACGACGCTCTCCAAGAGCGATCGTTTCACCGCGACCACCGATTTCTCGCGGCTGGGCGAGTGCGATTGCGTCATCGTGTGTGTGCCGACTCCCCTCGGGAAGCACCGCGAGCCGGACCTGTCGTATGTGCTCGACTCGGCGCGGGCGATCGGCAAAACGCTGCGCAAGGGGCAACTGATCTCGCTCGAATCGACGACCTACCCCCGCACGACGCGCGACGAGTTCGTCCCGGCGATGCTGGAGGCGGCGGGCGAGCGCGGGAAGGGGTTGGTGTCCGGCCGCGACTTCTTCGTCGCGTTCAGCCCCGAGCGCGAGGACCCGGGCCGCAAGGACCACAACACGACCAGCATCCCGAAACTCGTGGGCGGTCTCGAGGACGAGTCCACGCGCCTGGCTTCGGCGATGTACCGGCGCGGCGTGAAGGAAGTCGTTGAGGTGGAGAGCGCCGAGGTCGCCGAGGCGGCCAAACTGCTCGAGAACATCTTCCGCGCGGTGAACATCGCGATGGTCAACGAGATGAAGGTCATCCTGAGCGCGATGGACATCGACGTGTGGGAGGTGATCCGCGCGGCGAGCACGAAGCCCTTCGGGTTCATGCCTTTCTTCCCCGGTCCGGGTCTGGGCGGGCATTGCATCCCGATCGACCCGTTCTACCTGACCTGGAAGGCCAAAGAGGTCGGGCGGCCCACGAAGTTCATCGAACTCGCGGGCGAGATCAACACCGAGATGCCCGAGTGGGTCGTCGAGCGTGTGGGTCTCGCGCTGAACGATCGCGGCAAGTCGGTGCGCGGCTCGAAGATCCTCGTGCTCGGGCTTTCCTACAAGCCGGATGTCGACGACACGCGTGAGAGCCCGTCGTTCGAACTCATCGAGCACCTGCTCGACCTGGGCGCGTCGGTGGACTATTCCGATCCGCATGTGCCCGTTGCGCCGAAGGTGCGCAGGCACGACATCAAACTCAAGAGCGTGCCGATCACGGCGGACAATCTGAAGAAGTACGACTGCGTGCTGGTCTCGACGCACCACGCGGCGTTCGATTGGGCGACGATTGCGAAGCACTCGCCGCTGGTCGTGGACACGCGCGACGCGCTGCGCGCGTTCGACGGCGAGATGCAGGG
>CAYGLT010000035.1:15835-24354 GCA_964350875.1 uncultured Phycisphaeraceae bacterium | reverse complement strand
CAGAAGGAGCGAAGTCTTGGCGTCTTGCGCGAGCGTGCGGTCGTCGGGCGGCATGACCCGAGTGTATCGAATGACAACGCGCAGCGCGCCCGTGGAACAAGACGGAACGCGCTGCGCGTCGACGTTGAAGAGGTATGTTGTTCAACGACGCCGGCGGGCGCACGCGGCGACGCCGCAGACTCCGAGGGCGGCCCATGCGCCGGGCGCGGGCACCGGGGTGAGGAGGACGGTCACGAACTCGAGGTTCAGGGTGTCGAAGGCGTCGATCAGGATCTGGCCTTCGTCGTTGATCGCTGTCGCGCGGCTCAACTGGATGTGGTCGGGGAGATCGATCGCGTAGTCGGCAAGAAGGTACCCCTGGCCGTCCTGCCAGAGCACCGCGTGCAGACCCTGGTCGGGGTGATGTTCCTGCCCGACGAGGTCGCCGACGGCGTTGTTGCCGAAGACCTCGGCGATCTGGAGTTCGCCTTCACCGCCGATGACCCACGGGAGAACGGTGACCGTCCCGTCCGGGGACCAGATCGCGGCCGATCGGGAGAGCCCGCCCGCGACATCGCCGACGATGGTTCCGTCGTCGAGGATCCCGGTGGCGGACGAGTGGGTGTACCCGTCCGGAAGGGCGAGCGCTTCCATCCCGGTCTCGGCGGTCCAGCGGAACGCGAGGTTCGGCTGGAACGGGGCGGTGTTGGATCCGCCGATGACTACGCCGCTGCTGTTGACGCCGGTGGCCCAGGACGATTCGCCGCCCAGCGTGCCGAGGGACTGAATGCTGCCGTTCACCCACGCCGCGGCGACGACGGGCGCGCCGAACATGCTGGGCGGGGCGGTCGATGCGGATCCGACGACCATTCCCGAGGAGTTCATGTCGGCGGCCGAAGCGCCGAAGCGTGGGTCGGAGGAGAGATTCTCGAGCAGGGTGTATGTGCCGTCGGCATGCCCGATGAAGGCGCTCGTGACGCCGAAGATGTCCGACTGTGAGAGCCCGACGATGCTGCGATCGTCGAAGATGCGCGTCGCGATGGCGCCGTTGAGGCCGTAGATGGATGCAAGGGACTCGTCACCCGCTGAGGTGTATCGGTAGCCCGTGATGGTTGCCTGGCCGTGGACGCCGACGAACTCGCCGAGGTTGTTCAGCGAGATGCCCGCTGTGTAGGGAGGGACATCGGGCGAGGGCGGGGCGGGATCGAACTGGAAGACCTGCGAGGTGTATCCGGCCGGGGCTGCCAGGACCGAGGTTGCGGACCACGCGCACGCGGCGGCCGCAAGCGCGGCCATCGTTGCGAAGTGTTTGTGTTTACTGGACATGATCTTCACTCCTGTGGCCGCGTGCTGGACGCGGCGGACGGTTTCCCTTCCCCACGATCGGTGTGGGCCAAGGGCAGTGTGGTGGCAAGAGAGAGCGGGGTCAATGATTTTTCATGAAAAATGCAGGAAAACATTTCCGGTGGTGTAAACCGCAGTCAGAATGGGTGGATGAGGCGTTCCCGATGACGGTCCGAACCCCGGCGAGTATGGTGGCCGCGATGCCGTCTGCGTCCCGCGATGTCGAATCCAACCCGTCGCCGAGATTCGATGAGGAGGCCGCGCGGCTGCTGACCGAACTCCGGGCGTTGTTCAACGACCTGATCGAGTCGCTCCCGTCGGCCCCGGCGACGGCGAGCCAGTTGCAGCGGGCGACCGGGCTGGACATGAAACTGTGCTGGAAGGTGTTCCGGCTGATCAAGGCCGACGGCGCCCTCGCTTCCGCGAAGTTCGTCCCGGGCCCGGCCAACATCCGCGGGCTCGTGGAAACGATGAGCGGTCTGGGGATCCGGGCGGACCTGCTTGAGCGCATCGCGGTGGCCGCTGACGGATTCGAGCGGCTCATCGGGGAACATGCGGGCGATCGACAGACTTTCGAATCAATGGCGAGCGTCTTCGGCGACGCCGAGTCGGAGCGCAAGGAGAGCGTGCGGCAACGCCGCGCCGCGTTTCACGCCAACAGTCATATCTGGGGCATGCAGGGCGATGTCATGGCGATGGCGATGATCCAGCGCCCGAGCGCCACAGATCCCACGGCGCTCGACGAGGTCGGATTGCGTGGAGAATACGGCGTGCGGCGACTGCGCCCGACGCCGGTTCCGATCTACGAACAGAATTTCGCCACGCGCGACAAGCAGGGGCGAGAGTATTCCGCGGGGCGCCGCCGGCCCTTGTCGGGCGATGGCTCAGGCGTCGGACTGATCCCGGAGTTCTGTTCGACTCCTACGCCGGAAGTCACGGTGCGCACGCGTCCTGACGGCCATTCGAACGCGGTGGTGATGCACAGCGAAGTCGGGATGACTGCGGCGATCGACTTTGTTCTGGGTTTCGAACTGCGCAACCTCTCGCCGCGCTATCTGGGCGAAGAGACGCACGGCTGGGCGATCGCGCAGATGACCAAGCCGTTCAAGTCTGTGGTTATCGATCTGATTCTGGAAGAGGGAACGCTCGGCCATCCGCCGCGGCCGTTCGGGTTCATGTCGTCGAAGAACACGAACATGGCGCAGCCGGAAGAGTTGTGGACGAACGCGCGGCTGACGGAAGGCGAACCGGTGCGCCGACTGGGCAAGGGGCTGAGCGCGCTGAGCATCCGCTCGGCGCCTCGGTACCTCGAGATGATCGAGTGGGCGATCAACCGGCAAGGGTGGGATCAGTCGCGGTTCGAATCGTGGCGGCTCCGCGTGGAGTATCCGGTCGTGCTCTCGTCGGTGGGGCTGGTCTACGAGATGCCGCCCGCGCCGCTCGAGTAATCGATCGGTTGTGCGCAACGAAAACGCCCCGCGATGGTGATCGCGGGGCGTCGTGGTTCTTCGTGCGTTGCGCGGGTTACTGGAGGGTGTCGAAGGCGGGGCCTTCGACCTCGGCGCCGTCGTCGTCCTGTCCGATGCGGACGGACTTGGTGTTGTTGAACGCCTCGGCGTGGCCGAGCGCGCGGGCGATGAGTTGGCCGCGGCTGCTGGCGTTGAGTTTGCGGTGGAGGCTCTTCACATGGTCGTGGACCGTGTGGGGGCTGCGGCCCAGATCGTCGGCGATGACGCGGACGGAGAGGCCGAGCGTGAGTTTGTCGAGGATCTCCTGCTCGCGCGAGGTGAGCATGCGCGAGGGGAGGATGGCGTCGGGGCCGAAGGCCATGTTGGCCCTGCGCATGACGGGTCGCATGGCGGCGTCGACGCTGAGTCGGAGGATGCTGGGGAACCAGGCGGCGCCGGCGCCGATGCATCCGATCTCGACGGTGAGGATGCGGCGCTCGTCCTCGGGGCTGTAGCGCGAGGCGCCGACGACGACGCCCGTGGCGCCGACATCGCGCCACTGACGGGCGGCCCTGGAGCGAGCGAACTCGGCGTCGTCGAAGGACTCGCACGCGAGGGTCTGGACGCGAGCGTTCCAGTTGCTGGGCTCGCCGACGCCCCAGTCGAAGGGGGCGACATCGCGGTACCGGTTGCCGAGCGCGCGGGAGATCTCGGGAGTGGCGCGGGCGCCGGAGATGCCGTAGGCCTCGACGGCGATGGAGTCGCCGGTGAGTTCACCGATGCTGACGGCGACGGGCCCGGGCGCGAGCAGCGCGAAAGCCGCGGCTGCGCGATCGCACCAGTCCTGGGTGGCGATGCCCGGGAGATCGCAGAGTCGCTCGGTGGCGAGCACGAGGGCGTGCGTCGCCGATGACGCTTCGCTCATGTTGTTGTTCATAACGGCTCCGCCCTTTCAGTCATGGAGAGGGCTCAAAAGGAATTCACGGACCACGGCGCGGCGACGCGCATCGCCGACGGGTCACACCAACGGAATGGCCGCTATGGGAACCCTTGGGGTAGGCCCCTCAAGCGGGGAGAGTCCGTTCACGATACAAGAAGGCGTAAAGATTTTCCACCCCCCAGAGGCACTTATAGAGGGGGAGCGCTGGTGACCGCCCGGGTGAGGGCCGCCTCGGCGGTGTGGACCCGCTCCACAGCGACCGTAAACGAGGGTTCCATCCCCCTGCGGGCGTATTCACGGTCCGAGAACTCGTAGTCGTACACCACGCTCGTGGTGTCGATGTGCCGGGTCGGGTGGTACTCCCGACGCTCGACGACCTCGAAACGCAGGGTCAGCGGCCCGGACGCGGTGCGAAGGTCCGCAACGGACCGATCGGTCGAGAATGTGGCGGTCGCCTGGACGGTGCTGGCGTGCCAGGTCCGGAGCCCGGCGACTCCCGCGTCGCGCAGGAGGGGCGATTTCCACGCGTCGAGCCCGGGCATGGGCGCGGTGGTGATGACGCCGGCGGCGGCGTCGACGCGCTCGATGGTGAAGCCGGCGTCGCGCAGGGTGGTGCGCGCCCGATCGAACATCGCCGCGTACTCGTCGGGGCTCACGGTGATCCCGGCGCGGGCCGCGTGCTCGTCGAGGGCGGCGCCCTGATCGCCGTCGCTCGCGCAGCCGGTGACGACCGGGGCGGCGGCGAAGGCGGCGATGATGAAGAATCGGGCAAGGTCGGGCTTCATGGCCCGCGAGTGTACCGCGCTTCGGGTGGTTCACGCCCCCCTCCCCCGCTCTCGTTCTGCCGCGCACGGGCGCGGGGACTATCCTCGCGTCCATGAGCACGCCGATTCAACTGAACGGGCTGTCGAAGTGGTTCGGGAAGACCCGCGCCGTCGATGATGTGTCGCTCACCATCGAGGGCGGCAAACTGTTCTTCCTGCTGGGCCCGTCGGGGTGCGGCAAGACGACGCTGCTGCGTCTCATCGCGGGGTTCATGGAGCCCAGGTCAGGAACGATCCGTTTCGGCGATCGTGATGTGACGCGGCTCGCGCCGAACAAGCGCAACGCGGGCATGGTGTTCCAGAGTTACGCGCTCTGGCCGCACATGAGCGTGCGCGACAATGTGGAGTTCGGCCTGAAAGCGCGCAAGGTCGATCGCGCGTCGCGGAAGAAGCGCGTTGACCGGGCGCTCGACGCGGTGCAGATGCTCGACAAGGCGGAGCGCAAGCCGACGCAACTCTCGGGCGGTCAGCAGCAGCGTGTCGCGCTGGCGCGCGCGCTGGTGGTCGAGCCCGATGTGCTCCTTCTCGATGAGCCGCTGAGCAACCTCGACGCGAAACTGCGCAACGAGTTGCGCGAAGAGATCCGCCGCATCTGCCGCGCGACCGATGTGACGGCGGTGTATGTGACGCACGACCAGAAGGAAGCGCTGAGCATGGCCGACGGGATGGCCGTGATGTCGGCGGGGAGGATCATGCAGATCGGCGGGCCGCGCGAGTTGTACGAGCGGCCGCGCGACCGTTTCGTCGCGGATTTCCTGGGGCCCACGAACTTCTTCGAAGGAACGATCGCCGAGCGGAACGGTTCGGGCGTGGTGGTGAAGACGGGCGTCGGGCCGCTGAAGGCGGCGAGCGGCGAGGGGGACTCCCCCACCGCTTCCGGTCCGGTTCATTGCCTCGTGCGGCCCGAGTCGATGCGGCTGCTGCACGATGACAACGCGGCGCCATCGCATAACATACTGCAAACAAAGCATTTAGAGACGATTTATCTCGGCGAGATGGCCCAGCACTGGCTGGAAACGCGGTCGCTTCAGGGCGACGCGCCAGCGCAGAAAGTGCGCGTCTTTGAGATGAACCCCCGGCGCACCTACACCCCGGGCGAGTCGGTTCGCGTCGCGATCGACCCGCGCGAGGTGGTGCTGCTCCGCGACTGAGCGATCACTTCGCGGGCCGCGCTTCCGGGATGGTGATGATGAACTCGGCGCCCTCGTTGACGCCCGACGGCGCGAGTTGGATCGTGCCGCCCGCCTGTTCGATCAGACGCTTGCAGACCGCGAGTCCGAGACCGAACCCCCCCTGCCCTGCGCGCGAGGTCACGAAGGGTTCAAACAACCGCGCGCGCACATGATCGCTCACGCCTGGCCCGGTGTCGCGGACGCGGATCTCAACACCCGGCGTGTTCCCCGTGGAACACCCCTCCATGGGAACCGCCCGCGCGGCGATGCGGATCTCGCCCGAGTCGTCGTCGCGGTGCGATCGCATCGCCAGCCGCGCATTCGAGATCAGGTTCTGGAGCACATGCTCCAGCGCGATGGGATGGGCCGCGGCCCGAAGCCCCGGCTCGACATCAATATGAATGGCCAGACGGGAGCGTTCCATGGCGGCGCCCGGACCACGGAACGCCGCCGCAAGCGAGCGCCGGACGCTGTCGTCCACGCACGCGGCGGGCTCGATGGACAGCAGGGGATCGACGGCGGACTCGACATCGCGGTCACGCTCGTCCGGCCCGCCACGCTTGCCGAGCAGAGCGTCCGCGAGGAACGCGGCCCGCATCGCGCCGTCGGCGGCCTTGTTGAGGGCCTTGTTCGAAAGAGCATCATCGCCCGGGTTTGCCAACGCGAGTTGGGCGTAACTGAGCAGGGGGGTCAGGATATTGCTGAGTTCGTGCGCGAACATCCCGGCGAGTTGGCCCGCGGTCATCATCCGCTCGAGGCCGACCTGGTCGAGGTTCGCGAGTGTTTCGTTCAGCACCGCGGCGTGATCGAAGGGTGTTCCACGGGGAACACTGGGTTTCACGGCCGGCAGAACGCTGAGCATGACGCCGTCCTTGGCGTAGCCACGATCGGTGGCGGGGGTGCGAGGCATGGTCCTCCCCTTTCCGGCGGCCTGACTCCGGGACGGGTCCGAGTGCACGGACCACGCTCCGGGAGTGTTCCCCGTGGAACACCCACGGAGGACACTCGCCGCCTGCCTCGGCTATCGGCCTGTTTGAGCCCCCTGTTGACGCCCCTTCACCCCCGGAGCGACTTCAGCCGCCCATGTCGCTGAACCACCCGCAACCCCCGCCCGCACCCCCAGAGGCCCCCGCAATCCCGAGATTGCCCCCCTTCGCCAGCCGGATCAGCCAGTCCGATATCGACGCCGGCCGCAGGTCCGCATCGCCAAGGTCCGAGAGCGCAACCCAGTCGAAGGCGATATCCGGCTCCAACGAAGGCCAGGCGTCCGATGGGACCAAGGAGGGGGGTGGCTCCACGAGGAACACCAGGTCGATCTCGTGCCGCGGCCGCCCCTTCTGCATGAACCCGTGCTCGCTGGTCAGAAGCAGCCCACCTGCACGCACGGCCACGCCGGACTCCTCCATGAACTCGCGCGCCAGGGCGTCCGCCGCGGCCTCACCGGGCTCGACATGTCCACCCGGGAGATAGCGATACCCGTGCTTCACATTGCGACAAAGCAGAACATGGTTACCCGCAACAAGCAGCCCGCGGGCGAGAATCTCGATCTTGGCGGCGACGGCCGGATTGTGTTCGTCCTTCATGCGCCGTACTCTATCGGCCGCCGACTCGCACATACCGCGCACGGAGACCACGGATGGCCAGCGCACCCGCCAAAGGCACGAACAAAGACCGTACACAGTCCCGGCTGGGCAGGGGGCTTGCCTCCCTTGTGGGGGCCCCGGTGAGCGTCGACCCGCCGGCGCCTGCTGCGCAACCAACTGCGAAGAAAGCACCTGCGCCGGATGTGCTGCGCCAGCAGGCGGAACTCGTCCGTCCGGGCGCCAAGCCCGCGCCCCAGCCGGTCGCCGATGCGCCGTCTGAAGCAGACGCGGCCCCGGACGCGCGCCGACTCGTCTATCTCCCGCTCGACGCCATCGCGGCCTCGCCGTTCCAGCCGCGCTCGAACGCCGCGGAAGCCAACCTCGCCGAACTCGCGCGCTCCATCCGCGAGTCGGGCGTGATGCAGCCCGTCGTCGTCCGCGAGCGTTTCACCAGCGATTCGCCGCGCGAGGGCAAACGCTACGAACTCGTCGCGGGTGAGCGGCGCCTTCGCGCAAGCCAACTCGCCGGGCTCCACACGATCCCCGCGATCGTCGTGGTCATCGACGACCGCACCGCCGCCGAGTGGGGCCTGGTCGAGAACATCCAGCGCGAGGACCTCAACCCCGTCGACCGAGCCCGCGCGTTCCGCTCGCTCGCGGAGAACTTCGAACTCACGCACGGCCAGATCGCCGAGCGCGTCGGGCTCGACCGCGCGTCGGTCGCCAACGCCGTGCGACTCACCGAACTCGAACCCGCGATCCTCGACATGCTCGCCGACAACCGCCTCACCGCGGGGCACGGCAAAGCGTTGCTCGCGGCCGCTCCCGGATCACCGCGCCTCGCGCTCGCCAAGCGCGCGCATAGCGAAGAGTGGTCCGTGCGCGCACTCGAGCAGCACATCCGCGCCGAGAGCGCCGCCGTCACGAACGGCGCCGGGGGCAGCGGGGGAGGGGGGGACAAGCCAACCTCCGCCGACGCCGCGAAGAAGGAACGCTCCGCGCAGGTCGTCTCGCTCGAGAAGCAACTCTCGGATCACCTGAGTTCGAAGGTGCGCATCAAGGCGCGTCCCGGCGCCAACAAGGGCCGCATCGAGATCGAGTTCTACGACCTCGACCACTTCGACTCGCTCATGGACAAACTCGGCTTCAGCGCACAGTGACCGGGTGAGGGCGTTGTCTTCTCGCTCCCTCCCCTATCGAAGATGGGGGAGGGATGGGGAGGGGGTCAT
>CAYGLT010000035.1:0-15735 GCA_964350875.1 uncultured Phycisphaeraceae bacterium | reverse complement strand
TGTCTTCTCGCTCCCTCCCCTATCGAAGATGGGGGAGGGATGGGGAGGGGGTCATTCCCTTGCGCTCTCGAGCGCCGCCTCGATCCTGCTCGCGCTGGGCTCGCCTCCCAGCGTCGGATCCACGAGCCGCAGGCGTTCGGCCTGCGCGCGGATCGTCGCGCTGCGCGAACCATCAGCGTTGTTGTCCGCCAGGATCGTGAGCATGCGCCCCCACGCGAGCCAATACAGCGCACGCGTGCGCGGGTTGTCGGCGCGCGTCGCGTTCGAGAGTTCGCGATAGATCGGGAACGCCCGCTGGTCCTGATCGCTCGCATGGAGCGCCTCGGCGAGTTCGGCGAGCATTTCGGGCGATCGCCCGACGCGCGCCATCACGGTCTCGAGCGTCGTCGCCGATTCACGGGCAAGCGTCGGATCGCCCGTCATGCGCTGCGCGCGGGCGAGCAGCACGCGATCCCCGTCGCGCGAGCCGGACTTCGTGCCTTCCGACAGTTCGACGAGCGGACCCGCGATCGCGACCGCGACCCGCGCGTTGGCTCGTTGCGCGGGGTTGAGATCGCCGCGCTCACGCTCGATCGCACTGAGCCGTTCGACGATCTCCACGGCCTCGCCGCGCAGCACACGATCCACGCCCGGCGCTCCGCCCGACGCGAGTTGTGACGCCGCCGCGCCCGCCGCGCCTGCATCGCTGCGCTCAACAGCGCCGCGGAGTTCCGCGTTCTGTCCGACGGCGCCCGCACGTTCCAGCGCCGCCCGGGCCGCGGCGTTCTCTCCCTTGGCCAGCACCGCGCGGGCGCGCTCCTCGACCACGCCCGCGGCCTGCGCCACGCGAGCCTCGTCGCCCGAGCGCTGCGCGAGCGAGAGCAGCAGTTCCGACGCGCGCAGGCCCAGTTCGCCATCGGTGACCCGCGCCAGTTGCTCAGCCGCGGCCGCGTCCTCGTTCCGAATCGCCAGCACGCGCCCGAGTTCGAAACGGAGCGAGTCCTCGCGCAGCGCGGGATCGTCCTTGCGTTCGAGATACACGATCGCCGCGCGGAGCACCGTCTCGTACATCCCCATCGCCTCGGGCGATTCGTTTGTCAGCGCGGCGTACCGCTGCGCGCTCGCGGCGCCCGCCCCCAGCGCGGCGCCCGCACGCGGGTCATCGGGATATCGCTCGGCGAAGATCAGCGCGATCGAGACCGCCTCTTGCTGCGCGGCGCGGTCGTCCCGCTTCTCGCGCACGGCGCCCACCAGCGTCCACAATCCATCGGCGCCGAAATCACCGAGCGCCTCCAGCGCGCCATCAGCGCGCACGACCTTCGAGAGACGCTCGACAACGGGGGGGTTCATCGCGACCGCCAGCCGCTCAAACGCGCCAGCGTTCGCGTCGCCGCCGATCCGGACCATCAGCGGCGCCCCGCTGATGGCGGCCTTCTGGAGCAGCAACCCGCGCAACGCGATCGGATCGATGCCCGGAACGCCGCGCTGCGCCAGCGCGATGTACGCGGCGCCCGCCTCCTCAACCGCGCGGGCGAACGCCTCCCCCTGCGCGAACTCCGCGCTCGCGATCGCCACGCGTCGCGTGGCGTCGGCGCGCAGGATGCGCACCAGCGGGTCCGATTCCTCAATCTCCACGAACGACGGGTCGAGATCGAGCGACGACAATCTCGAGAGCGCGGCTGCCGGGCCTTCCACGCCGCGCGTCGCGAGCGCGGCGCCGAGCACCGCCTCGGCCTGCGTGCGCGGCGAGAGCGCGACCTTCGCCGCCGACTCGAACCTCGCACGGGCCTGCGTCGCGTTCCCGTCGTCGAGTTCGAGCAGCCCGAGCACGATCAACCGCTGCGCTTCCGCCTCGGCGTTCTCGACCGCGGCGTTGCCCGCGACGGAATCCTCGCGCGAGCGGAGCAGCGTCGGCGCACCGCGCACCGACCGGGCCGCCTCAAGCCCGGCGCGTTTCGAAGCCTCGTCCTCGGCGGCGACTCGGAGCAGCATCCCCGCGCGGGCCCGCGACATCTTCGCGCGGAGCGCGAGCGTCTCGTTGCTGTCGCGTGCGGCCCCGGCGGCGGCGTCGTACGCCTTGAGCGCGTCGAGCGCCTGCCGCGCCTGCGCCGCCGCGGTCTCGCGCATGCCCGGCGTCAGGATCCCCACGCTCGCCGTCGCGAGCACGCCTTCCCACGCGCTGACCGTCAGCGCCGCCTCGGCGAGTTCCACCGAGTCCCGCGCGCGCGTCTCGTTCGGAAGATCGACGATCGCGCCCCGCGCTTCGAGCGCGGCGATCAGTTCACGCAACGCGGCCAACCGTTCGCTCCCCGACAGCGATTCATCGCGCAGTTGCTCGCGCGCCGCGTCGATCCGCGCCCCGGGCGCGAGCGCGGTCAACGGCGCATCGGTGGCGCTCTGCGCGAACGCGGCCTGGCCGGCGAGAAATCCTGAAACGGTCAGTGCGATGATCGGCGCGCGACGGTTCATTCGAGACCAAACTCCCTGCGCGAGATGAAACGGTGCCCGGACCCGGGCGATGCCCCGCCGAACTCGCCGTGCTCGACACCGATCCTCTCGAGGAGGTGCGCGGCGTCGGCGTCGAAGAACTCGATGGTGCGGATGCGCACCGGTCGATAATCGGTGTCGGCGTCTCTCGGGTTGAGCCGCTCGAGTTCGGCGAGGAACTGCGCCGCGGCCGCGTCGCGCTGCGCGCCGTTCTGCCCTCGATCGCTGATCCCCTTGGCCATGACGAACAGGATATCAGGGCGCTGCTCCAGCCCCCAGCGCAGCGCATCCAGCGCGTCCCCGCCGCCCCGCGCCTCGATCGTCCGAAGCCAGCGGCGCACGGCGGCCTTGTTCGATTCCGTCGCGGCGATGAGCGTGTCGCCCCGTGGCGCCAGGTTCGTCGGCGCCCGGACCGCGCCGGCGCCGAACACGCCCACGGTGAACCGCTGCTCCGGCGCGAGCGCATCAATGGAGCGCGCCACCTCGCCCAGCACGACGGGGAGCGCGGCGACCATCGAGCCCGAAACATCCACGATGTAGACCACGCGCTGCGCCTCGCGCTGGCCCGACACGCCGAAGACCGTGGGCGCCGAACGCATCGCGCCGGTGTCGGGGGGGGTGCTCGCCTGCACGAGCGGCGCGGCGAGGGGCGCGGCGAAGTCAGTCGGGATGTCGCGCGCATCGAACAGCGCGGCCGGCGCCATCACCGACGGATTCGGCTGACGCATCTGCGCGGGCGACGGCTGCGTGGGAGCGGCCTGCGCGGGCTGAGGCATATCGGTCGAAAGCGGCTGAAGATCGGTCGTCGAAACGACGGGCACGCTGAGCCCGGCGGGGGCCCTCGCTTCGCCCGGCCTGAACTCCCGCGCGCCGATCGCCGCAGCAGCGAGCGCGACGCTCAGCAACGCGACATGGAAGCCGACCGAACCGACGAGCGACCATCCCCCGACGGGGTCGAGCCCGACAACGGAGAGCGCCCGCGCGAGCGGCCGATCATTCCTCGTCTTCGTCCTCGTCCTCGTCATCACCGGAGTTGTACGACGCCCGACCGCGCTTCGACGATCCATCCGGATTGCGGGCGCCGAAAATAAACCGATCGAAACTGAGGGCGCCCGCGCCGCTGAACATCAGCGACACCGCCATGGCGAACAGCGACAGTTGGAAGACGAAAGTCTGCCAACCGAACGGGTCGTACTCGAAGTTCTTGAGTGGGGGGAGGAAGCCGAGCATGCTCTGCCCGCCGCCCAGCGTGGCCGGGCCGATCTGCGTGAGCCACATGGCCGTGCCCATCACGCACGCGATGGCGAACGCCGACAGGGGGGTGAACAGCCCGACAAGGATGAAGAGCCCCGCGAGCAGTTCGGTCCACGCCACGGCGTGCGCGAGGCGGATCGACCACGGCTCGCCCGAGAGCGCCTTGGGCCAGATCGGCTTGTCGCCCGCAGCGCGGTCTTCGAGCATCAGCGCGACCTGATACAGACGCGCGAACTCGACATCGGCCGCGAAATCCGCGGCGGTGTAGACCCTCGCCGCGGGCGGGGTGTTCTGAACGAAGGTCACACGCGGCTCGGCGGTCAGCCCGCTCGACGGATCCGGCAGCGCGCCCTCGGGCGTGGATGGAGCGGCGTCCTTTGTCGCGGGCGGCGTGGCCGTCGCGCCGACGGCGGCGTCCTGCGCACGCTTCACGCCCAGATTCGCGAGTTGCGCGACCTTCTCGGGTGGGAGCGCGTCTTTCACGAACACCTTGGGGTATCCCGCCCACAGAAAGGTGACTCCCAGCGCCACGCGCAGGAGAAGGGGGCAGAAGTTCGCGGTCATCGAGCGGCGGAATGCGCCCATGGGTGTGCGGTCCGTGTTCGGGGAAACGCGCCTCGGGAGCGCGCGAGTTGAGGAAGACGCGGCGTCGGACGCTCCATTGTTCGTCGTTCGCGCGCGACGATTGCTCCCGCGCTCAGACGCGCGACAGCAAGCAACCGTGCACACCATTCATCGGCGCGATGCCCGTCCGAGGGTTCATTCCGGAGGAATCAGCGGCCAGAACCCGCCGGGTTCTTCTCGATGATGAGGTCCAAAAAAGCCCTCTCGGCGGCCTGATACGCCTCGAACGCCGAAGTGAGTTCCGCGTTGAGTTCCTCAGCCCGGGCGGCGTTGAGCGAACCCGCCGGGGCGTTGGCCGCGATCTCGAGCGACTGGCTGGTCTCACGCAGGTTGCCCACCGCCTGCGCATAGATGCGGGCGGCGTCGTACAGAAGTTCGAACTCCAGTTCCCGCGTGTCCGGGCGGTAGAGCAGGCGCCAAGGCGAGCGGCGGACCTCTTCGAGCGTCAGTTTCAGTTGATCGGACGCCAGCCGCGCGTTGGTGACGGTGCGCCGGAGCGAGGGCGACGACTCGGCGAGCAGACCGTCCACATTCTGAACGGCATGGCTGACCTTGTCCATCGCGTCGCGGGCGTCGGTCAGCATCGCGTCGAGCGTCGGCTTGGTGTCGGTCTGGAGCGAGGCGATGAGGTCATCGAACCGCGCGGACGCGTCCTTGGCGTTCTGGACGGTGGCCTGGATGTTCTCGCGGTTGTCGTCGATGGTGCCCTGCGCCGACGCGATCAGGCCTCGCGCCTCCTGCACGCCCGAATCGACGGAATCGGTGATCTGCGGGAACTTGGCGGTCGCCTGATCAACATTCGCGACGATGCGGTCGCCCGACACAAGCCACCCGTCCAGGTGCGTGCGCGCCCCGGTGATCATCTCGGTGATCTGGGGGTAGGTGTTCTCGCGGAAGTCCTTCACCATCGACTCGAGTTCGTCGGCGAACGCCGAGCCGCGCGCGAGGATGTCCTGCATCTGCGCCTGCTGCTTCGGACCGTACCCCGCCTGCGCGAGGAAACTGGGCGGCGCGATCGCGCCCTTGAACTGCGTGCCCGGAGGATCCGCGGGGACCTTGCCGACAGCGCCGATGGTCGGGAAATTGAGCGTCCCGCCCGCGCCGAGCAGGGGACGGTTCAGATACGCCATCGGCTCGCCGTAGAACTTGATCTTGCGATCAACGAGGATCTTGTAATAGGTTCCGTCGGCGTCGGCGTCGGAGGGATCAAGGTCGAGGTTGATGCCCGCGACCACGCCCACCGGACGCCCGTTCACGATCACCTGCGAGTTGATCTCCAGCCCCGTGGGATCGGAGCCCAGCGGGAAGAACACGGTGTACGCGGTGCGCCGCTTCAGTTTGTCGCCCACGCCCGCGAGGATCAGCACCACGGTGACGGCGGCGATGAGCGCGATGAGCAGGAAGAACCCTGCACGCAGGTTGTCGGCGTCGCTTCTCTGTCGGGCCATCGGGAACTCCGTGGTCTATCGCGCGCGGGTCGGCTCGATGCTCGGCCGGCTGGGCATGAGGTCTGGTTGAAATCCGAAGAGGTCTTCCTCGTAACTGCTCTGCGTGCGACGCTGGGTGATCGGACCGATCGCGTCGCCGCGCAGGAACTGACGGATCAGGCGCTTGCGCTCGTCCATCTTCGCCGCCTCTTCGTCGCTGGTCTTGCGCAGTTCGTCGTACCACTCGCGCGACTCGACGGCGATCATCTTGCCCTTGTCGAGCATGGCCATCCGGTCGGCGATCGTGAAGGCGCTGTCCATCTCGTGGGTCACCACGATGCTGGTGACGCCCAGTTTCCGCGAGAGATCGACGATGAGCCGGTCGATCTCGGCGCTGGTCACCGGGTCGAGGCCGGCGCTCGGCTCGTCGTAGAACAGCAGTTGAGGGTCGAGAGCGAGCGCCCGGGCGAGCCCCGCGCGCTTCTTCATGCCTCCCGACAGCATCCCGGGGAACTTGTTCGCGTGCTCCCGGAGCCCCACGAGTTCGAGTTTGATCTTCACCTGGATATCGATGATGTCCGGCGCCAGATTGGTGTGCTCGCGCAGGGGCAGGGCGACATTCTCGGCGACGGTCATCGAATTGAAGAGCGCGCCGGACTGAAAGAGGATGCCGAAACGCTTGCGGACCTCGTTCATCGCCTCCTCTTCGAGGCAGGTGATCTCCTCGCCGAAGATCCAGACCTTCCCCCGCTCGGGGGTGACCGAGCCGATCATGATGCGCAGGGAGGTGGACTTGCCCGAGCCCGACCCGCCCATGATGACCATGGTCTCGCCGCGCTTCACATCCAGATTCAGGCGGTCCAGAACGGTTCGCCCGTCGTAGATCTTGGTGACATCCCGCATGCGCACAATGACATCGCGTGGGGGTTTCTCCCCCTCAGGCGTTGCCGGGACGGCTTCCGCCGCCCGCTCCTGCGAGATAGTGCGCTCCTCACCCATGTTGGCGTTTACTCTACATCGGCCATCGGGGGGACGCGACTTCCCGGACCGTCGCCGACGGGGCGATTTCTTCACAGGTCAGGTCCGAGAACCACGGCGGCCCGAAAAGAGGCCCGTGGTTTGCGTGGGGGAGAGGCGCCGGTCGATCTGGTTATCCGGCACTGAAGTCGAGGTCGGCATCGGCCGATCCTCAATCCCGAGAACGCCGAACGCGAGGGCGAGCGTCGCCCCACAGTCGCGTCCGGCCAGTGAGGGAGCGGAGTGTTATGGATACCACCAAAGGCCCCTTCGTCGTCAACGCCCCGATTCAGGCGGGAGCCCTCGACGCGCGTCACCCCAGCGTGCGCAATGCGCAGCAGGTGTTCGGTCGTCTGGTCTCGTCCTGGGCGAGCGATGTGATGAGCCTCCGCAAGCGCGGGCTCGATGTCCCGACCCACCGCGCACCAGAGCACTCGATCGGCGGCGCCGCGATTGCGGACCCGTACACCCTCCGCGCCGCCTGAGGCAGCGCGGGGCGCGGACCCTATGTGTGTTGCGCAGACGCCGCGCACTCCGCGCGGCGAATGCGCGTTCAGGTTTCGCCCGGCCAACGAGGGCCACTTTGAGGGAGGGATCCCACCATGGGCGGCATTTCCAGTTCCGGTCTCGTCTCTGGCATCGACACCCAGAGCATCATCGAACAACTCCTGTCCATCGAGTCGCGTCCGAAGATCTTCGCGCAGCAACGCATCGTGCAGTTGCAGACGCAGCAGGCCGCGTACCTCGATGTGAACTCACAACTCCTCGCCCTCCGCACCTCGGCGGGCGCCATGCGCTTCAACCGCGTCTTCGACGCGGCCAAGGCCACCTCGTCCAACACCAGCGTGCTCTCGGCCACCGCCAGCACCTCCGCCTCCCCCGGCGCGTACAACTTCATCGTCAACCGCCTGGTCACCAGCGAACAGCAGATCTCGCGAGGGTTCACCGATCGTGACACCTCGGGCGTCGGCCTCACCTCGCTCAGCGTCGAGATCGGCGGCGGACGCCTCTCCACCGGCACGCGCCTCGCCGACCTCAACGGCGGCGCGGGCGTCGCGCGAGGCAAAATCCAGATCACCGACCGCACAGGCGATTCCGCCGAGATCGACCTCTCGACCGCCATCTCGATCGACGAGGTCATCGAACGCATCAACAGCGCCTCGGGCGTCGCCGTGCAGGCCAGCGTCGACGGCGACCGCCTCGTCATCGAGGATGTCTCGGGCGGCGGCGGCAACCTCCGCATCGAGAACGCGTTCGGAAGCAGCACCGCCACCTCGCTCGGCATCGCGGGCAACAGCGGCACGGGCGTCATCACCGGCACGGCGATCAACTCGCTCTCGGGCACGACCGCCCTCAACGCCCTCAACGACGGAACCGGCGTGGGCATCCGCTCGGGCGTGACCTCCGACCTGCGCATCACCGCGCGCGACGGCTCGGTCCACAACATCCGCCTCGGACAGGTCGTCGACGCGCAGAACGAGGTCACCCGCGCAGGCTCCTCGACGCTCCAGGATGTGATCGACCGCATCGAGGAAGACACGGGCGGCAAGGTCACCGCGTCGATCGCGGCGGACGGCGTGTCGCTGGAACTCACCGACACCACGGGCGGGGGCGGCTCGCTCACCGTCGCCGAGTCCGACGCGGGCCGCACCACCGCGCGCGACCTGGGAATCCTCGGGACCACGAACACGGACACCCTGTCGGGCCGGCGCGTCATCGCGGGCCTGAACAGCACGCTCGTGTCGTCGCTCAACGGCGGCGCGGGCATCTCGGGCACGACGCTCTCCTTCACCACGCGCAACGGCGCCAACACCGATGTCGTGATCGACGCCAACGGCTCGATCTCGGATGTCATCGCCGCCATCAACAACTCCGGCGCGGGCGTGACCGCGTCGCTCAACAACGCGGGCAACGGCCTGACGATCACCGACACCACCACGGGCGGCGGGACTTTCACGATCGCGGGAGACGCCGCGGCCTCGTTCAACCTCGACGATTCGTTCGACTCGGGCGTGGCCGCATCGGGCAACCTCCAGACGCGCTGGATGGGCAACGGCACGCGTCTGTCGTCGCTGAACTCCGGCGCCGGCATCGGCACGGGGCGCTTCCGCATCGTCGACTCGACCGGCGCGATCTCCGAGATCGGCGTGACGAGCGACATGAAGACGCTCGACGACCTGATCGCGGCGATCAACAGCCGCCCGATCGCCGCCACCGCGCGGATCAACGATCAGGGCGACGGCATCGTGATCGAGGACACCTCGGGCGGCGCGCAGGCGATCCGCATCGAGGAGGTCGACGGCAATGTCGCGAAGAAACTGAACCTGCTCGGGACCTCCGAGAGCAGCGCCGTGGGCCAGAACAAGATCGACGGCTCGTACGAGAAGACGATCGAGTTCGACGCGACCGACACGCTTCAGGAAATCGCGAGCAAGATCAACGGCATCGCGCCGGGATTCACCGCGTCCATCGTGAACGACGGCGGCGGCGCGACCCCGTTCCGGCTCTCGTTCACCTCGCAGTTCTCAGGCCGCGTCGGGCAGTTGTCGATCAGCACCGAGGGCGTCGACCTCGGGCTCAACACGCTGACGAAGGGCCAGGACGCCGTGGTGTTCTACGGCTCGACCAACCCGGCGCAGGCGATCGCGCTGACCTCGTCGACGAACTCGCTCTCGAATGTCATCACGGGCGTGACGGTGAACCTGACAGGCACCTCGTCGACGCCGATCGAACTCATCGTCTCGCGCGACACCGAGGCGATGGAGACGGCGATCAGCGGCTTCGTCGAATCCTTCAACAAGGTCATCGACGCCCTGAACAAGTACGACAAGTACGACCAGGAAACCAACGCGCGCGGCGCGCTGCTGGGCGACTCCGCCGTGTCGCAGATCCGTTCCGGCCTCTACGCCGCGATCCAGGGCACGCCCCTGAATGTCGACGGCGAGTACCAGCGTCTCTCGCTGGTCGGCGTGAAGATCGGCGACGGCGCGAAACTCGAGTTCGATGCGCAGAAGTTCCGCGAGGCGTTCGCCGAGAACCCGCAGGCGGTCGAGGATCTCTTCGCCGCGTACGACCTCGCGCCGCGCGAGGACACCGTGCTCCTCGAGGACGAGAACGGAAACCCGCTGATCACCACGCCCAACACGGGCGAACTCGAGCCCACGAAACTGGGCATCGCCGAGGTGATCAAGCGCCTCGCGGACCAGTACACCAACTCGATCGACGGCCTGCTGACGCGGCGCAAGAACACGCTCACCGACCAGATCGAGCAGCAGGTCGACCGCATCGCGAACTTCGATCTTCAACTGGAACGCAAGCGCGCGCGGCTGGAGCAGCAGTTCATCGTCATGGAGCAGGCCATCGCCGGTCTCCAGGGACAGCAGGCGGCGCTCGGCTCGATCGGCCTGGCCGGTTGACGCTCGGGCGACCAAGCCGCCGATGAAGACCGTGACGGATTGACCGATCCCGCTCAAACCATTCCACGAACCGACCGATCACAAGGCCATGACCGCACCCAACCCCGCCGACGCGTATCTGCGAAGCAAGGTTCTCTCGGCCCGGCCCGAGGAGTTGCGCCTCATGCTCATCGAGGGCGCGATCAAGTTCGCCCGGCAGGGCGGCGAGGGCATCGCGAGCAAGAACTGGGAACTGGCGTACAACGGGCTGAGCCGCACGAAGAACATTCTGCTGGAACTCATCTCGTCGCTCCGTCCCGAGATCGCGCCGGAGATCTGCGAGAAACTCAGCTCGCTCTACATGTTCATGTACCGCCGCCTCATCGACGCGAACCTCGAGAAGAACGCGAAGATCGTGGACGAGGTGGTCGAACTCCTCGAGTACGACCGCGAGACCTGGCTGATGGTCATCGAGAAGTACCGCGCGGAGAACGGGCTGCCCCCGATGCGCCGCGAGGACGCCAACGCGCTCGCGCAGGCGATCAACGACGCGTCGCCCCCGGATGTGGACGCCGAGCCCGTCGAGGCCGCTGCCAGCCCGGTGAAGCCGTCAGTCCGCCCCTCGGCGCCCAAGCAACTGCCCGCCGCCGGGCCGAAGACCCCCGGGTACTCACCGATCTCGATCGAGGGCTGAGCCGGCCCGCCGGCCGCTACGATCTCGCGCGATCACGCGCGCGGGCGTGGCGGAATTGGCAGACGCACGGGATTTAGGTTCCCGTGGCCGTAACAGGCCGTGCAGGTTCGACTCCTGTCGCCCGCATTGGATAAGGCAAGAGGCAATAGGCAAGGGGACTTCCCCATTGCCTATTCACCATTGCCGATTGCCGCTCTTCAGACATTCGGCTGCGGCGTCGTGCGCAGGTACGGCTTCACTTCCTTGAATCCCTTCGGGAACAACTTCTTCGCGTCGTCGTTGCTGACGGCGGGGACGATGATGCAGTCCTGCCCGTGCTTCCAGTTCGCGGGGGTCGCGACCTTGTGCTGCGCCGTGAGTTGGAGCGAGTCGATCACGCGCAGGAGTTCGTCGAAGTTGCGGCCCGTGCTCGCGGGGTAGGTGAGCGTGAGTTTGATCTTCTTGTCGGGCCCGACGATGAAGACCGAGCGCACCGTGAAGGTGTCGTCCGCCTTCGGGTGGATCATGCCGTAGAGGTTCGACACCTTGCGATCCTGATCGGCGAGCAACGGGAAGTTGAGCGCGACGCCCTGCGTTTCCTCGATGTCCTTCGACCAGCCCTCGTGGTCCTTGAGCGGATCGACGGAGAGACCGATCGCTTTCACATTGCGCTTGTCGAACTCGGGCTTGAGTTTCGCGACCGCGCCGAGTTCGGTCGTGCAGACCGGGGTGTAGTCCTTGGGGTGCGAGAACAGCACGCCCCACGAATCGCCAAGCCACTCATGAAAGTGGATGTCGCCCATCGTGGAGTGCTGGGTGAAGTCGGGCGCGGTGTCGCCAAGTTGAACAGTCATGCTCTCGTTCCTCACTGTTTGTGTGCGTTGACCCATGCGGCGTAGCCGCCCTTGAGATTGATCGGGGCGAACCCCTTGCGCTGCAGATACGACGCGGCCCGCGCGGATCGCACCCCGCCCGCGCAGTGCACGATCAGCGGCTCGCCGCGCGGCACATCGCTCAGCCGCTTGCTCAGCGTGGTGTGCGCCACATTCGCGTACGGCGCGTCGATGATCGGCGCGTCGTGATGCTCCGCGGCGCGGCGGACATCGAGCAGCGTCGGAGCGTCCTTGCCGTTCAGCATCGCTTTGAGTTGCTTGGCGTCGACCTCATCCGTCGCCGCGAGCCGCACGCCCGACGACTTCAGTTCGTCGATGACGGCCGGCGGCGCGAACCCGACGACTCGATCGAGCCCGACGCGCACGAGCATGCGCACGGCGTCCTCCACGCGCGACTCGTCCACGAGCAGCGCGATGCGCTCGTGCTCGTCGACATACGACCCCGCGACGGTGGGGAATGTCCGGTCGAGCGGCGCCGAGAGCGCGCCGTGCAGGTGCGCAACGCGGAACTCGTCCCAGGTGCGCGTGTCGAGCACGACATTCGACGCGTCGTTGGCGAAATCAAAGATCTCGCGCGCGGTCATGCGCTTCGGCGCGGGCAGATCGCCCAGCACGGGCACGCCGTCGCGGTTGAGGCGCTTCATGCGCGCGAAGTAGGTGGGGGGCTCGGGCTGCTCGGCGAGGATGTAATCCACAAACCGCTGCTGTCCCTCGCGCGCGGCGAGCAGCGCCGGGCTCGTGCGCAACTCGTAGCCGACGGTGGATTGGGGGATCGCTCCGAGCGCCTTGCCGCACGCCGACCCCGCGCCGTGCGCGGGCCAGACCTGCAGGTACTCGGGCAGGGCGGTGAACTCCTTGATCGAATCGAAGAGTTCGCGCGCCGAGGTCTCCTTTGCGCCCTTCACGCCCACGGCCGTCTCGAGCAGATCGGGGCGGCCCATGTCTCCCACGAACACAAAGTCGCCCGTGAACAAGCCCATGGGTTCCTTCGAGGTCGCGCCGTCGGTGAGCAGGAAGGAGATGTGCTCGGGCGTGTGCCCGGGGGTGTGCAGCGCGCGGAGGTGGATGTTGCCGACCTTGAACGAGTCGCCGTGCTTCAGCAGGACGGCCTTGTACCGCCCGCCGCCCTCTTTCTCGTCGAGCCAGGTGTACGACCAGTCCTCGCCGCCGTTGTCCGACAGGTACAGGGTCGCGCCGGTGCGTTCGGCGAGTTCGCGCGCGCCGGACAGGAAGTCGGCGTGGATGTGCGTCTCGGCGACCGCGGTGATGCGCAGTTTCTCGCGGGCCGCGAGTTCGATGTAGCGGTCCACATCGCGCTCGGGGTCGATGACGAGCGCTTCACCCGTGCGTTGGCAGCCGACCATGTAGGCGGCCTGCGCGAGTGACTCGTCGTAGATCTGGCGCAAAAACATCGCGGGCGTGTCCCTTCCTCAAGGAGTGGTGTCCAGAGGATATGGGGCTCGCTCGCGATGTGGTTCGTCTGCGTGATGAAAGCGGTCGAGACTCAGCCGCGGCGACGACGGGCCAGGAGGAGGCCCGGGGCGCCGAGGGCCATCGCGGCGGCGGGCGCCGGGATGGTGGTCAGGGTGACGGTGAAACCGCCCGTGCCATCAAAGGGCTGGCCGCCGAGGGCCTCCGTGCGCATGTTGACGATGAGTTCGTACGAGCCGGCGGCGAGTTGTCCGATCACATTGAACTCGGGGACCGGGTCGAAGTTGTCGTCGGTGAGCGTGCCGAAGAACCCGAACTCGTCGTAGTCGAGGTATTCGCGGATCTGGAAGGACTGGTCGGTGGGGCGGAGGATGAGTTCGTAGCCGGACAGGCCGTCGAGCGTGCCGTTGATGTGAAGCATGGCAGGGTCGCCGAGGACGAACTCGGTGGCGAAGGCCATGCTGGTCGAGCCGGTGATGCCGTCGCCGGCAAAGTCGACATCCAGAGCAAGGGTGTTGCCGGCCGCCGAACCAAGGCCGACGACAGTGGCCGTCGAGTTCTGGCTGGGGTCGTTCACCATGACATTGACGTTGCTCGGGACAGCAACATTGAAGTTCTCGGACTGCGCGCCGGCGTTGAGGATGCCGTTGCCGCTGCCCATGAACGCGGGGGCGGCGAACGCGGCGGTCGCGGCGAGGCCGGACGAGATCGCGATAGCAATGGTGCGCTGGATCATCTGAGTTCTCTCTTCTGTTTCTCGTGTGCCGCCCGCGGCCTTTCGACCGGGGACGCTGACTCCACCAAACGCTGAGGGCCTGTGCCTCCGTCCCGGTTGGGAGCGGTTTCTCGGACCGCTCCGCCGGGACGAATCCCTCAAGCAAGCAGCACAATCTACCTGAGACCCGACGCATGAGCCAGAGAAATCTTCCGCAGAGCGCCAGAAGCGCCCGCCCAGCCAGCACGACCGTTCGGGGCGCAACTACCTTCACGACCGAGAATTAACGGCCATTGCGCGGATTCCGCGCCCCTTCGTCCCCCGGGGGTTATCCGGTAAAACTGGGCAGTTCCGGTGCTTTCATGGGGATCTGGGAAGACTCGCACGCAATCCACACCCACGGCTGGCGGACCGCACGATTCGTCGCGGCGATCCCCCTCAGCCGATACCCTTACCGCCGTGAGAATCGCCGGAACCAACAGCCATCTCCTCGCCCGCGCCTACGGCGTGGCGCCCCAGGCACGCCCCGCCGCGCAGGCGCTCGAGGCACGCGCCGCCCGCGTCGAGGACTCGACCAGCATCGCGTCGATCCGCGCCACGCAGCCCGCATCACGCCCCGCAGGCCTCAACAGCAGCGGGGGAGTCGAGCGACTCGTCGCCGCCACCGTCCCGGGACGCGTCGATTTCGACGGCGACACCTCCTCGCTCACCGCGCCCGGCGCCTACACGATGTACGGCCGACCCGCCGACAAGAACGCCGCCGCCGTCGCCGTCCAGACCGGTCGCTCCCTCGACATCACGGGCTGATCCGCGGCATCCATGCGATGCCCACGAAGATTCCACACGGTGGATTTCGTCCCTGACGAAGCCCCAGGACACCCTCGCGGCAAACTGGGCAAGCGCGTTTCCGTCCGATAATCGACGCTTCGCCCGCCGGGGCCAAGATTCCCCAAGATAACTTCAAGGGACCTTCCGAGCCCCTCCAAAATCGACGCAACCGGCCGGGACTCGCCCATGCCGGTCGCGTCTGTGGTGTCTCGAAGACACAACCAGGTCCGGCGTCCGTCAATCCACCGCCGCCTCGTTGATCCCGCTCAGCGCGAGTTCCGTCAGGCGGTCGTCGGTGTCCGCCTCTTCCTCGAGCGAGTCAGTCAGCAACTCCACGGCGTCCGCGTACCCGAGCAGCCGCGCAAACGCCCGCGCCGTCCCGTACGACGCCATCTCGTAGTGCTCCACCTTCTGGGCCGCGGCGATCAGGCCCGCGTCGCGAACCTCGGGCTCCTTGATGTCCTTGATCGCCTCTTCGCCCTCCGCGATCAACCCCTCGATGGCCTCGCACTTCACGCCGGCCGGGCTCATCTCCAGACCGTCGAAGATCCGCTCCAGCCGCTCGACCTGCATCTTGGTCTGCTTCAGGTGCTCGCGGAACCCCGCCTTCAACTCCTTCGACGACGCCGCCTTCTCCATCTTCGGCAACGCCTCGATGATCTGGTGCTCCGCGTGGTAGATGTCCTTCAGACTGTGGATGTACAACTTCTTCAGCGAGTCAATCTTCATAGGCATGGGTCGGCCCTCACACAGAAATGTGTCTAGCGAACGGATGCCCGCCACGCGGCGGACCTCTGGTACATTCCTCCCCACGCATGCACCCCCGATGAGACCTCGATGAACCTTCCATCATCCTGCGTCGTCTATCCAGGGGTTTACGACGATCACGCGAACGGTCGCCGTACGGAGGGAACGCGATGGGGAACACCTCGCTCTGGATCGCGCTCGTCGCCCTCGCCCTCGGCGCGCTGATGCTCTACCTCGGATTCCGCGGCACACGCATCGACCGCGA